>JAZLBE010000067.1:0-11117 GCA_045613525.1 Paludibacteraceae bacterium
AAACCACACTTGGAGTATGATGCTGAGTATGGTGTAGAGAAAGCATATACTGCAGCTGATGTTGTAACTGCTGAATACGATGCTGACTACGGAATGATTTACTGGCAAGCAGAGGCAGCTGATGGTTCTGATATCTGCGCAATGTATTTCTTCGTAGAGGAAGCTGATGCTGATATCGTAGTTCCTGCAGGTGTTTACACAATTGATGATTCTATGGATTATGGTACCGTATATGCAAGTGAAGGCTATGATCCTAACTATGGTCTATCTCCATCGTTCTATGCACTCTATACTGAAGATGGTTATCTCCAAGTTCCTGTTTGGTGTATGGTAAGTGGTACTGTAACAGTTGAGAAGGTAGATGGTAAGATGAAGATGACTATCAACGCTATCAACTCTTACGATCAAGAGGTCAATATTACTTATGACGGCACATCAACAGGCGTTGAGAACGTAAATGTAAATGTTGAGGGTATCCGCAAGCAAATCGTTGACGGTCAACTCGTGATCATCCGCGATGGTAAAGCTTACAATGCTCTTGGTGCACAAGTGAAGTAAGATATAAGACGCCCTTCGGGCTATCGGGTAGCGGTTATCGGTTATCGGTTATCGGTTATCGGATATCGGTTATCGGTTATCGGGTATCAGGTAGCAGCGAAAGGCGAGAAGAAGTAAAGTGGGTGTGTCAGAATGATGACACACCTACTTTTGTTTATTGCCATTTCGACAAGGTTCGATAATGCTTCGCTCTTCCTTCGGTATTCTCCGCCACAAGGGCTCGATAACGCTTCGCTCTTCCTTCGGTATCCTTTCGGCGAAGTTCCTATGAAGTCCCTATGAAGTCCCTATGAAGTCCCTATGCGGATAGGTGGCAACTAAGGGGAGAGTAAGGGGAAGGGATCGGCTATCGGGTATCGGCTATCGGGTATCGGCTATCGGGTATCGGCTATCGGGTATCGGGTATCGGCTATCGGGTATCGGCTATCGGGTATCGGGTATCGGGTATCGGCTATTGGGTATCGGATATCGGGGATTGGACGCCCAGAGGGCTATGGGCGAGAGTTGAGAGTTATTGTATGAACCCGTTATGAACCCGTAAAAGATAGGGCAAAGGTATGCTTCGAGAACGAAAAGCTGTTCCCCTAAACTTCTGAAGTAAAAATTTGCATATTCGCAATTTTTTTATTACCTTTGCAGTCAATTATGTAATGTATTGTTTATGATGCGTAAATTACTGTTTTTGTTATTCTCTTTGTTTGTTATGCAGAGCGTATGCGCTACTGCTCCATATTGTATATCAACGGTAGAACAAACAGTTTCCTCAGTTGATACTATTCATCTTAATTTTGATCATTTTACGCAAGGTCCGAAGTACTATGATTCGGGAGATTGGTATGTGGTACTAGAGAATGAGGAGGATTGGGAGGTATATCTCAATTGGAAAGCTCCTAAGGATAATTATTGCGGTACATTCCGTTTGAATAAGTTTCTGGATGACTATTCCTATATCTTTACACCTGAAAATCGCGAGAATGGCGGTATTCACTTTAAGAATATCATTATGACTATCGCTGTGGAGGAAATTAATCCGATGCTTGAGCAGATAGAGCTAAATGCTACTATTACTGGTACAGATGGTAATATCTACAAGGTACATGCTACCCATGAAGTGATTAATGCTAAGGATGAAGTGGATGTGTCTATTTTAGATGCCCAAATGTTTGTAGAGGAGGACGCTTATACCATAGCAGGCAAGAATGCGGATTGGGATATTGCGCTCAAAGTAAATAGCTCATCTATCATAGGTAGTTATACAGCATTGGAGTACTTTGATCTTGCTGCTTCGCGTTTTGTTTGTCAAGGTAAGGAGGTTAATCCGTTGCAATTAGAAGCACAAGTGGGTGTGGGTTATTTGACGGATAGTGTATTGGCCTATATGGCTCAGTGCAATATGTTGGGCAATGATACGGTGATTTATCATATGCTATTGGCAGTGCCCTTTGCTGATCCTATTGATACAGTTGATGTTGGTTGTGTGAATATGCGGATAGATGATACCTATGCTGAGGTGTATAATATGATGACGATTGCTGCTTCCAACGAAGCGTATGAATTGCAAATCATGTACAAGGATAATGCTCTGCGTGAGCATACTTACACAGAAGCATTAGCTCAAGTCTATGTTACAGACAAGCAGACGGGCAGTCAGGTGGAGTCTCTGACAACAAAAATATATGTTGAGTCTCTGACTACTGGCGAATATATAGTATACGGTGAGGCACGTTGTACGGATAATGTGGTGTATAACTTCGATCTAGCTTGGGTAGTGCCTGCGGCTACTGATACGATAGCTTTGCGTTTTGACCACACAGCCCGTGCTTCTTACTATCCGCAGATGAATAATGACCTATTGCTCATCAATTCTAACGACCGCTACACTTTGAACCTAAATATTGTGGGGGCAGATTTAGGTGGTGATTTTACCATGGAGCATATAGGGGAGTACTATACTTCGTTGTATGATAATGATTTGGATAAGGATATCGAACTAGCGCAGGTTGACGGTAAGATATATCAGTCCGGAGATACGACTTGGGTTGTGGCGCAAGTGATTGGTTTTGACTCAAATATGTACGATGTGCAGTTGTGGTATGCTGTTCCTACGCCTACTGAAACGGTGCACCATACCTTCTACGAGGTAGAGTTTGACAATCATTTGGAAGAGGGGTACTTTCAGTTTGTGGGATATTCTGATGACCAAACGATGATGATATCCTTGATGCCTGCCACTACTCAGGTCGCAGGGACTTATGTGAATGATGGTCTGTTTGGACGCTTTGGTGAAGGCCGCTATGACTTCTTTAATGATTATACATTTGTTCAAGAATGGAATACGGCTACGCGTCAGTATGAGACTTATACGGTGGAGAAAGGGCAACTGACAGTAGCTATGGCAGAAGATGGTACGATCACAGCTGATGCATCTATTATCTGCGAGAATGGCAAGAGTTATGAGTTGACAATCTACTCTGCACTCAACCGTCCTCGACTAGAATATGATGTGGACTATGGTGAGGTGGACAAGATATATACTACTGACGATCAAATTACTATTATGGATAAGACGGAAGAGCAAGGTTATATAGTTTTCCAAGCTGTCTCTGCTGACCAGTCTGACTTGTTGGTGCTCTATATGTTTGCCGAGTCTGCTGATAGTGAAATTGTTATCCCCGAAGGCGTGTATCCTATCAATAGCTCATTGACACCTGGTAGCGTTTTGGCTAGTACAGGAGTGAATGAGGATAATTCGGTATCTCCATCGCTGTATGCTTTGTGTGATGCGGATGGCTATTTGCAAGTGCCTTTATATTTCCTTGTGGACGGCACAGTAGAGGTGACGAAGAAGGAACATGGTGATTTGCACCTTGAGGTCAATGCACTCAATTCGTATGATGTGCCTGTGCATATTGTATATGATGCGACAACAACAAGTGTGGAAACTGTGCCAAGTGGACATGAAAACAAGAGAAAATTGTTACGATCTAATCGTTTAGTGGTTGTAATAGATGGTAAGGAATATGATATTATGGGTATGAGATTGTAGATTATACGACATAAATAAATAACGAAGGAGGCGTGAGAGCCTCCTTCGTTGTTTTTATTTAGTCTGTTGTTTACATGCGAAGTTTGAATCCTGCCAAAATAGTATCAGGTTTGAAGTTCCAAACACTAGCCATCTCTCCGGCCATGCAGAAACCACAAACACGGCATTGGTCTGTATCGTATCCTAGACATAGACTTCGTGTACCTTCAGTATAAATAAAGTTGGTAACGAAGCATTCTTTTCCTAGTTGGATTTGTCCCAATGCATTGCGTTTCATTAGTTTAAGTCCAGATGTGGAGTTCATGATAGGATATCCTTTTTTCTTGTATGCAATAACCTTGTCAATGATCTCAACCTTCTTTTCTGCTGGTAACATTAGGTGTTCAGTACCAGGATATGGTGTGTGAAAATTGATCGAAATTTGCTCAATTGCAGGGTTGTTTTTGACATATTCCATGGCATGATCGAGTGACTCATGGTTGAGTGCATTGACCACCATATTGACACAGATATGCTTGAATCCAGAATTGCGGATGTTCTCTTCTAATCTAGCGAATGTACCTTCTCCGCGGACACGATCATGGTATTCACCTATACCATCCATACTTACCCAAATAGACTGTGGGTGAATCCATGAGAAGTCTTGTTGTGCGTTGGTGGTAACGGTTACAGAGAAGAAACCTATCTTCATGGCTGCATCAATGATGTCATTGATATTGCGTTCGCCTTCCTTCCAAAGGGTAGGCTCGCCACCTTCTAAATCTATGAAACGAGATCCTAGTTTGTAGGAATACTTCATGTCTTCAACGATGTCATCAAAACTACGTTGTTTGTATCCCGCACTGCCATAAACAGAGCAATGCTTGCAGCGTAGATTACATTTATCCGTGATGAAGAGGACTGTTTGGAGTGGCGCTTTGCGACCTAAAAAGCGTGCACGAGCAAACCATTGTCCTAGGTATATGTAATGTGATAAAGTTTTGAAAATATTCATAGTGCTTAATATTTAGTAGTGTTAACTGATGATGCTCGCTATGATGATAATAAGGCAGAAAAATGTGCAAATATTTCTAGCGAGTAACCATCTGAATAAGAACCAATCTATACCTGCCTCTACATATTTATCCCAATCTCCCATGGGTCCCATCCACCATTGAGGTTTGTCAATGCGTGGCAATCCGTATGTAAATAGTCGGGTCGAATGTATCAAATATATAGACATGGGTAGTGTGAGCATGGTGAGCAGGAACCATGGACTCCACCATCCGAGTGTAATGCCGAAAGCCAATATCACAAATGGTAGGATGGCAAATACACCAATAAAAAGAATCATGGTAGCTTTGTTGCTGAGTAGTCGCGCAAATGTCATTTTGCCTAATTGAGCATCGGCATCCACTTCCATTACGGAGTGTACATATACGATGTTAGTAACAAGACATCCGATGGCAAGACTAATACATGCCATCTCCCATGAGAAGATCTGACCAGTCATGGCAGCTTGGATGCCCAACATGCATAGAGGACCAAACATGAGACCAATGACTAGTTCGCCGAAACCATGAAAACCTAATTCTAAGGGTTTTCCCGAGTAATTGATACCAACAATAAGTCCAAGGACGGCATACAGAAGGATTCCCATGGCAGCTTGCCAACCGTGAACTAACCACTGTGTAACAAACGCTATTCCTCCCATCAAAGCAGCAAAGGCTAGAAAACCGACAATGGCCCAACCAAGTTCTGAGACGGTAGCTTTTTTCTTCCCTTGGGTATCTTCGTTATCTCTTATTAGGTAATGACATTTCTCCATTCTTGCACGCACACTGTTGCTACTAATATCAGCTCGAATGCGTGAATCATGTTTAAAGTCAAAATAGTCGTCTGCTAAGTTCATACCTAAGTGTAAAGCACAGACTCCTAGGAAGATAGGTATGGCTAACCACCAAACGAATCCCTGTTGACCAATGCACAATACAATAGCCGTTAGGCATGGAAGTGCAGACTGAGGAAGGGAAATGCTGCGTGCATTCTTAATCCAAAATGTAAGAGATGACATACGTTTGTAAAAGTGTAAATGTAATTGTCTGCAAAGGTACGAAAAAAAATGCATACATGCAAATATTACGATGTGGTTTGTTGCAAGATAAAGATAAAGTGAGGTTATGCCCCGTCATGAACCCGTATAAAGCAAGGGTTGAGATAGTCATATGAGATGTGATGTTGATAGATAAATCTATCATTTTTCAAAATATTGTGCTCTATGCTTGCATATTCGCGTTTTTTGTTGTACCTTTGTAGCGAAATTCCAGAAATGTGGCTATTGCAGTGCTAGCCCATATGACTAGAAAAACATTAAACACTATTAAAAAATACACAAAATTATGACAATGACAAAAAGCCCTTTGCAAATCGCTCGTGCTGCGTATCAACCAAAGATGCCAGTAGCTTTGCAAGGAAATGTAAGCCTTAAAGAAGGCGCAAAAACGCAATCTGTAGCAGATCAAGAGGAGATTCTCAAACTCTTCCCAAACACCTACGGAATGCCTGTTATTGAATTTGAACCAGCTGCTGAGGCCGCCGCTGTTGATGCGTTCAACGTAGGTGTAATCCTCTCTGGTGGTCAAGCTCCAGGTGGTCACAACGTGATCTGCGGTCTTTTCGATGCACTCAAACGTATCAACCCAGAGAACAAACTCTATGGTTTCCTCGGTGGTCCTAGTGGTTTGGTGGATGGTAAGTATGCAGAACTCACCGCTGATATCACCGACGAGTAACGCAATACTGGTGGTTTTGATATCATCGGTTCTGGTCGTACCAAACTTGAAGAGACAGAGCAATTTGACAATGGTATCAAAGTATGCCAAGAGCTCGGTATCAAGGCTATCGTAATCATTGGTGGTGACGATAGTAATACCAATGCTTGTGTACTCGCTGAGTATTACATCCAAAAGAATTGTGGTATCCAAGTGATAGGTTGTCCTAAGACTATTGATGGTGACCTCAAGAACGAGATGATTGAGACTTCTTTCGGTTTTGATACAGCATGTAAGACTTTTGCTGAGCTCATAGGTAACATCCAACGCGATGCTAACTCTGCTAAGAAATACTGGCACTTTATCCGTCTTATGGGTCGTAGTGCTAGCCACATCGCACTAGAGTGTGCTCTCCAAGCACAACCTAACGTATGTCTTATCTCTGAGGAGGTTGAGGCTAAGAACATGACTCTCAACGAAGTTGTAGAGCAAATCGTAGAGGTTATTGTTGCTCGTGCTGAGGCTGGTTTGAATTTTGGTACAATCCTCATTCCTGAGGGTCTTATTGAGTTTATCCCTGCGATGCGTGTACTCATCCAAGAGCTCAACGATATGCTTGCTGAGAACGAGGAGTTCGCTGCTCTCGAGGGTGATGATGCTAAACGTGAGTATGTTAAGAGCAAGTTGACTGCTGCTTCTTGCGAACTCTATCGCAGCTTGCCAAAGGGTATTGCTAAGCAATTGACTCTTGATCGTGATCCTCACGGCAACGTTATGGTGAGCCAAATTGAGACCGAGAAACTTCTTATAGAGATGGTACAAAAGCGTCTTGCTCAACTCAAGGCTGCTGGTACATACAAGGGCAAATTTGCAGCACTCAACCACTTCTTCGGTTACGAGGGTCGTTGCGCTATGCCATCTAACTTCGATGCTGACTATTGCTATAGCCTTGGTAACACAGCTGCTCACCTTATCGCAGCTGGCAAGACTGGTTATATGGCATTGGTGAAGAACCTCACTAAACCAGCTTCTGAGTGGGTAGCAGGTGGTGTACCTGTGACTATGATGATGAACATGGAGCGTCGCCACGGTAAGATGAAACCTGTGATTCAAAAGGCATTGGTAGATCTCAATGGTGCGCCATTCAAGTACTTGGCTGCTCACCGTGCAGATTGGGCTGATCCACAACTCAGCTACATCTACCCAGGTCCAATCCAATACTATGGACCATCTGAGGTGTGCGACCAACCTACACGCACCTTGATGCTTGAGCAAGCTTGAAAAAACTTGTAGTGCTAATATTATTGATGGTTTCGAGTCTGTGCCGAGCACAGTACTCAAACCATCAATTATATCAAGCATATCTAGATCAAGATGTTACCATATGGGGAGAGTATATTGCATCAACAGAGTGGGATAATTTGTCTATTGAGGAAAAGAAGCAATTGCTGAACTACGAATATGGTTATACTGCGGTGGTATTGGGAAAGGATAAGGAGCAAGCTAAAGCCATGTTACAACGCTATGAGCAACATCTTCTAGTGATGAAGGAAAACCTTCCACCAGCACGCTATGAGGCCTATATGGCGAGTGTGTATACCTATAAGATGGCTCTAGATAATACCCGATTGATTAGTCATGCGAAGAGTTTGTTTGCATGTATCAATCGAATAAAAGACATGGATACAAGGGATGCATTAGCACTATCGATGCTCGGGAATGTCGAGTTTTATGCACCTACAGGGAGCAAGAAAAGAGCATTGGAGTATTTCTTACAAGCAGATAGTGTATACAGCATTCAAGCTGAGGAATATGAGCTGTGGAACCATCAAGCAGTAAAGATGACAATTGAGCAGTGCAGAGAAAAACTAAGAAAGTGATTGGAATAATGCGTGAAATCAAAAATCCATGGATAGGAACAGAAGGTTACAATTGTTTTGGCTGTTGTCCTACTAATCCCTATGGCGTCAAGATGCGTTTCTATGAGGATGGACAAGATGTTGTGTGCTTTTGGAAACCTCAAGACTGCTATCAGTCTTGGATCAATACATTGCATGGAGGAATACAATCAGTTTTATTAGATGAGGTGTGTGGCTGGGTTGTCTCACACCAATTGAAGAGTTCGGGCGTAACGGCTAAGATGGAAACACGTTTCCGTAAGCCCGTAGCAATTAGTCAAAAGTTTGTAGAACTGCGCGCGAGATTGCGCGAGCAGAAACGTAATATAGCTATCGTGGATGGCGAAATACTCAGTGCAGAGGGGGAGATTTTAGCAGAATGTACTTGCACCTATTTTACTTTTGACGCGGCACATGCTCCAGAGCAAGTGCCTTACAACCCAACGGAAGTAATTGGAGAGGAATTAACAAGGGAGGAAATATTAACTGTTTTAGGAATTTAGAAGGTCGGATGTTTAGGCGATTTCTAAATTCAAAATTCAAAATTATTTATGAAACACCATTTTTTACATTATATGGATCAAGTGATCCAGAATAGATGGAATGAAGTAGCATTTGCCGACTATGGCGAGAAGAAACAATACACTCATGGCGAGGTAGCTCAACAAGTAGAACGTTTTCATAAACTTTTCCGCTTGATGGGTATCAAAGAGGGCGACAAGATAGCTATTGCTAGTCGCAACTGCTCCAACTGGGTAGTGAGTTATATGGCTATCCTTTCTTACAAGGCAGTGGCTGTGACGTTGCTTCAAGACTTCAAGGCAGACGACCTAGCTCGTTTGATCAAGCACTCAGACGCCAAAATGCTTTTCGTTGGCCCATTTGTATGGCGCGAACTTCAACACCAAGAGTTACCAGAACTTGAGGCTATTCTCTCCATGGATGATTTCTCTTTCATTCACTTGGCTGAAGCGTATAAAGGCAATGTAGAGCATGTGCTGAACGAAGAATCTACACTCACTAATAATACGTTCTTCTCACTTGTGAAGGACGGTATGATAGATTTGGACTCTATGGCGCTCATCAACTATACATCAGGTTCTACGGGTTCGCCTAAGGGTGTGATGATTAGCCATCGCTCGCTCAGCAACAATGTGGAGAACGGACAGCATATTTTGCCTGTCGAACCAGGACAACGCGTCGTGTCAATGTTGCCATTAGCGCATATGTTTGGTCAGTTAGCAGATTTCCTATATCCATTCAGCGCTGGTGCTACTATCTATTATCTAACCAAGACTCCAACCCCAAGTATCTTGCTCAAGGCAATGGCTGATGTCAAACCATACTTGGTGGCAACTGTGCCATTGGTGATTGAGAAGATCCATAAGAAGAAACTTGATCCACTATTGTCTAAACCTGTATTGAAATTCTTCTGGTACACACCAGGTATTATGAATATCATTCGTGGTCATGTTAAGAAATCGCTTGTCAAGGCTTTTGGTGGTCAGGTTCGCTATTTCCTATGCGGAGGTGCAGCGATGAATCCTGTAGTAGAAAAATGTTTGATGGATGTCAACTTCCCATTGTCTATCGGTTTTGGTATGACCGAGTGCGGACCATTGGTCAGCGGTACAGTACCTAAATACTTCCGTCGTCGTAGCTGTGGTCAGCCGGTGCCAAATATGGAGGTCATGATTGATAATCCTAACGAGAAGGGCGAGGGCGAGATTTTAGCTCGTGGTGAGAACGTGATGATGGGTTATTACAAGAATGAAGAAGCTACTCGTGCTGCCTTTACAGAAGATGGTTGGTTGCGCACTGGTGACTTGGGTTATATGGATAAGAAACAGTTTGTATATATTCGTGGTCGTATCAAGTCTATGTTCTTGGGTGCTAGTGGTCAGAATATCTATCCAGAGGAGATTGAAGACAAACTTAATAACCAAACCGGTGTTGCTGAGTCTGTGATTGTAGAACGAGAAGGTAAACTCATCGGTCTTGTGTTCCCAGATGAAGATCAAACCAAGAACTTCTCTTTGGATGACTTGAAAAACCTTATGAAGGAGAATCTCAAGAAACTCAATGAAGCATTGCCTGCTTATTCTCGTGTTCACGATATTGAAATCAAGGACGAACCATTTGAGAAGACTCCTAAGAAGAGCATCAAACGTTTCTTGTATAAGTAATCAGGTATATTAGTATGATTAGATATAAAATAAGATTGCCGCCTGGCAATCTTATTTTATATGTATTTTTATTCTAATATGGTATTATGACATGCTCTGCAACTTGTCTTCCATCTGTAACCACTCATCTCGTAGACGGGCTGCGGTGTCAAAATCAAGGTTCTTAGCCGCCTCCAACATAGCACGTCGTTGCTTTTCGCTTGCCTTCTCCAAGTCTTTCTTGCTATATTGTTGCCATGGAGCAGATTTCCAACTATCTTGAATCTTCTGCTCGAGTGCAGCTTTCTCTGCTTGCTCCTTGCGCATGAGTGCGATGAGCGGACTAGACTCAATGGCTTTGTTCAGTGCCTTAGGTGTGATGCCATGCTCTGTGTTATAGGCTATCTGCTTTTGGCGACGGCGATTGGTTTCGTCGATGGTCTTTTGCATCGATGGTGTAATCTTGTCACCATACATAATAACCTTACCATTGACATGGCGTGCTGCACGACCTGCAGTCTGTGTCAATGAACGATGATCTCGTAAGAATCCCTCTTTATCCGCATCTAAGATAGCCACTAAACTTACTTCTGGCAGATCTAAGCCCTCGCGGAGTAAGTTTACACCTACCAACACATCATACAAACCTTTGCGTAGATCTTCCATGATTTGGATCCGCTCTAAGGTATCAATGTCTGAA
>JAZLBE010000068.1:0-2323 GCA_045613525.1 Paludibacteraceae bacterium
TGTATTCCTTGATGATCTTGATAAGTTTGCAAATGAGGACGAACGCCGCCGTGACACCGAGGAGTTTGTTACAGTTCAAGCATGCATTGACAAGGTAAAAGACAAGGGCGTATTTGTGATTGCAACAGCAAATAACATACAGAAGCTTCCGGTTTCCTTGACTCGTGCAGGCAGATTCGATCATCGCCTACATATAAAGACCCCATCGGGTAAAAATGCGGAGGATATTGTTGCTTATTATCTTTCTCAAAAGCCCTTTGTAGCAGACATGGATATTAAATTGATTGCAAGATTACTTGCAGATAGATCATGTGCTGAGCTTGAGACTGTAATAAACCAGGCAGGTACATACGCAGCCTTTGACGGAAGAAGTACTGTTGAAATGAATGACGTTATAAAAGCAGTTCTTAGGGTAGTGTTCAAGGCTCCCGAAAGCTTTGAGGATAACGAGGAGGCGCTTCCTTTAGTAGCCTGTCACGAAGCGGGACATGCCATGGTGGCTGAGATTCTTGATCCCGGTAGTGTGAACCTAGTCACAGTTTTGAAGCATGATTCCCATGTCAGCGGAGTTGCTTATATTCATCGTGATGAGATGTACTTTTACTCTAAGAAGATGATGGAAAACAGAGTAATGTATATTCTTGCAGGAAGAGCGGCTACCGAGATTTGCTATGGTGCTGTTGATACCGGAGCGGGATCGGATTTAGGTCGCGCATTTGATATCGTTAACCGTTTTATCAGTGATTACTGCTCGAAGGGATTTGGTCAATTTCCCTATGATATGACTCGATGCTCTAACGAGGTTCTTGATAGACGAGATTCTCGCGTTTCAAGTGAAATGGAATATTACTATGAAAAAACCAAGCAGATTATTTTTGAAAACAAAAATAAGTTAGAAAAACTCATCTCTCAATTGGTGGAAAAGAAGACGCTTCTCGGCGATCAGGTGCGAGAAGTGCTGAAATGCGCATAAAGGCAAATAATTGCAATGAAAATTTTATGCATTTAATAAGGAGTAGATAAATGTTAAAAGAGTATACTGTAGAATTGCCTGATGGCACAATAGAATACGTAGTTGAATTGACAGATGAACCGGATAAAACTTGCGCGTTATATCCTTTTCTTAAATCTTTGGATTTTGTCAGAAAGGCACCGGAATTCAAGATTATAGATATTCATCGCTACTTAAAGTGCGGATATGGTACAGTCTTAAAGGTGATAAACGCGCTTTGCTCGCTATACGTTATTGAGAAAGTGTCAGGCCCACCTAACACTATATATAAAAGCCTACTTAAAGGAGAATAAAATGCATCTCGAAGATGAACTTGACCTTATTTTATCCAAATTGGATATGAACCAAGCACAACGAGATTTGGCGTGGTTAAAAGAAGTAATTTTACTAGCAATATACGAGCCGAGCACTTGGCGGGAAAGTTACTTGAAAATAATCGGCAAGAGAGAGGGGATTTCCCGTGAGCGAGTTCGCCAGATTCTGCATAAGATGGTTTGGGATCATTGGACCCCACAGTCAAAACAAATTCTTTACATGCATTTTGGTACCTCCATCCAAATGCAATTTGAATATGCGAAGCCTAATCACATTGAATTTATCACGCTGTTGTCAGAAGAATTGAGAAAAAGCATTTGAGTTTACCGTAATAATGAAAGGAGATGTCAAATGTACTTTGTTTGTACAAGAGAAGAAGCCGATTGCAAGGAGCTTTACGGCGGAGCTTGGGGCTATTATTGGAGCAGAGAAGATGCAGTAGATGCCGTACATAGAAACGTGACCGATATTCACGAAACCATTTATCCTTACGCCATTATTGAATGTCTTGAACCGGGATTGTTTCCTATACCCAAGGCGCGAGAGTGGTTCGGTTGGGATGAAGAAAAAGATGGCTTTTACGAGATTGAAATACCCGATTGTGATAAGTATTTCCCTCGCAATTTTTCAGTAGCGTTAGGTACAGTTGGTACTGAAAAGACCGAGTTCATCGAACAACTTCCTGCAATCGTTGACGAAAACACTCCATGTTATTTCATTATGGCGATGAGTAGTAATGACCGTGAAGGCGAAAGAGTTCTCCGATGCGGATTTTTTACTGATAGAGAAACGGCTTTTAAGGCGGTTCGTGAAAACTGGGGCAATATACACAACGTTGTGTACGATATTGCCTGGGTTGAGTGCATTACTCCGTACCCTTTGGCGTGGGCAACCGAACGTGTGTGGTTTCGCTGGGATGAGGAAAAAGGTGGGTCCGGGGCATACGAAACATTCGGAAACGAAGAGATTACCGGCGTCCATGTTGAAATTGTGTTC
>JAZLBE010000069.1:0-8501 GCA_045613525.1 Paludibacteraceae bacterium
ATGATCTGTCCCACCGCAAAGCCCAATGCCGCCCACAACAAGCTGGCTGAGCTGCTGATCGAAAAAGAGGTGATCACTTCGGAGGATGTGGAAGCTATATTGGGCGCACGCCCATGGACGAGCCGCACCGATGAACTCATCGAGGCTAATGAGGCAAGCAAGGCAAATAAGCAAGAAGGCGATAAGGCAAAAGTGGAGAAGAAGAAGCGTGCCCCACGCAAAAAGAAAGAGGCAGTAGCCCCTGCCGAAGAGCCTACAGCCAACGGCACTCCAACTTCTAACAGTGAAACGATCTAACATCTAACAGCCAACGGCGGTCTAACCGCCGAAGGCGATCTAAAAAAATATGGTTATGAAAAGAATGATTTTGAGCACTTTAGTGCTGGCGTTGTCGCTCGTAGCGATGGCGCAACAGCCACAACCACTGCCAGTGGATTCAGCAGTACGCGTGGGTAAGTTGGAGAATGGTCTGACTTATTATATCCGTCACAATGAGTATCCTAAACACCGTGCGGAGTTTCATATCGCACAAGCTGTGGGCGCTATCCTAGAGGAAGATCACCAGAATGGTTTGGCTCACTTCTTGGAGCACATGGCCTTCAACGGAACTCAACACTTTGCAGGTAAGGGTATCATTGAGTACTTTGAGTCTATCGGTGTAAACTTTGGCGGAAACATCAATGCTTATACATCACTAGACGAAACGGTATATCGTCTCTCTGAAGTACCAACTACTCGTGAAGGAATCATTGACTCTGCGTTATTGGTAATGCATGATTGGGCATGTGGTCTATTGCTCTTAGAAGAAGAGATCGACAACGAACGTGGTGTGATCCGCGAGGAGTGGCGCACTGGCGCACAAGCTAACCGCCGCATGTGGAAAGCTATCAATCCATTGAAGTACCCTGGCAGTCAATATGCCAAACGAGACGTGATTGGTGATACAGCTGTGATCAACAACTTCACTTACGATGCTCTCCGCGACTATTACAAGAAATGGTATGGTCCAGATAACCAAGCTATCATCGTTGTTGGTGATATAGATGTAGACAAAATCGAACAAAAGATCAAAGATCTATGGGCTAACGTTCCAGCACGTGTAAACCGCGGCGAGCGTCCATTGTATTCTGTAGACGATAACGTGGAGCCAATTGTGGCTATCGTTCGTGATAAAGAGGCTCAATACACTCGTATTGAGATGGAGTTTAAGAAACCACAATTGCCAAAACAATTGCGTGGTACTGACATGGCGTATGTACAATCAATAGCTATTGAACTAGTATGCGATATGTTGAACAACCGTCTAGCTGAGTTAAGCATGAAACCTGATGCTTCTTTCGTAGGAGCAGGTTCATACTATGGTGAATTGGTTAAGGAGAAGGATGCATTTGTAGCAGTCTACCTGACTAAGCAAGGTCAAGAGATTCAAGCATACAAAGATTTGCTCACACAGTTGGAGAAGATGCGTCGCTATGGTTTCACCTATGCCGAATTGGATCGCGTAAAGAAAGAAACCATCGCTGCGTACGAGAAGTCATACAACGAGCGCAACACCATGCGTAACATCATGTATGCTCAAGAGTGTATTCGTCATTACCTCAGTGACCAACCTATGCCAGGTATCACATGGGAGTACCAAACCATACAACAACTCTTGCCTATGATCAATGTTGATATGCTAAACCAAATCGCACAAAACTTGATTACAGACGAGAACTTGATCATCTCATTCCAAGCGCCAGAAGATAAGAGTGTTATCCTACCAACTGAGAATGAGGCGGTAGAACTTTTAGCAGCAGTAAAGAACGAAGAGATTGAGGCTCCTGTAGAGGAAGTTATCCGCGAGAACCTTGTAGAGAAAGCACCTAAAGCAGGTAAAATCAAACAAACAGCATACAATGAGAGTCTTGGAACAACAGAATGGACATTATCTAATGGCATACGTGTGATAGTAAAACCTACCACATTCAAACAAGACGAAATCCTCTTCTATGCCTTCTCGCAAGGCGGTTTGTCATTGGTTAATACAAATGACTTAGTAAGTGCACATTTGGCAACTAGCATCGTAGAATTTGGCGGTATCGCTGATATGAATGTGACAGAATTACAAAAAGCATTAACTGGTAAGCGTGTATCACTATCACCTAGCATCAATGCTTATAGCGAGAACATGAATGGTTCTAGCACCATCAAGGATTTTGAGACATTGCTCCAACTCAACTACTTGTATTTCACTGCACCACGTCGCGATGCAGAAGCATTCCAAACATTGATGAGTACACTCGAATCACAATTGGCTAACCGTGACAAGAATCCTAAGTCATCATTCTCTGACTCTATCCAAATGATGGCTAGCAACTACTCTGACCGCACATTGCTACTAACAAAAGAGGTTCTCGCACAAGTATCTCTAGACAAAGCAATGGAGATATACAAAACTCGTTTTGCTAACCCAGCTGACTTTACCTTCTTCTTTGTTGGTAATGTAGATCCTGCTGATACTGAATTCCAAGAGCAAGTATGCACATGGTTAGGAGGTTTGAAAACATGCAAGAAGCAAGAAGAGGCTTTGGATGACAACGTACGCGTAGCATTAGGTGTTCAAAAGAACTACTTCACTCGTCAAATGGAGATCAAGACTGCTAGCAACCGCATCCAATATACTTCATACGACATGCCATATACATTGGCAAACGATCTAAACATGGAGATGATTGGTCGTATCCTTTCTACTCGCTACTTGGAGTCTATTCGTGAGCGCGAAGGTGGTTCATATGGTGTTGGTTGCGCAGGCTGGATGAATATCCACCCTGTACCATATGCACAACTCATCATGCAGTTTGACACTGATCCTGAGAAACAAGAAAAACTCATGAGTATCATCCACGAGGAAGTAAAGACTATCGTAGAAAATGGTCCTTTGGCTAAGGATCTCCAAAAAGAAAAAGAGTCTATGCTCAAAGACTTTGAGGAAGACTTGGAGAAGAACGGCTACTGGAACTCAGTACTCTCTATGTACTATAAAAATGGCATTAACTACATCACAGACTACAAGGCTGCTGTAGAGGCAATCACAGCAGAGACTGTACAAGCAACTCTCAAGCAGTTGGTTGACGCTGGCAATGTATTCGAAGTAGTAATGCTTCCATAAAAACATAGATTTCCCAAGGCTAAACTGGTCTTGGGAAATCTTTTTGATAGCAACAATTAAACATACTATATTATGGCACATTTTTTTGGATCATTTGACATTTGGCAAGTACTATCTTCGTTTATTTTCTTGTTTGCTATTGTTGACCCACTAGGCAACATCCCTGTGACCCTCAACATGGAGCGCAAAGGAGTAAAAATTTCTCCAGCTAAGGTATCTATTGCCACTATCGTTATTCTCATCACCTTCCTTTTTGCAGGAGAATGGGTTCTGAAGCTGTTCGGTGTAAAGATTGAATATTTTGCTATTGCTGGTGGATTCGTCATATTCTTAATGGCATTAGAGATGGTTTTGGATGTTACCATTTTCAAGAACGAAGGACTAGAAGGTACGGGATCATTGGTACCATTGGCATTCCCAATGTATGCAGGTCCTGGCGCTTTTACTGCAGTATTGTCTATTACCGCTGAGTATGATATTATCAACCTTGTATTTGCTATTTCGCTTAATACCCTAGTATTGTTTGCCATCTTATCTGGTACCAAATGGTTAACCAAATATATCGGCCAAACTTCGCTGTACATTTTGCGTAAGTTCTTTGGTATTATCGTGCTAGCCATTGCTTGTAAATTGATGTTTGCTAACTTGGCTATGGTGTTTGCTAGCTAAATTGATCTATTATGAAAAAAATATTAGTAATTATTTTCGGAATAACTGCCTTAGTTGGATGTACCAAACAACCAACATTCAGCGTCTCAGGTACACTAAATAATGCAGAAGGACAAGTCATCTACCTTGAGCATACAGCTCTGATGGGCACAAGTATTGTTGATTCATGTATTGTAGACAAAAACGACTCATACAAGCTCAACGCACAAGCACCAGCACATCCTGATTTTTATCGTCTGCGCATTGGTACTCGCGTATTGCCACTTGCTATTGACTCCACAGATCAAGTAGAGGTGAATAGTACACTTGATAGTTTGCCTTATACACTCAATATTTCTGGTAGTTTAGCATCATTGCAGATGGCACAAATGAGAGCAACTGCACGCACTGCTACGCGCGATGAACTACGCAAGCAGACCCAAGATATCATTATTGCTAACCCACGTTCATTGGCAGCGTACTATGCAGTTTTCCTCAAACAGAATGGACAAGCCATATGGAATATGGCTGATGCCAATGATCGCCGCATGTACCAAGCAGTAGCCACATCATTCAATCTATGGATGCCTGAATACGAACGAACCAAAGCTTTGTACAATCAAGTATGGGAATATATGCAAGCGGAACGTTCTCTACACAACCAATTGGTTACTCAACAACTTATCGCAGAAGCTGAAAATGCTTTTCTAGATATCACCCTGCCAGATAACAAGGGTGTTATGCAATCGCTTTCACAATACAAAGGCAAAGTTATTGTACTTGACTTCTCTTCTACAGAGATGGATCAGTTCGTAGCATACAACTTTGAGTTGCGCGACTTATATAACAAGTACCAACAACGTGGTTTGGCCATTTATTCTGTAGCCATAGATCGTAATCAATTGGCATGGGAAGATGCGGTAGAAAACTTGCCTTGGACTACTGTGCGAGCTTATACTAATGATGCCGCACAAGTCCTAATGCAATATAATGTGCAATCATTGCCTACCCTATTCTTGTTTGACAAGAAAGGCAATGTACAAGGACGATATAACGACTTTAAGCAACTTGAAGCTGACATCAAAAAATATTTGTAATCTAGCTCTTGAAGTAGGTTTTGATGATTGCGCCATAGCACCTGTGCAACGATTAGATAGCGATGCACAGTTTATGGACGAATGGATTGCGCAGGGACTACATGGAAACATGGACTACCTCGAACGCAATCGTGATAAACGATATGACCCATCCATATTAGTCCCTGGCGCACAGACTGTCGTTGTTTGTCTGCTTAGTTTTGACAAATCTGGTAGAGATTATCATCGCACAGTCAAATCTTTGCTCTACCAACTAGATGCTAGGCTAAGAGATGAGTTCGGCGAAGATATTGTGTCTGATACACACCAACACATTTTTTGCGATTCAGCACCTATGCTAGAACGCCGTTGGTGCGTAGAGACAGGATTGGGATTTATAGGAAAAAATCACCAACTGATTCACCCTAGATTAGGTAGTTTAGTACATCCTGGTGAAATAGTCCTGAATCTCCAAGTTCAACCCGATACCACTCCTTTATCACTACGAGAAGATAGCGAGAGGATAGCGAAGTGTTGCACCGACTGCCAGTTATGCCTAGAAGCTTGCCCTACTGGTGCATTACGTAATAGTGTTTGGGATGCGACCCAATGCATTGCTTACACAACTCATCATTGCCTAGAGTGTCAACTTGTCTGCCCATTTAATTTAGGTTAGAGGCAAAAAGGATTTTAAATTGTTAACTAATAATTACTAATTATAATGAAGAATCTCAAACTCGGCATCGCTTGCGACCACGCAGGTTTTGCACTCAAACAAACAGTTATCGCTTGGCTTCAAGAGCAAGGTGTACAAGTCACAGACTATGGTTGTCCTTCCACCGATAGTTGCGATTACCCTGATTTTGCTCACCCTATGGCAACATCTGTAGAGGATGGAACCAACGATTTTGGTATTGCTATCTGCTCTACTGGTAATGGTATTACAATGACCTGCAACCACCATCAAGGTATCCGCGCAGCTCTCTGCTGGGATGAGCCTTTGGCTGCATTGGCGCGTCAACATAACAACGCCAATATCCTTGGCCTTCCTGCTAACTATGTATCTGCAGAGAAAGCCCTTGAATTGGTTAAAATTTTCCTCACCACCGAGTTTGAAGGTGGTCGTCACGAGCGCCGTGTCAATAAGATTGCTTGCAAGTAAGACTCTCAACCAACTCTGTTGTTGGACTAGCTACGCACTATCTCTATTCGGGGTAGTGCGTGTGCGTCATTTACCAAGCTTTGTAAGCGTTGAACCCGCTAATTTCTGCCAACTCCGTTGCCCCGAATGTCCGGTAGGAATGACCTCTCGCATCTCGCATCTCGCCCCATCGCCTAATCGCCTAATGACGATGGAACTCTTCCATCGTATCCTTGACAACGTCAAGAAGGCTTCTCATACTATGCAGTTCTATTTTCAGGGCGAACCTTTGCTCAACAAGCAGTTACCCGAGATGATAACCGCGGCACACAAAGTTGGACTTTATACTATTGTTTCGACCAATGCCCAAGCGCTTAACCGCAGCATGGCAGAAGCACTTGTCAAGAGCGGACTTAACCATATTATTATTTCTATAGATGGTTTTTCGGAGGAGTCGTACACCGTATACCGAGTAGGGGGAAGTTTGCACAAGGCACTTGAGGGCTTGCAATATCTAGCTAATGCCAAAGCGGTATTTCATAGCCGTATCCGTATAGAATTGCAGGTACTTCGCCTTAAAAGCAACGAACACGAGTGGCAATGGATCAAAAAGAACTACAAGAAATTAGGAGCTACACATCTGGTCTTTAAGACAGCCCAACTCTACAATTTTGAACATGGTCATCCGTTGATGCCTAGTGACGAGCGCTATTCTCGCTATAAGAAAACCGCAGACGGTACCTATATCCACAAGAAATCCTCTCGCCTTTCGCCTTTAACCTTGAACCTTTCGCCTTGTAGACGCCTATGGTCAGGCTGTGTGATAACCACCAATGGTGATGTACTGCCATGTTGCTACGATAAGGAGCATAAACATGTGTTGGGCAATATCACAACCCAATCTATATCAGAAATCTTTCATTCGAAAAAAGCACATCAGTTGAGAGAACAGATTCTTCATAACAAAGCTGTGCCGATGATGTGCCATAACTGCGACCACTAACGCAAATACTTCTTCAATCGTTCGTATACATGGCAGATGGGGAATCCCATAACATTGAAATACGAGCCTTCCATGCGGGTAACGCCTACATAACCTATCCACCACCTCACAATAAACACAGTAATCAAAATAATTTGTTTGGTTCCACGCATAAAACCACATATTATGAACAGATTGAGGAGGTAATATGACTATTTGTTTATACCTTTTCGAAACATAATCATCTATTCCTATAATTCTCAATACACTTTTGTAAGTCATCCCACAACACGGCATAGTACAGAGTCTGCTGCACAACGCTATCATGCGTAGCGTCCCATACTGCTGCAGATGATGCCTAAGTGGTCTTGGTGGTAATAGTAGTGCGTCATAGTGTTAGAAAACAGGTTACCATATTGGAAGTTCGGGAATAATACCTATAATACTCAAGAAGATTAGCGTAATCGGAATAATAATAACAATAATAATAAAAGTAGCCAAAATGATTTTCCCATTTCGTTTATGCTTCTCTATGGGCTCATTTTCCCAACGATCTCTAAATATCTGATAATTACTATTTTTAAATTTATTAGAATAATCATAACGAATGTAAAGAGGTAATGTTGCGAGGAGTAAATACATAAGCATTTTATGCCTAGGTATATCAGACATTTCCATAAAGAATGCCATTGTATAAAGAATGGGGATTACAATCATTAGACATAAAAAACCCACTGCCAAGTCTATTCTTGAACTTTCATTTTTGACATGCTTTTGACACCATAACCATATTCGGTAATACACATAATCTAATACCGGGATTATAAATGCTGGGATAGAGAATTTACCTTCTTTTTTATTTCTTACGCGCTTCATATTCATTGACTATTATGAGATGATTTTTAGTTGCCTTAAAATTACTATAGTAACAGGAATAATAATAAGATTTACCACAAAAATAGTCATTATTGCCCAACCCCTATATTTACGCTGCTTTGGCGTTTCTTTTCCTCGCCCCCAACGCGACCGCCACCCTTTAATTTTAAAATAATAGGCTCCCATATATCGCAGTACAAAGAAAACATGGGCGCATGTAAAAATAATTAAATCAAAACGCTTTAGATAAACAAAAATAGGAACTAATACAACACCTATCAACAAGTATCCTGCAAATATTGCTGCATAGTTATCGTCATATTTTTTAGTAAAACAACGAAAGATACGATAAAAAGTATAATCTATTGAATCTATCAATATACGAACAATAAATAGTTTTTTTAATATTTTTTTTACAGCCATCCATGTCTCGTATAATGAAAGAATTATTTTAGCCATACTCTCATGGAATGGAGTCCTAACAAAATTAGATTTTGTCTTCTTTTTGTTTGTTTGCCTTTTTTTTGATTGCATATTCTCTTCCATACGACATGAATACAACTATAAATAGAAATATACTAAATATGCCATACAACATTAGGAGAATGACAAATATCCCAAACTATG
>JAZLBE010000070.1:0-3827 GCA_045613525.1 Paludibacteraceae bacterium
TGGCACAACCTACCCACTCATCAAGTTGGAGATTTCAAACACCAGTCACCCATTCTACACTGGTAAATCTAAACTTGTTGATACCGCAGGTCGTGTTGATAAGTTTATGTCTCGCTACGGCAACCGCCGCAAGTAATCATACGACACAGCAAAAAAAGGCGAGCTTCGGCTCGCTTTTTTTATCCGTGCTGTTCAGACGCAGTAAAACTGCTGTTCAGTTGTTCAGTCGCGCTCTGCGCTTGTTTAGAAGTCACCTCTGAACTCCTGAACTCCTAAACTCCTCCATCCCTCACCCACCATGAAAAAAACTCTCTGGCAAGAACTAGGCAAACACATACTCCTGTCAATGGGTATATTCTCTGCCCTATTCCTTATATTATATATAGTTGAATGGGCTGTGCCATCGCTCAGCGGTGTGCTTTTGCAATGGCATGATCCGGCTTTTGTAGTGGGTATTCCTGCCAGTGTGATAGGGGTAGCATATGTATTGACTATTCGTAATCCTAAGAACTATACCGGTTTTGCGGGTGGTATGGTGATGGCGGTGTTGCTCGCTACGCAATTCTATTTGCTAGGCAGTTATGATCTAGTGATATTGCAACTAGCGGTGTTCTTCCCCTTTTTGTTGATCTCTTTCGTTCGTTGGCGCCGTCAGACGCTCAGCCTTTGTGCCACGAAGCAGCCTTTCTACCCTCAGTGGTTGCCTCTAGGGCAGCGAATGATCTCTTTGTTATTGCTAGTAGTGATCATCTTGGCGGACTATGCACTAGCCACAATCGTTATACAGCACAATGCTTGGAGTGATAATATTGCCTTGAAATTAGTAGGGGGACTAATGATAGCATCATCCACGCTAGCTAATTTCATCCTCATCTATCAGAAGATTGATGCATGGATCTGGTGGGTGGTTTATGCGTTGGCAGGTATGATTTTTTATGCATTGATCGGCAATGCTTTTTCTTTTGTGCTCTTTAGTGTCTTCCTTTTGGTAAATGGCGGAGCAGGTTTAGCGTGGATTAAGGCATCTAAGGGGCAAAAATAATATATGAATTAATCTTTATCCTGAATATGAAACAACACCTAGAAGAAAGCTTACAAATTTCGGCAGAAGATGCGAAGTTTATGGAAATGGCTATCCGCCTTTCTGAAGAGAATATTGACAACGGCGGCGGTCCTTTTGGAGCTGTTATCGTTCGTGATGGCGAAGTGATTGCCACGGGTGCCAACCGTGTAGTACCGAACAATGATCCTACTGCTCATGCAGAGGTGATGGCTATACGAAGTGCTTGTGAGAAGTTGGGCACTTTTCAGCTGACTGGTTGCACAGTGTATAGTTCGTGCGAACCATGTCCGATGTGCTTGAGTGCATTGTATTGGGCGGGAGTGAAGCGTATTTGCTATGGCAATACGAAAGATGATGCCAAGGCCATTAACTTTGACGATTCATTTATCTATGATCAGTTAGAGTTGAACTATGCTGATCGTTCTATCCAATGCGAGCATTTCATGCGTGCGGAAGCAATCAGAGCTTTCAAGAAATGGGCAGAGAAAGAAGATAAGATAGTATATTAATACTCTGACGCATGTAGTCTAGGAGTATCTAGCGTTATATATCGCCATTTATGTTTTTCGAAACATAAGTGGCGATTTTTATTTGCTCAATCCAAAATAAATTTGTACCTTTGCAACCTATTCTTAATCCTTTTTGTCATGAAAACAACTAAATTTGTTGTAGAAGCCAAAAAACACCAAGCCAAAAACAATAAATCTGGTAAAGCTGGGTGCTATAGAGGTAGGAGCGGTTATGCACACATTCTGCCGATAGATAGTGACACCAAAGAAGCAAAATGGGAAGCTATCAAAAAATATGGATTATTGGATGTTGTAAAACAATATGCAGAAAATGATAAAAAAATTTATAATCATTTGCATCATTTAGCACATCATTTGACTTCTTCGCAGATCATGTGTTATAATTTCTTTCGTCCTTTGATAGAGCACCCGCAGAAACTTGCAGCTGTATTCCTTTCACTAGGTGCAACTTATATACAAGATCCCAAATGTGAATTTGAGTATATGCATAACAAAGAAGAACAAACCAATTATGATTTCTATATAGGTAGCAAAAACGCACATATATATTGCGAAATCAAGTATACTGAGGCTTGTTTTGGTAAAGAGTGCCGCGCTAGTATTGAAAGTTGGAAGGATAGACAGGAAAATCTTTATCCGAGTTTCGTAAGAAACACTTTAATGTTATGGAACGATGAAGTGAAAAAAGATATTCCTAATTTTGTGGATATATGTATGAAGAATTATTATCAACTTTTCCGTAATGCACTCAGCACGAAAGGAGATAACGACTATGTATTTTTCATCTGTCCACAGGAGAGTGAAAATCTCCAAAATAGTTATACTGATTTCGTGACAAAATACATGTCAGATTATGGTAAAAAGCATGTTCAATTTGTAACATGGGAAGACTTGATTAAACACGCTCGCAAGGTGTTCACAGATAAGAAAGATTTTTTTGATGCATTTGAAGACAAATATTTGAATTTTTAACTCAATTGAGGAAATTAGCATAAAAATCTTTTGTCGTTTATTAAGAAAAATATCTCAATTCTTAAGATTTAGCCATTTTTAGAGCTTAAGAAGCTTTACTTTTTCGTATTAGGGTTTTGTAATTTTCAAAATCACAAAATATGAGAAAGATTATGGTACAAAACATCGCGAAAAATTCGCCAAACAAACTTCAAAAAGTCGCTA
This sequence comes from Paludibacteraceae bacterium, assembly GCA_045613525.1. Lineage (GTDB taxonomy): Bacteria > Bacteroidota > Bacteroidia > Bacteroidales > Paludibacteraceae > Colicola. The sequence continues at coordinate 2,770 of JAZLBE010000070.1, forward strand.
ATTTTCAGAATTCAAATTCAAAGCAGAAAAACTATCTTCCTACTTATGAAGAAAATGTATTTCCTGCAGCTCGCAAAGCCCTCACAAGTGGCAAGTTTCATAACATGTTTATGGCTGGTGACGGTCATGAATTAGAGGACTATACCGATAAGCATGGTGTACTGCACCTTGCTCATGCCAAGTCAATCTATTCATCATCCATGCTGGCATATAATTTCTTCTACTGGGTGAGTCCAGAAAATCCTCTAATACTTAATGGTACAACCTATGACAAAGTGTATTTTGAGGTAAAATTCCCTGTTCTATCCTTAAACTCTAACGGTAGTAGCAATAATAGTCCATCAAATATGGATGTAATGCTCATTAGTGATGATTACCAATCCATATTCTGTATTGAGAGTAAATATACCGAGCATACTCACCACCGAGCAGCTATATTTAAGGATGCTTATTTCAAGCCCTCTTGTTACTACAAGGATAATCCATACCGAACTTCTTTTATCAAATGGGCACTCCGCTACAATGAAAAGCAGAATGGCTATTTTGCCGGTATCAAGCAGAATATCAGCCATATTATAGGCATTACCAATATCTTGCACGACGCTCATGCTTTGGCTTGGTTCAAAGCTAATAATCCATTTATTGAGCCAGAAGTGTTAGCGCAAATCAATCAGAATACTGAGATTATCTTCACCAATCTGCTGTATTACCGCCCCGAAATGGGAACAGATATCTATGGTGATATCCATGCAGAAGAGAAAACTTACCCGTATCTCCTTGCAGAACTACTATTTGACCATCTGCAAAATAATTTGGACGAACCTTTGCTCTTGTCTCGTTTCATCACGACTTATCCAGAACTCTTTGCAGAGATACAATCGCAAATGCCAAACGGACTTGCCGAATACCTTGATAATAAATATGTACTTACTAATCACGCATAATATGGAAAGAATAATTGCACAGAATGGAGATGAGATTATGCATATCATTCGAACATCTAAAAACACCCAAAGCGCTTGTTCACAAATTCAAAGACAATTTGAGGTTGGTTACAT
>JAZLBE010000071.1:0-66389 GCA_045613525.1 Paludibacteraceae bacterium
ATGACATCGCACTACGAGAGAGAATACCTACGAGGCGACAAACCATTTGGGGCAGTTGAGAAAACCTATACCGCTAGCGATATTATAACTACAGTGGACTCTTCAGACGAAGGATGGATATATCTAGCTGTTGGTGCAGCAGACCAATCTGACTTGATGGCCATGCATTTCTTTGTAGACTCAATAGATGTAGACATTCTCATTCCAGAAGGTACATACAAAATCAACAAATCATTCCGCCCAGGAACCGTACTTGGCAATACAGGTCCTAACGACCAAAACCAAATATCTACCCCATTCTATGCTACAGCGGACAAACAAGGGTATTTGGTAGATATCTATATGTGGGTCAAGGGAACAGTGACCGTCAGCAAGAAAAACGGCAAACTTTACCTTGAAGTTAATGCCCTTAACTCCTACGATGTACCTGTACATATCATCTATGATGGTTCAACCCAAACCAGTATCATCAACACGCAAGTACCAACATCTAAACCACGTAAATATATTCGTAGTGGTCAACTCATTATCGATCATGAGAACACAGAATACAATATACAAGGTTCAGTAATCAAATAAATAATAACTATAATACTAATTCACAATGAAAAAGATTTTATCCTTCATTTTGCTCGCATGCTTGTCTTTGTCTGCATTAGCAACCACAAAGCCACAAGCTATCAAATCGCTTATGAATAAAGAGCGATTGAGCAATACCATGCAAACTTTGCAGCAACCTGCACGTCAGGAAGCAAAACAAGCTCCTGCTGTATCTGCTGATTGGTCTACTTACACAGTAACCAAAGCACCAGCAAAACTTACAGGTTTGGATACCACAGAGGTGTACTTCAACTCGTTCTACGAGGATCCTTACTTCTATCCTGCTGACACGGTAGTAGGTCGTAATGGTGATACCGTAATCACTCCTGCAGAATGGTACTTTGTACTTCTCAACGAGCGTTATCAATTTAACTTTGATATCATCAACAACGCCAAGGCAGAAACCATGGCTGGTACATATACCGAAAAAGACCTAGAAGAATGGTACTCATGGTGTATGTTCCCAGAGGCAAATGGCGACACTCACTACTATAAGACTTGCGACTTGACTATCAAAGAAGATAAGATTAGTGACGTCATGATCAAATATACCGTAGAGGCACTCGTTTTGGCAACTTGCGGTATTGGTGGTCCTGAGTTTGGATACTTCAAGATATATGCAGAACATACAATGATCAAACCTAAAGCTAGATACGATGTAGCTATCCTCAACTGCATCGTTGAACAAGAAGATGATCGTATCCGCATCGCAGGAAAAGATGATACTATTGCAGTAGATCTCACCTTCTTCACCGAGTTGGGTATTGAGGGTTATTATACCCACAAACTGATGGATACCGAGAATAGCAAATTGGTTCACCGCGGTGTAGAGCGCGAGATTGATCACCTTGAAGGTATCATCACCTCCGCAGAAAACAACGCAGGCAGCATTTCTTATGTATTCCTATTCGAGGCACTGACTTCTGATGCTATCTTCTACAATGTAGCAATGGAGGCACCAATCATTCCTAGTGACACTATCGACATCAAATGCAACAATATGGTCGTTAACGACGCCTTCGGTATGTCTCACTCAGCTATCGAGATTTCTGCTAGCAATGGTCAATACGAAGTATATGCTGGTTACAACGACACCAGAATTACCACTCCAAAAGAGTATACAGATGGTAATGCATATGTTTTCCTTACAGACCTCAAGACTGGCAAGAAGATTGAGTCACTTATTTGTACTCTGACCATCACTGGTAATGCTCTCAAAGGATACCAAGTAGAAATTAAGATGCTTGGTACCGACCACAAATACTACACCATGCACCTTGTTTATGCAGTACCATCTGTAAAAGAAACCAAAGTGCTCAACTTCACCGAGCCTGCTAAATCTATGTTCTACATCGACGCATTGGGCTCAAAAGAGTTGCAATTGGCTAACTACAATGGTGAATACTCTGTATCATTTGACTTCCCATTTGTTGACCAAGTAATGGGTGGCGAGTTCGGCAGAGCAGAGATCTACGCAGACCAAACCTTCCTTACCCACCACCAATTGGTGGACGGTATAGTAGAGGACGTTAATGTCACTTTTGCTGAGATCAAAGGTAAACTCTGGCAAAAGAACGACACCACTTACCTCACCTCTACTATCCTCGGTTTCGACTCTATCCAATACGAGATCACCATGTTCCACGCTATCCCAACTCCAACTGAGACCATCACTTACACCTTTGACGGTCTTGGTAATGACGATGTAGAGTTCACCAATGCCTTGTCTTCTGGTATCTTCATCTTGGATGGTATGAGCGCTGATGGCAAACTCATGGCTAAAGTCAATGTAGAGCGTATTGCCAATAAAACTGTAGAAGGTACTTTCTACAACGATGGTAAATTTGAGCACACCGACTTCTATGCTCCTGACACTTGGGTTAAAGTATACAACTCTGCTACCAAAGAATACGATGAGCACTCTGTACAAAAAGGTACCATGACCGTGACTGTTGCAGACAACGTTCTTACCGCTGTAGCATCTTTCATCTGCGACGACGCTAAGCAATACAACCTCACCTTCAAAGTTGAGTACGCACGCGAGCGCATTCCTTTTGATATGGAAGATGGCGAGATCGATTACACCTTCTCTAAAGATGCAGAAGTGATATATTCTGACTTTATCGACGGATATGGTATTGTTCAGCTCATCATTGCTGACGAATACTATGCAGTAGACTTCTACTTCCTCACCAATACATTCGATCCTAACACAGTTGTTCCTGCAGGCGTATACCCTATCAGTCCTTCTTTCAAAGAGGGTACAGTACTAGCTTGCAAGGGTATCCTACCTGATGGTCCAGCACAATCATACTTCTGCGCGCTAGACGCTGATGGTTACCTCGATTCAAACGAGTTATACTGTCTTGTAGATGGTAAGGTGACTGTTGAGAATATCAATGGCAAACTCAAATTGGATGTAGATGCTACCAACTCATACGAGGTGCCTGTTAAGATTCATTACAGCGCAGCTGATACCGCAGTAGAGGATGTAACTATTGATAAGACTGGTGCTAGCAAGCACATCATCAATGGCAAACTCATCATCATCCGCAACGGACAAAACTACGACGCCACTGGCGCACTAGTTAAATAATCTAGCAAGTCTAGACAATCTAGTTTATCTATAATCTAGCAACAAAAACAGCGTGGTCATCACTCAACCACGCTGTTTTTATATCCATCTCTTAGTCAAACACGCACTATTCACGCACTATTTACGCACAATACACGGACAATAAACGCACTATTCAGATACCTTATAGCCGAGAATGTTGTAGCACTCACCTAGTTTTTCTATCAGTAGTTGCCCGTTGCGCAAAACCTTCTGAACTCCTGAACCCCTAACTTCTAAACTCTCTAATCCAGTTGTTGCTGGAACAAAATCGTACTTGGCTGTAGCCGTCACAATTGTGCCGTTGTAGGTGGTGAAGTTCAACGAAATATTACCCTCTTCATCCAACACCATCTCTCCTGAACTCATACGCCACATATGTATTGGAGTAATAATACCATTTTTTAAATCTGTAGATAGAGCATAGATCAATCGAGATCCACCCAATGTCTCCTCTTCGTCTATACGATAACCTGGAACGATGCTTCCCTGCTCATTGCTATCTACAATATTATACGTGCCAGCCTGCAATACATCAGTCTCCGTTCTTACTTGCACAAAGCCTACTTGTTTGCATATTCCCATATAGGGAGTATTGATAGTCTTAGAGGAAAACAATTGTACTTCCAGTAGATCATCTGCCATCTTCTTTACTTGCAAACTATCAAAGGTGACATTTGTATTAGGTCCTCTAGCCTCCGTGATACCGTATGGTCCATATTGCTCTCCCCCTTGTGTACCAGCAATTACAGGTACTTGCTCCGCGTTAATTACAGGTTGCTTATCTACAGAAGTCAAATAGGCTACGATGCAGCAATTCTCTGGCACCCAATCCTTGTTTAACTTATAACTTACCGTATGCTCATATGCTTGATTCGTTACCTGAACCGTATCACCTAATGGGGCAGTCAAGAATGCACGCACTACACGAGGGTGCATATACTCGGCCCAAGGAACTTGTTTCCATGAGTAGAACGAGTCTTCTTGTTTGCCAACCAAACGATTTTCCTTGACCAATACTGTCAATAGATATTGCGATACATCTTGATTAGCTACTTGTCCACTAACGGTCACATTGAGTTGACGTGCAATCTTGTTGAATGTATGCTCTATGACCACAGATGCTTCCGCTAGAGTATCTTGCTGCACCGACAAATCGAAGAAACTGCTCGTTTTTAAGAGCAAGACACCATCATGCTCCGTGCGATTGATCATCATAGTGGGGACACTATTGATACGAAAGTTTTGCGCCAATCGATTGCTCTCAGTTATGGTGTATTCATCTTCACCATATACAGCATGATGACTTACCCATATGTATGGAGTCGTTTGCTGGCCTAAATACTCCACAATATACTTCATGCCCATTGGACATTGATTACAGTTTGCACTCGTAAAATGCTCCAACAAGAATTTTCGAGGAAAAAATGTCGGCACTTCCTGTGCCGACATTTCCATTGCCAACATCAGCAACGAATATATCAATATTCTTTTTCTCATCGCCTATAGCCAATAGCCTATTGCCTATATCCTATCACATAGCGTACAATACCATTGCTGTTTGAGCTGCAACCTTAGCACTACCCTTTATTTTGCGCTCATTTGTCACTGGACACTTACCATCAGCTACTGCTACAGTGTACTCACCCTCTGGAAGAACCACTGTTTGAGCAGTCTTTTGACCATTCAACACTACCACGATTGACTTCCATTCATCACCTACTGCTGCACCATTGAGTACATATGCTACTACACCTTCTGGTACTGCTAAGAAGTGCATGTTCTCACGAACTAACTCCGCATCACCCATATGGAATGCAGGGTGAGCCTTACGCATAGCTATCAAACCTTGATAGTACTCAAACAAGTCTATGTTTTTTGCTTTCAATGACCAATCAATTGCGTTGATCTCATCTGGACTACAATAAGAGTTATGTACCCCTTTCTTGTCGCGCAAAATCTCCTCACCACACCACAAGAATGGCATACCTTGAGAAGTCAACACTGCTGTTTGGCCCAACTTACTAATTTTTGCTAACTCACCTGGACGCAATTTTACACTCGCCTTTACACGATCGGTCAACATCATATCGTCGTGACAAGATACATAGTTAATCGATTGAGTTGGTTGACTGGTCCATGCTTTCTTAGAATAGTTCACCTTCTCCATATCAACTTCTGGATGCTCTATGCAACCAACCAAACCAAACTTGATACTCTCCTCATGGCCTAATTTACCACCCAAGAAAGCTGCCTCATGATTGTCGTGGAATGGGCCACGCAAAGCATCACGCATATCGTCGCAGAACGCACCTATACCTGGCAACTTTTGCATATTAGCCTTCATTGCCAACTCTTCACCTGGATACAATGGACCACCGGCTGCCCAACCTTCGCCATAAAGCAACAAGCTTGGATCAATACTATCCATCATTGCACGCACTTGATTCATTGTCTCCACATCATGAATACCCATCAGGTCAAAACGGAAACCGTCCATATGGTATTCCTCAATCCAATAACGACATGACTCCAAGATAAACTTACGCATCATCGCACGCTCACTAGCAGTCTCATTACCACAACCTGATGCATTACCCAACTCACCGCTCTCTGTCAGACGATAGAAGTAATCTGGTGCAGTCTGTGTGAAGTTGCTATTCTCCACATTAAAAGTATGGTTGTACACAACATCCATGATTACACGGATGCCTGCTTTATGAAGCGCTTGAATCATCATCTTCATCTCGCGAACACGACTAGCTGGATCATATGGATTAGTGCTATAACCACCATCAGGAGCATTATAGTTTACAGGATCATAACCCCAGTTATACTTGTTATCACTCAAACGTGTCTCATCCACTGATCCGTAGTCATACGATGGCAAAATCTGTACGTGTGTTACTCCCAACTCTACCAAGTGGTCAATACCTGTCGCCAATCCCTCAGCTGTCTTGGTTCCATGCTCGGTCCAACCTACAAACTTACCCTTGTTCTCCACGCCAGAAGTAGCATGGATGGTCATATCGCGATGGTGCATCTCATAGATGATAGCGTCTTTGGCTCCCGCAAAAGCAGGACGAACATCCGCTTCCCAACCCTCTGGATTAGTAGTATTCCAATCAATAATAGCAGCACGACGACCATTTACTCCTACCGCCTTAGCAAAAATACCTGGTGTTTCATGCAATTTCCAACGAGAACTTGGATCTACCACTTGGAATGTATAGAATTGACCTTTCAAGTCACCTTTAACTGTCTTTGTCCAACTACCATCATTCTCACGTTTCATAGCCATACGCTCTAATGGCTCTGCCGTTGTAGCATCTGCATAAAGACTAAGATACACACTATCTGCATTAGGACTCCATACAGAGAAAGATGTCTTCTCAGGGCTATACAACATCTCTTCTAATGAACCCTCCTTCACCGGATAATTATCCACGTTCTCGTAATGAGGTTTCTTGGCGCAGCCACTCAATACAGCAGCCACTAACGTCATCATAACAATTGTTTTTTTCATATTTTATAGATTAATTTTCGCTCAATGAAATTTTATACAAATCTGCTTTCTCTATACGTTCTTGTGCATACTCCTTGGTCACCTCAAAGTGGCGCACATCACTCTCTGATGATGGCAAGTCAAACATCACATCCATCATCACTGTCTCCATTAGACCACGCAAACCACGAGCACCTAACTTATTCTCCAAAGCCTTATCTACCACATAATCCAACATCTCTGGCGCAAAACTCAACTCATAACCATCCATCTCCAACAATTTCTTATACTGTTTGGTGATTGCATTATTAGGTTCTGTCAATATGTTACGTAGAGCCTGTTTATCCAATGGTTTGAGGTATGTTAAGATTGGCAAACGACCTATAATCTCTGGTATCAATCCATAAGACTTCAAATCCTGTGGCGCCACATATTGCAACAAGTTATTCTTATCAATAGTCTTCGCTTTCTTCTGTGCATCAAAACCCACTACCTGAGTGTTCATACGTTGAGCTATCTTGCGCTCAATACCATCAAATGCTCCACCGCAGATAAATAGGATATTGCGTGTATCCACATGTATAAACTCTTGCTCTGGGTGCTTACGTCCACCTTTCGGTGGAACATTCACTACAGAACCCTCCAATAGTTTCAATAATCCTTGTTGAACACCCTCACCAGACACATCTCGTGTGATACTTGGATTCTCGCTCTTACGAGCTATCTTATCCACCTCATCGATAAATACAATACCACGTTGTGCCTTTTGCAAATCATAATCCGCATCTTGCAATAGTCTTACTAACAAGGACTCAACATCCTCGCCCACATATCCTGCCTCAGTCAATGCAGTAGCATCTACTATTGCAAACGGTACTTTCAACAGTTTGGCTATCGTACGAGCCAACAAGGTTTTACCCGTACCAGTCGAACCTACTAACAGAATATTACTCTTTTCTATCTCAACACCATTATCATCTTTTGGCTGCAACACACGTTTGTAGTGGTTGTATACTGCCACAGATAAATAACGCTTTGCCTCATCTTGACCTATCACATATTGATCTAGAAATGCCTTGATATCTGCTGGTTTAGGTAGAGATTGTAAATCCAAACCCTCTATCTCAGTATTCTGTGTTACTTTCTGCGCCATCTCCATGATCATCAGATGGCCCGCTTCTATACATTCGTGACAAATGTACACACCTGGAGCCTCAGCGCGAAACAGGTTTTCCATCTCACGACCACAGAATGCACATTTCTCTAGTTTCTTCTTTGCCATTACTATTCTTTTTTTGTCAAGCATTAGGTTATATACACTCCTAACACCTAAACACCTAACTGAATAAACTACTTCTTACTATACACTTTATCTATCATTCCATACTCCAATGCCTCTTTGGCAGTCATCCAGTAGTCACGATCAGCATCCTGACGAATCTTATCCATGGTTTGACCTGAGTGATCAGAAATGATCTGGTACAACTCATCTTTCAACTTCAATATCTCACGTGCTGTAATCTCAATGTCAGAGGCTTGACCTTGGATACCACCCAATGGTTGGTGAATCATCACGCGGCTGTGTGGCAATGCTGCACGCATACCTTTCTCGCCCGCAACGAGCAATACTGCACCCATACTTGCTGCCATACCAGTACAGATTGTTCCTACACGAGAACCAATAAACTGCATCGTATCATAGATACCCAAACCAGCATACACACTTCCACCAGGAGTGTTCAAATAAATATTGATATCACGCTCTGAATCCACATAGTCCAAATACAACAATTGAGCTTGAATCACATTAGCTGTGTAGTCATTTACTTCAGTTCCTAAGAAGATTATACGATCCATCATCAGACGTGAGAACACATCCATCTGGGTCACATTCAATTGACGCTCCTCCAAAATCGAAGGACTAATATAACTAGCCGATGCATTCATCGCCTTTTCCACATGCATCGAATTCATGCCTTTGTCTATGGCAAACTTCAAAAAATCATTTTTCATATTACTATAGGTTTATTATTACTTTGCAAAAGTACAAATAAAATTTGAATTATACAAATTTTAGCCCAACAATTGTTGACAACCTTCAACTACATCGCGATACGTTGCCTCAAAATCGCCCGTATACCATGGATCTGCAACATCACGATTGAGCAATCGTCTAATTTTAGGTCTAGACAAAGCAGCATCTTCTTCTAAAAGAGTGGTGCCCAAAACATGACGAAGATTACGGATATTATACTCTTCCATACAGAGTATAAGGTCAAAACTATCATAGTCTGCCTTGGTTATTTGCCTAGCTGCATGACGAGTAAATGGAACATTATGCGCAGATAAACAACGCTTAGCAGGTGGATATATATCATTACCTATCTCCTCACGCGAGGTTGCACAAGAATCTATAACAAACTCATCTTCTCGCCCAGCTTCTGCCACTAGATGACGCATCACCATCTCCGCCATCACACTACGACAAATATTGCCGTGACATACAAAAAGTATCTTCTTCATCATTCACATATGACATTAAACATTCAACTTTACACAAAAAAGAGTGACTATTTGCAATAAATAATCACTCTCTTGTGCGCAGGATGAGACTCGAACTCACACGGTCTTGCGACCACTACCCCCTCAAAGTAGCGTGTATACCAATTTCACCACCTGCGCTTACGATTTTCATCGTTATTTACTAGATCACTTGCTCTCAGTAGAACAGATTTGTGCCCAAAACAGGACTCGAACCTGCACGTCTCTCAACACTCGCACCTGAAACGAGCGCGTCTACCAATTCCGCCATTTGGGCGCGACTTTGTCGCTGTTTCTTGAGCGTTTTACAAAGAACATTTAGAAAAAAAGCAGGAACCATGTCCTGCTCTTACTCTATAGAGCGGCAAACGAGACTCGAACTCGCGACCCTAACCTTGGCAAGGTTATGCTCTACCAACTGAGCTATTGCCGCATAAATATTAAAGAACGTCGCTCTCATCCGAAAGCGGGTGCAAAGGTACTGCTTTTTTTTGAACTGACCAAATATTTTGCAAAAAAAATGAAAAAAAAATGCTTTTTTCTCCATTTTTGTGGCTTATTTGCCATTTTTTCACTAACTTTGCACCGTTTTTAACGACAAAATGGTTTGATTAACCAGCACCGACCAATAGAGTTATGAAAACACCACAAGAAATAGCACTGCAACAATTACGCTCACGACTTACCAAGCGTTTTCACAAAGCTTGTGCAGATTATCACCTCATAGAAGATGGTGATCATATACTCATTGGCCTAAGCGGAGGTAAAGATTCCTTGGCACTTGTGGAGTTCCTCGGACGAAGAGCACAGATTTTCGTACCACGATTCCAAGTCACTGCCGTACACATCCGAGTCAAAGAACGCGACTACCATTCAGACCTCACCTATTTAGAGGACTTCTGCGCACGCCTACGCGTTCCGCTCATTATACGCGATACTGAGATCGGAAATGCACACACAACAGACATAGAGGTAACAAAAGAGAAAGACCCTTGTTTCCTATGCTCTTGGTTCCGCCGCAAAGCCCTCTTTGAAGTAGCCAAAGAAATAGGATGTAACAAGATTGCTCTAGGACATCACAAGGATGACCTTGTTGAGACACTTCTAATGAATCTCATTTTCCAAGGTAGTTTCTCCACTATCCCACCACTCTTACAGATGGACAAGATGCCCATACAGATGATTCGTCCACTATGCCTTATTGACGAGAAGGATATTGCACAGTATGCACAACTCAGCGCTTACGAAAAACAGGTCAAACTATGCCCTCTCGAAAAAGCTAGCAGTCGCGCCTTAGTCAAACAACTCGTCGCACAATTAGAACAACTCAATCCACACGTACGCGACTCTATATGGGGAGCTATGGAAAATATCAAATCCGATTATTTACCTCGCAAATAAATCATCGTCATTTATCAATACACATATGACAAGTATTTACACCATCTTACTGTTAGTAGCATCTAACATTTTCATGACACTAGCCTGGTATGGACACCTCAAACTTGCCGAGTTTTCATGGTTCAAGACCCTACCTATGATAGGTTTTATTGCCATATCTTGGGGCATTGCATTCTTCGAGTACTGTCTCCAAGTCCCAGCCAATCGTATTGGCTTTGAGGGCAACGGTGGACCTTTCTCGCTCATGCAACTCAAAATCATGCAAGAGGTCATCACCATGGTCGTCTTTATCGTCTTTTCTGTGATTGCATTCCACATGCAAATCAAGTGGAATCACATTGTTGCAGCCCTCTGCCTCATTGCGGCTGTCTATTTCATCTTCGGTTTCAAATAATAAAAATATCAACTATCAACTGATTAAAAATGCGCAAGATTATCCTTCTCGCTACCATCATTCTCGCCACTCGCCTCAGCGCAGTAGTCAAAGTCACATTTCCAGATTCTTTTGCTGATGGATGGGAACCATACATAGGCCAAATGGTCGAATTTACTAACCCACTATATGTTTGTGGCAACTACTACGATTCGCTCATTCTCTCTCCTGAACGCCTCTATGTGCCAGAAGAGCATGCCATTGGCCTTTCTCAAGGAGACAGCACGCTATATTGGGAACTTCGTCAACACAACCGCGCTAACATGATCAACCTATCGTGCAAGATTACCAACTATCAAGTTCGAACAGGCTGTACAATCAAGAAACTGACCGCTCGCGTAGTAGCACCAGGCAAACTAGTAACTGGTACTACGCCTAAGTTCACCAACAACCGTCCAGAACCTCTTCCTAAAATGCCTAAGGGTGGACTACTCATCTGTGCAACCAACATCCAAAACTATTTCTTCAACCTAGGTGGATATGCACAACGCAAAACTACACCTAAACAACAAGCCATGCAGACCCTCAAGATCAGCAAGGCACTCACACACATCAATGCTGACATCTACGCTATCTGCGAGATTCAGCGAGGCGATAGTGCACCAGAGATGCTCGTCAACGCACTCAACCAGATAGCCAAAACAGACCGCTATGCTTTTGTTTCTGACGGATGGGACAATCAGGATATGATCTCCTGCGGCTATATCTACCGCAAAGACAAAGTGAAACCTTACGGAGAGATGATACATGGCTATGCCGACATCGCCAGCCATTACCACTACCGCCTCATAGCAATGGGATTTGAAGAACTAGCATCTGGCGAACGCTTCGTACTTAACATCAACCACCTACGCTCTAAACGAGGAACAGGTGCAGAATCCAATGACAAACGCATGGCTAATGTAGACAGTTTGCTCCACATGCTCAATACCATCCGTACAGAGAATATCTTCCAAGACGATGATATCCTACTCGTAGGAGACTACAATAGTTATACCTACGAACAACCTCTACAAACTATCATTCAAGCTGGATATGCAGATGTGTTGATGCAACATGCCCCTCAGGGATATTCTTACGTCTATTATAGCGAAGCTGGATATCTAGATCGCGTCTTTGCTTCACCTACAATGAGCAAACAAGTAACTACGATCCAACCATACCATTTGAATGCCGACTACTTTTATAGTCGCGGCTTCAAGCGCGGACTTGATGACACCATATTCCGATATGCCGATCACGACCCAATCTTGATACACATCAATCTAGGTAAATAAAAAAATTCTTGCACAATACAGCCAACCACATATAAAGAAAGTGCGTCCCATCATAGGACACACTTTTTTTGTAATTTTTTACAAATAATGCCACAATGCTTGCGTATTTGCTTTTTTTGTTGTACCTTTGCAGCAAATTGCAAATATTATATCACTTAAATACTAATTAAGAACAATTATGTCAAAAGTAACCGTAGTAGGCGCAGGTAACGTAGGTGCTACATGCGCAAATGTGTTGGCCGTTAAGAAAGTAGCCAGCGAGGTCGTATTGATCGACATCAAAGAGGGCGTTGCAGAAGGCAAAGCCATGGATATCATGCAAACAGCACAATTGTTGGGCTTTGACACCGTAGTTAAAGGTGTAACCAACGATTATAGCCAAACAGCTGGTTCAGATGTTGTAGTTATCACATCAGGTCTTCCACGTAAACCAGGTATGACACGTGAGGAACTCATTGGCGTTAACGCTGGCATCGTAAAGAGCGTTGCTAACCAAATCCTCACATATTCTCCAAACGCAATCCTCGTAGTAGTATCTAACCCTATGGATACTATGGCATACCTTACCTACAAGGCACTTGGCTTGCCACGCAACCGCGTGATCGGTATGGGTGGTGCTTTGGATAGTAGCCGCTTCAAATACTTCCTCAGCCAAAAACTCGAGTGCAATGCTAATGAGGTAGAAGGTTTTGTAATTGGTGGTCACGGTGACACTACTATGATTCCTATGACACGCTTTGCTACATACAAAGGTATGCCAGTAAGCGAACTCATCAGCGCAGAGGAACTTGAGCAAGTTGCTAAAGACACTATGGTAGGTGGTGCAACATTGACTGGTCTTCTTGGCACTAGCGCATGGATGGCTCCAGGTGCAGCAGCTGCTGCTGTAGCTGATAGCATCATCAACGACCAAAAGAAGATGATACCATGTTCAGCATACCTCGAGGGTGAATATGGTTACAACGATATCACTATCGGTGTTCCATGTATTATTGGCAAGAACGGTATTGAAAAAATCGTAGAGTTGCCACTCAACGAAGCAGAGAAAGCACTCTTCGCCGCTAGCGAGGAAGCTGTAGCTAAAACTACTGCTGTCTTGAAAGAGATCGGCGTACTCTAAGCCTAATACCACCCTAAAGGGGAAATGGTAACAACAAAAAAAATGAGCGTCCTAACGGGCGCTCATTTCTATTTTGCGTATTTCATTCACTAGAGCTTGATACGACTGCTGCAATGGTTGTTCATTAGCCTCCAACTGCAAGATGAGTGGTGCCAACTCTTTCTGTGTAATCTCATCACCTTGCATATAGCGCACGCGAAGTGCTGAAAGCTTATCACGTTCAGCAGCAATCTGTTGCTGCAAGGTCTTCAACTCCTCAAACTTAAGTTTGGCTTCAGGCGAACGAAAATCATCCACCGATGTATATACAACCAAATCGCTCATGACAAAATTGATACTAGTGGACTGCTTGCCAGAAATAGTCGCAACAGGACTCACCACATCACCAGTAGCATATTTCTGCACATCTACCATTTCCAATTTGCGTAACTGAGCATATGCTACTAAGGTATCATTATGTAGACCTCGCCAATATTGTTTGTGCTTAGGCAAAACAAATGAGAACACATGCACATAACCCTCTGGAGCAGAGCGATCAGTCGCCAAATATCCAACACGCTTACCCTCATCCAAAACAAGCATGTACTCATTAGCAGGAGAGTTATATGGCATACCTATATTGTCTGGTTCAGTATATTGCTCCGTCACTGTATTATAACGTGTTACATAAAGATCATATCCGCCCAAACCATTGCTATCTTGTGCAGCAAAATAAAGCGTTACACCATCTCCTAAAAGATATGGAGAAATTTGGGAAGATGAAAAATTGACTCTCTCAGGTAGCTGCTCTGGAACTGTCCAAGTATCTAACAATCGATGGGATGAACACAAAACTAAATTAGAGTCTTTACGCTCTGACCAAAGGCGAAAATCACCACGCTGATTGGTATAACTGATTCCAGCAATAGTATCATACGTCAGTTTACCCGCCTCGGCAGACAAAAGACATTGTTCAAGCATCAACTCCTTAGGAACCATAATAGAATCTAGTACCAACAAACGCTCTACTCGGCCTAAATAGCGTTGCAACTTCTCTGCATAATCCAACTTCTGCTGCACATACAAGATACGAGCAGTATCCTCCTTCAACGTAGGCAAATAGGTACTATACGCCTCTATTGCTAGTTCAGTATTCCATTGATCATAATATATCTCACCCAAGTAGAAGTATTTATCCATATACTTATCTCCTGCTAAGTCATAATACTGAATAGCTGTTGCATGATCGCCCAACTCATCGGCACATCGTGCATAGCGATAGAGATATGGACCATATGTAGGATAAGTTATCAGCAGTTTGCCATACTTCTCAAAAGCCAACTCCCACTCTCCCATTTGGTAAAGTTTGTCGGCACTCAAATTCTTCTGCGCCAAGAGTATGCTGGCACAGCAGAAAAACACTATTAACAGGTATAATTTTCGCATAATCTGCTGCAAAGGTACAACTTTTTTTTGATATATGAAAAAAAAATAGTAATTTTGCAGATGGGAAAACAAAGTTTGCTATTTTAGCAACAACTTGGATATTTTTTTAACGACTATATAGACAATCTTGCGCTCGCATATCTACTTCGAGCACTCAAAGAAGAACAATGAAACATATTCGTATCTTATCACCATCCGGAGCCATTGCTCCTAGATTTATTCTCGACACACAAAAGCGTTTGGAGGAGTGGGGATATCGCGTCAGTATCGGTAAACATGCCATGGAGGAATATGGTCGTTTCGCAGGTACTATAGAACAACGACTCGCTGACCTTAACGAAGCATTAGCGGATACCGATATCGACATAATCCTATGTAGTCGCGGAGGATATGGTCTCCAACAAATTATTGATAAGATAGCCCTCCCACAACGTCCTATTGACGAGTGGCCACTGATTGTCGGTTAC
Source organism: Paludibacteraceae bacterium (assembly GCA_045613525.1). Classification (GTDB taxonomy): domain Bacteria; phylum Bacteroidota; class Bacteroidia; order Bacteroidales; family Paludibacteraceae; genus Colicola. The sequence continues at coordinate 15,384 of JAZLBE010000071.1, forward strand.
TCAGACATTACTGAGCTACATAGTCTAATGGCACTTCACGGAGTTGCATCACTACATATGGGTATGTGTAGAGAACTAACTACATATAACCTTCCACTAACCTTTAACCATGGCGCAATACAACTAGACACGAAAGGACGAAATGGCACAGTTACTGGCAAAGTAATTGGAGGCAACTTAAGCGTACTATACGGTCTGCAAGGAACAACGTGGGATCTAAATCATATCATTGACACCATGGATAGTGCTCCTATCCTACTCCTAGAAGACATAGACGAAGCACACTACCATATTGACCGCATGATGAACAATCTGCGACTGAGCGGTGTATTAGCACGTATTAGTGGACTAGTCGTGGGATATTTCACAAATTGTGATGAGGACAAACGCATGTGCTGCACCATAGCAGATACTATCCTACAAGCTGTTAGAGAATATGACTACCCAGTCATGCTGGGTGCACCCATAGGACACGAACAACCTAATCGACCTGTGATGCTAGGTGTAGAACATACACTCATAGTAAATGATGAAGGAGCTACATTAACGCCTTGCGTGTAAAACCGCCAGATACTCTTGTTCCGTTTGACCAGGAGTAGCATGCAACTCTGCCTTGTGCAATAGATTTAACACAGCCAAATCCATTATTGTAGAATAGCCACTACGAGCAATAATCGTAGTGGCTTGTTGCATCGCTTGCAACAATGCCTCATCTGAGAGATGAGGTACAAGGGTAATATTACCACGTTGAATACGAGTAGCAGGTCGATCCACTAAGCCTTGAACAAGTAACATCTGCTCACCCGTTAACATAGCTCTGTCCATAAGTTCCTGCTCAAAAAGCGTTCGCTGTGGTTCTAAACCAGATAGAATAGCCAACGAGGAGAGATGATTCTTATCAAATAGTACACCATCTACAAACCGCTCACCACGCGCCCCAATAGTGCTACTAGTTGTCACACATGAAGAAAAGCGAGAGAGTGGCCCAATATACTTTGCTCGATTGTCAAAACATCCACCGTGACAGAGTTCGCCAGCAAGATTATTAGTCCTATCCGCATAATCAGGAACCCACACCTCAGTATACCTCTTATATATGCACGCGTGCACAGCACGCGCGAGAGGTTCAAATAACTTCAAGCGCTTAGGCAAGCGAACATATAGTTGATGGGTGATATAAGCACAACGAGTTTGACGAGTAAACAAACCAAAACGATTGTCTGATATAACAAGATCAAAATGCTCCATAGCTAACCGCTGGCGCAAATAGTAGTGATCTGCTATAGTAAAACGAATCAAGGCGGGCACAGCACGTAAGTAGAAACCACGCTGCTGATGATTGTGCGTATAACGTAACTCTAAAGAAGGTAAATCGACCACTCGCAATTGAGGAAAATGACGTCTTAGCAATACTAAACTTTTACCATCTCCCCCAAGAACCACTTCGTCACCCTGAGCTAGATAGTAACGAATGAGAGGAATACAACGGGTGGCATGTCCGAGTCCCCAATTGAGTGGTGCTATGAAGATTTTCATGCTGAAACAATCACATCAATACCCTTATCACGCAGTGGTGCCGCTATTTGCTCCATCTTAGATGCTGGCACCTTAGCCAGTGTCTGAAGTGGAGTTGCTCGATCTATGACATAGATCATCACTTGTTTTGGGTGAAGTCTTTCAACAACTTGATACCATGCTTCTAATTCCTCATCTGTGGTGTTATCAATTATTTGCCCGTTGTAATCACCCGTCAAGAAACAAGTTTGAAGCGTAAAATCACCATTGAATTGCAAAAGACGATCAATTAGATGCTCCACTGTCAAATCAGGATTAACAGGTTTGTCTATTAAACGCATGGTAGATGTAATTGCCGAATCCAGTTTGAGGATGCGATTGTCACAAAGCAACAAGGCTTGCACTACCGATGGATTAACCAATCGTGTTGAGTTGCTTAGAACAGATATCTTTGCATTAGGATAATACTGATCACGCAAAGCACAAGTATCCTGTATGATACCGAGAAAATCAGGATGTAACGTAGGTTCTCCATTGCCGCTAAAAGTAATTACGTCAATACCATTATCATCACCCGATGCAAAAGACGAAAGAGTTGTAGCTATTGCCTCACGAACCTGCTCTCGGGTGGGAAGTTGTGCATGCGAAACAGGTCGGTTCCAACCGCACTCACAATAGACACAATCAAAAGTACATAATTTAGCATCCGTAGGCATCAAATTCACACCCAAAGACACTCCCAAACGGCGAGAACGGATAGGACCATATACGATAGAAGAGAAAAGCATCTATAACAAAACTATTAAGCGGTTAAACGATTACTCGGTTGCCAAGAACCTTGGAGAGTTTAGCACGAATCAATTCAAGCATCTGTTTTTGTTCCAAAAATGTGATTTGCATCTCCCAATCTCCACGACTATCTGCCTCTTGCAACATATTATGCACAGCATCCAAACGCTCATTTACAATAGTGTATTTAAGCTCAAAAAGTAAACGTTGTACCAATTCAGGAAGTTCGTCTTTATCGTCACTTTGAATCTCGTGCACTACATTCTCTGAAATACTTTGACGACTATAGATACGACTAAGTTGGTACTTATCCGAAATCATCTCAGCAGCAAACTGACTAATCGCAGGATTAGGATGATGCTGATAGAAGGTTGTAGCCACAAATCCTGCGCAATAATGTTCAGAAAACTCATCCAGCACTAGTTTATACAACGGATTCTCCATTTCTATATTATCATTTCGCAATTGATCAATGATATACTCACCCACAGAGATATCAATACCTTCTTGTGTTTGGAATATAATACATTCGCCATAACGAACGACTACTTGCAAGAGATTGACAATATTTTTTTCCTTATGAGTGAGCACAGGAGGAACGACAATTGGTTGAGGTACTTCGCTAGGGTTCACAGGCACATCCGAATTGTCAGTATCAGCAGTAGTCGTAGGACTAGATGGAGTAGTTGGTGTAGGCCTCTTCTTTATGTCTTCAATATACTTACGACGCAACTCTATGACTTTCTTAGTCAAAACATGCTCTGGAAATGCCAATAAAGCCGCTGTATCTTTGATATAAACTTGTCGCTTGATGATATCTGGAATAACAGCAATAGACTGCGCTATCAATGTTATCATCTCAGAACGTTTAGTTGGATCATTCTTCGCTTCTTCGCTAAGCAATTTGGTCTTAAAGCGAATAAAATCTTGTTGGTTGCTTTGTAGATAGTCTTGCAAGTCTGCTGCATTGTGCTTGCGTGCAAAACTATCAGGATCTTCGCCTTCAGGAAGCAAGATAATACGTACGTTAAGACCCTCCTCTAACATCATATCTATACCACGAAGCGCTGCTTTAATACCAGCCTTGTCTCCATCATAGAGCAAGGTGATATTCTCTGTAAAACGATGAATCAGTCGCAGTTGACTAGCAGTAAGTGCAGTACCACCTGACGCTACTACATTCTTAATACCTGATTGCACAAGTTGAATCACATCCATCTGTCCCTCTACTAGGTAACAAGAGTTAGTCCTTGATATCTCTTGTTTGGCTTGATAGAGTCCAAAAAGCTCGTTGTGCTTCTCATAAATGAGCGACGTAGGAGAATTGACATACTTGCCAGCTTTATCATTCTGAACCAAGAGACGTCCTGCAAAACCAACAATCTTACCACTCACAGAGATAAATGGAAAAATAACACGACCATGAAAACGGTCATACAATCTTCCATCTTGACTCTTTGAACATACACCCGTACCAATATGAGGAGGATTAGCTGCATCATTGAGCAGATACTTTTCTGCAAAACCTGCCTTCTTAGCAACCTCATGTAGTTTAGCTTTTTCTGGGGAATAACCTATTTGGAAAAGTTTGATAGTATCTTCACGCAAACCTCGTTGTCGCAAATACGACATAGCTACCGCATTGCCCTCCGATGTCTGAGTAAGTTGTTCTTGAAACCACTTGTTGGCAAAATCATTAACCACGAACATTGACTCGCGGTCATCTTGTTTCTGCTTTTCTTCCTGAGTGAGTTCGCGTTCTTCAATAGTGATATGATACATTTGAGCAAGCGTCTTGATAGCTTCTACATAAGAGCATTGCTCAATCTCCATAATAAATTGAACAGGACCACCTGCTTTACTGCAACCAAAGCATTTGTATATACCTTTGGATGGCGATACGGTAAATGAACCTGTTTTCTCATTGTGAAATGGACACAAACCTAGTAAGTTGGCACCTTTTTTTTTGAGCGTTACATACCTGCCAACTACCTCTTCAATCTTAGCCGCTTCATAAATGCGGTTAATCGTTTCTTTTGGAATCATTTTTCTAGTTTAAAGTTTAAAGTTTATGAATTATAGACAATCGTTTAGAATTGCCATAGATAAATACCCACCTTGAGTTGCCATTGGTCTATACGACCACGAGTATAAACATCTTCTCCAGGGAATTGGCGTAATTGATATGGATTAATAAGTCCAAAATCATAGCCACCTCGTATGAAATAACGTTCATACTGAAGACCCGCACCGACACCCCATGTTACATTAAGGCGCTTCAGAGCACGATCTTGCATATCAGTTTCTGAGTAATAATTATCTACATCTGTCAACTGAATCTCTTTTCCATTATTGAGAAAATTCTTGCTCTGCAAAGACAAACCACATTGCAATGTAGGACCCGTATATAGCATGATATAGGTAGACTTAGCTATCTGAAACTTATACTGCCAATCCACCGGTAACTCTATTTGGTGATATTGGCCTTTGGTACGAAGTGATGGATATAAATTTGTTCCTACCTTCTTCCAATCAGTAGCATTGCCACCATACGTATAGTTCAGTCCCATACTTACACCAAAACCCTTAATCAGCGTAGCATCATAGATGACACCTAGTTTAAAGCCATTGTATATGGTAGATTTAAGAACTGTCTTACTCTCTGGAGTATTAAGACGTGTAGTAGGTTGAGCATATCCTATCTGTATACCTAGATAATCCTGTGCATAAACCATTGTAGTAGATGCAATAATCAAACCTATGATGAGTAAACGTTTCATAAAATATTATTTTGAACTATTATTATTTCGTTTCTTAGCGTTCTTTTGATTAGCCAATTCTTCTTCCTCCTCATCTACCGCAGCCGCTGCTGAAATAGCTTGCGCATCTGGACGAGGTGTACGGGTAGGACGCAAGAATATATCTTCGGGACCATGAGGTCGTTCACCTTCTGCCCAGAAAAATGTCACTAGGAACTTCTCCTCCTCTAATGCCTGACTCATAGGAATCAACACTCCAGATGTTGATGTAGTAAAGAGCACTCTCTGAATCATACGATCCTTAAAGAACATTTTAACAAAACTACTTTGTGTCTTATTGATACCCAAGTATTTGCCATCATCCTCCTGTGGATAGAATACCGTTTCTGCATTACCATGTACATCAACCGTATGCAAGTCTCCATCTACAATATAAGCATACATCTGCTTACCTGCCAATTGATTAAAAATCTTGTGCTCTTGCTGCTTGATTGCAGTAGCATTGCCCACACCGTGAATATGATCAGGTTTATTATTCTTAAAATAGATATTAACCGTATCAGACGAAAGCTGGTTATTATCATTCCAGCATACAGGATTGCCGCAAAGAGTAGCTACCGAATCCTTACCAACATAATGCATCGAGTCACACACAAGTTGTATATCTTCGCGATACAATCTTACATTATAATAAGCCTTTATACGAATATATGACGTATCTATCCACAATGTATCTGGCGGAGGTAATACCCAAACCGAGTCTTGCAAAACACTATCCTTCGCCACCAAACTATGTATACGATATGGGATTTGAGTCGTAAAAAGCGTATCAGCATGCATATAGGTATAGATAGAATCTGACCAGTCAACCAGCATAGCACTATCCGTAGCATAGCCATGATTATCACCCTCCCATATCTCACCTCGGTTGCCATACAACGTTGTATGATGCGTTGAGTCTACACTCTCCATATGTCCACGAACATTTCCATAGCCCGATTGTTTATCATAGTAGATGGTATCACCCGTCAAAGTCATACCATCGGCATGTATAATCTGCGAGCGATCCAATAACATTGAATGCTCTGTTCGTGTATTATACCACCCATTAGATGATAGAATTGTCGTTTCTTCCTCGTAGAGAATACGAGTAGGACAAACCAAGTCCGCCTGATAAGTAGCTGTATTATACTCCAAAGTATCTGTATTAAGAGTAAACTTAGGATGCACTAATTGCACCTCATCTCGGAAAATAGCTTGATCCTTGGATGGAACATACTGGCCCCATACCGAAGTAAGTGTATTAAGACGATCCTTAATCGTCCCCCCTGAGAAATAGTACGCTATATCCTTAGCACGATTATAGTTGAGGCTATCCGTCGTTAGTTCAGTCCCCTTATGGATCAAACGAACATTACGACGAAAACGAGCTATCTTAGTGTTACCATTGTAATATAACACATCGCCAAAACCCTCCAAACTATCTCCTTGAACAAGATGCACATGACCAAAGGCATGCAACGAGTTATCTTTCTGGAAGAAATATGCAGAATCGCAAAACATCAATGCAGAGTCATGACGAAAACGAACATTTCCACGTAATATCTGTGCATCTGGCAAACGTTTTTCATCAAAAGACAAAGTCTCTGAACGCTCCAAATACACCATAGTCTTCTTTCGTTGCGCATAACTGCCACAACAAAATAGCACTAAAATCACTATGAATAGTCCACGCTTCAACACTTACTCATGTATCCAACCTGGATATTGGAAGTCACATCCACTCCAATTAGGATCAATATGGATATAAATCTCTTTCTGCTTGTTACGAATCCACTTATCCACACATTCTGCTTGCAACTTCTTCTCAAGCATATCGCGAATAACTTGGAAGTCATCTACCAAGTTAGCTTTGTGCGCATCACGTTTAGTTTTAAGCTTTACAATAGCGCAGATCTCCTTATTCTTGGTGCGATCCATCATAACAAATGGTGCACTAACATCTCCTTCTTGAAGAACGTAGATTTGCTTCGCTATCTCAGGAGGTAGTTCTTGATACTCAAATTTACTTGCTCCTGTATTCATATTAGTCATTAGACCGCCACTCATCACAGTAGACTTATCCTCTGAATAGCGCGCCACTGCTGCCTCAAACAACATACCACTATCTACCACCAATGTACGTACTGAATCTAGCAAAGTCACTGCACGTACCTTGTCATCTATTGAAACACGTGGCTTGAGCAAGATGTGACGACAATTAATACGGTCTCCTTTCTTCTCAATAAGTTGTATGATATGATATCCGTACTCCGTTTGTACAATACGAGATACACGCTTAGGATCAGTCATATTGAATGCCACATTTGCAAATTCGCTCACCAACTGTCCTTTACCTACAAAACCCAATTCACCTCCTCGCTTAGCAGACTCTGTATCCTCTGAGTACAAACGCGCCAACATACCAAAATCAGCACTACCATTGTGCACACGTTCTGTGAATTCACGCAAACGTGTCTTAATACGCTCTGTCTCCTCTACTGGCACAGGTGGTTCTATACTAAGTATTTGCACTTCTACTTGAGCAGGAACCATAGGTATAGAATCCTCTGGTAGACTATTAAAGAAACGACGCACCTCTGCTGGAGTAGGAGCAATATTCTCCGTCAGCGAAGACTGCATCTGCTGAATAATCATTTGATTACGCACCATCGTCATCATCTCTTCACGAATCTCTGATGTAGATTTACTGAAGTACTCCTCCATCTTCTCCTTGCTACCAATTTGAGAGATGTAGTAATTCAAACGCATATCCACTTGACTACTTACAGAAGACTCATTTACCTCAATAGAGTCCAACTCTGCCTGGTGCAAAAAGAGTTTTTGAATTGCTAATTGCTCAGGTATCACACAATATGGATCACCCGCAATAGGAGTTCCCTCATATTGTGCACGCAGGCGCTCTTCCTCTACCTCGCTGCGCAAGATAGCCTCTTCACCCACAATCCAAACTACTTCGTCTATAATATTGTCTTGTGCTATCAGCAAACTACTCATAGCTAACAACATATAACCGATCAACAATAATTTATTTCTCATATCGTTTTAATTTACCATTTTTAACTGACTTTTCATATAGTTCTTGACGAGCCGTTTTCACAAATTCACGACTACGAGCTCCCAAAATATTTTTCTCTATATCTTTTCGAGCATAATCCAACGGCATCACACTTCCCGCTGAATAATAATCAAGCACCTCAAGGAAATATGTATTCACTGAATCTTGAATTTCAATCAACTGCTCCTTACGCAAAAGCTTATCCAACTCCGTTTGCTCAATTGGAAGATAACTCAAAACCTCATTGCTAAGTTTCCAATCTTCCACGAACAACTCATACCCCACACCATACTGATACACATATTTCTCTATCCACTCTAGCGATTCAGCACTAGGAAGATGGTTCATCTGACGACGTAGGTTAGCCAAATCCGGAGCACCATTAGGTAACACTATCAGCGCACCTTTAAGAATCATCTCGCGCAAGACTAATTGTTGCTTATGCTCCTTGTAAAAAGCATCTACCAAGGTATCTTCTATAGCCAAAGGCATACGTTGAGCGATAAGAAGCTGCTCATACTCGCTTACATACAACGAGCGACGATAATCCTCAACCAATTCCTCAATCTGATGACTAGTCACGCGATGTGAACTAGAATACATCAACAATTCTACAGCCCAGTTTCGAATATACTCCTCCGCTATACGAGCACTATCCGCACCCGTAAACCCTTGAGTTAGCTGCTCAATATCTCCGATTGTCAAAGTCTTACCACAACATTCTGCTATCACACCTTGACTACGTTTCTTATCAAGATAATTACACGAAACCACACACATACCACACACCGCTAGCAACAGCAGACATACGATTTGTGTTCGGATATGCTTTAACATTTGTTTCTTCATATTATTGTCTTTTTCTTTCCGCTGCAAAGATACTACTTTTTTTTCAAATACACAAGTATTTGATAATGTTTTCCGTGCTTTATCCTTGGTTTCTTCTTTCTTTCCCGTTACCACCCCGATACCATCTGCTGATGATATTATTACATTGCGGGATATTTAACGCGTCTCAATGTATATTTTATTACCATCCACTATGCTTGGGGCAGTACGAAAAACATAAGTCGGAGCCTTCACCCCACGAGGCTCTTGATGCACATCCGGCAAAGCATGTTGACTGACTTCAACATGTACTTCATCATATATACCACTATCAATGATATGTTGCAACAACATAGCTCCTCCTTCAACAAGTACAGAGTGTATATTACGTTGAGCTAAGTCTGAAAGAATGAACGTCCAATCAGTATTTTCGCGATACACAATCGTTGGTGCATCCGATGAGAAAATTCGTGCATCTGCAGGCAAAACACCATGCCTATCCAATGTTATGCGAATAGGATGACGCCCACTCCAACGGGTGTTCAACAAACGCGGATTATCTAGCAACACCGTACGTGTACCAACCATTATCGCCATATTCTCAGCACGTTGCTGATGCACAAGTTGTTTAGTTAGTGGCGTAGATATGATTAGAGGTTTACCACTGTCTCTTGCTATATCAATATACCCATCTGATGTTTGAGCCCATTTGAGTATAACATACGGACGCTGAAAAGTGTGCAAAGTAATAAAGCGTTTATTTAGGACTTTACATTCATCTTCTAATACACCAACCTTAACTTCAACACCCGCTTCCTGCATCATTCTAACACCTCTACCTGCAACTTGCGGATTTGGATCTAACATGCCCACTACTACACGTCCTATCCCCTTACGGATAATAAGTTCAGCACAAGGAGGAGTCTTTCCATAATGGCTGCAAGGCTCAAGACTCACATACAGTGTACACGATTTATAGTCAACACCTTCTGGATGAGATTCTTCGGCATGACGTATACAATTAGGCTCTGCATGAGGACCTCCATATTGCTCATGCCATCCCTCACCAAGAATCTGGCCTTCATTAGACACAAGCACAGCACCCACCATAGGATTAGGTGCCACATAGTACTCTCCTAAACGAGCTAATTGCAAACAACGATATATATATTTCTCATCCATACTTGCACACATGCTTTTTTTTCACTACCTTTGCAGCGTGAAACAACAAATTGATTATATTATATCACAACTGCGCGGACATTTCCCAGAAGAAGAATTGCGCGAGTTAGCCTACTGGGTCATTGAAGAGACCACAGGCATGACGCGTACCGAAATCCTAATGGGCTGCAAAGATACAAAAAAAAATGTAAATGAGCAAGAAAAGGATCCTTTTCATTGCCATAGACCACATTTTTATGCTGGAACTACGGAGGAATGTACTTCTACACAAATAGAGAGAGAAGCATCTGAAATGATTCCAAATATAGAAATCATTTTGGAAAAGCTTCGAGCACATGAACCCATTCAATATATTTTTGGTCATACCGAATGGATGGGACTAGATTTGCTCGTCACTCCTGCCACCTTAATTCCTCGTCCAGAAACAGCAGAATTAGTAGAGTGGGTTCTAGCTCAAGAGATGCACAATAGCCCCTTAAAAATAACAGATATTGGTACAGGAAGCGGCTGCATTGCCATTGCACTCAAAAAACATTGCCCTTTATGGGAAATTAGGGGGGTAGATATTAGCGAAGAGGCTTTAAAAACAGCACAGCAGAATGGCAATCGCAATCATACAGACATTCATTGGCAACAAATAGACATACTATCTCAAACTATTGATCCTGTGGACATTATCGTTAGTAACCCACCTTATATCTGCGAAAAAGAGAAAGCAGACATGGAGGCACGAGTGTTAAATCATGAACCACATACTGCGCTATTCGTACCTGACAACAATGCATTGCTATTTTACCGTAGGATAGCAGAATTAAAAGCAGGAAAGCACCTCTATTTCGAAATTAACGAAGCATACGGAAAAGAAGTATGCGACATGTTAGTACAACTTGGTTATCATCATGTAACCATCAAACACGATATGTATGGCAAAGAACGAATGGTCTTTGGCTCAATTGAAGAGTAAAGCTGAAATATATTGTGCCGCAGCAGAACATTGCATAAGCGATGTTCGCACCAAACTGTCACAATGGGGCGCTACACCTGAGCAATACGAAGAGATTATTGCTCACCTATTAGCATGCAAATATATAGACGAAGAGCGTTTTTGCCGCGCCTATGCACATGATAAATTAATATACCAAGGTTGGGGACGTATTAAGATAGGAGCATACCTACACGCAAAACAATTACCCTCCGATGCTATTCATCAAGCATTAGAAGAGTTAGATGACATAGAATATCAGAAAACCCTTCAACATGTAATTGCAAGCAAGAAACGCAACTTAAAATCTACAGACCCAATGGCACGCGAAAAACTGCTACGTTTTTGCACGCAACGTGGATTTACCTACGAAGAAATAAGCGAATACCTATAAGCTATTAGCGACTTTGAGTAGCCTGATAAATCAATGGCGCGATCTCACTATTATCGTGCCAACCTGTAAAGCGCTCTGCACCTACACCTATAGCGAAAATCGGAACAGCCGAAGCTGTATGTCCCTTACTAGTCCATCCCAAACGAGACTTTTGATTAAGAATAGCTAAAGCCTTGGACGCCAATGCATTAAGGTCCTTATATAGGGTCTTAACTACATCTTGATGACTCATCATATTCTCAAATGCAGATTGAAGAATTGCATCTTCCTGAGAAGTCATATCTACTGCAGTATATAAACCCGTATTGTTTGAGATAAGTTGTTTTACATGCTCCCATTGTAAATCTTCACCATGCACTTTTTGCAGTGCAGAGAGTTGATCAGATAGTTTATCTAAGGAACATTGCTGATTAGCTAACACCTTGAGATTGAGTGTATAATCACTATTACCCAGCGCCATTCCCCCGGTCTCGTGATCAGCAGTTATGACAATCAAAGTTTCATCTGGATGTTGCTCATAAAATTGATACGCAACTGCAATCGCTGCATCAAAATCCATCACCTCACGCAAAACCGTACCACCATCATTAGCATGTGATGCATAGTCTATCTTACCGCCTTCTGCCATGATAAAGAATCTATCATGTGATGATAATTGAGCAATGGCTAGTTCTACTATTTGACTAAGTGATAAATCATTAGCATTACGATCAATTGCATATGGTAGTGCATTAGCACCGTGTGTACGATCTATCAAACGCTCTTCTGGGACCACCAATAGTTTATCACTTCCTATCTTTGTTTTAGCATCTGCGTAGCCTCCAGCTAACACATAGCCCTTTTGCTCAGCCAGATCATACAAATTTGGCAACATCGAGTTGTGCTTATCCTGAGGACGTGAGAAACCTGAACCTCCAAAGAAATCAAAACCAGACTCTGTAAGTTGAGTTCCTATCACATAGTAATCATTTCGAGAAGCTGCATGCGCATAGTGAGAAGCTGGAGTAGCATGATCAATAGTAACAGTAGTCATAATACCTACACCCCACCCTTGCTCTTTCAGTTGTGATGCTACACTGATTACAGGAGTGCTGTCATGAGCCAAACCTATTACACCATTATTGGTCTTCGTACCCGTTGCCAAGCATGTTCCAGATGCTGCCGAATCTGTTATTCCACTTGAAGCAGAAAATGTCGCTGCTTGACCAGAATATGGGAATGTAGTCATCAACAAAGGTTTACGACCTATTTTTCCTTCAAGCTCTGCCAAATACATCTCAGTAGACAATACTTGATGAGGGCCCATACCATCACCGATAAACATAAATACATACTTGGCTTGTGCCACTGACATAGTGGCAATAAGTAGCACACCTAATAGACTAAATATTCTGCGCATAACAATATATAAATTTATTCTTCTAACAAATCAGGTCTTCTCTCAAGCGTATGACGTAGACTCTCCTCGTACAACCACTCCTCGATTTTTGCTTGGTGTCCAGACAAAAGTATTTCTGGCACTTTCCAACCTTTATACTCCGCAGGTCTTGTATAAACACCTGGTTCAAGTAGTCCATCTTGAAAACTATCACTCAGCGCACTGGTCTCATCCCCCATTGCACCAGGCAAAAGGCGCACAATAGCATCTGTCATAATGGCTGCTGGCATCTCACCACCAGTTAGCACAAAATCACCAATAGTATATTCCTTGGTTATGAGATGGTCACGTACACGTTGATCTACTCCTTTGTAGTGACCACAAAGAATGATAATATTCTCTTTTAGCGAGAGTGTGTTTGCCTCTTTTTGGGTGAAACGCTCACCGTCTGGAGCCGTAAAGATTATTTCATCGTAATGTCGCTGACTAGTCAAATACGTAATAGCACGATCAATAGGTTCAACCTGTAAAACCATGCCTGCACCAAATCCAAAAGCATAGTCATCTATTTTACGATGTTTATCCAAAGTGAAATCGCGGAGATTATGTACATAAATCTCAGCTATTCCTTTGTCTTTTGCCCTTTGAATGATGGAATGATTAAGAGGTGACTCCAACAATTCTGGACATGCTGTTAAAATATCTATTCGCATACTCTCTAAATACTAATCACTAAACTATCAAGGTACTGGATCATATCCGCTTCCACCCCATGGATGGCATCGCATAATTCGTTTTATACCCATCCATCCACCCTTGAAAATACCATATTTCATAACTGCTTCTACCATGTACTGACTACATGTTGGGGTGTAACGACAAGAGGGTGGCGTAAAAGGAGATATACAATATCTGTAAAAATACACCGGCAAAAGGGCAATATGTCTAAACCATTTTCTCATCTGACAAATGGTAGATTTTAGTCAATGCTTTACGCGTAGCCTTCTCAATAGATGCATAGGCATGCATATTCTTATCAAGATAGTTAAACGAAAGATGATATCTCTTCATAGATGGAGCAAGTATATGCTTATTCAACCGATATGCTTCTCTCATTTGTCTACGTAGACGATTGCGATCAACCGCATGCTTGAATAATGATTTTGGAGCCCACACAAGTACGCGATTCTCACCATCTGGCGCCTCAACGTATGTTATTCGTAGTGGCCAAACGACAAAACGCTTCCCTTCCTTATACAATTGTTCAACGGCATACTTGCCGTATAATTTTTCAGATTTTGGGAAGGAGTTATCCATGACCTTATTGTTGATTTTCGAGATAGTCTTTGATGGCTGTTGTAATGCTAGGATATTTAGCAGATGGAGCCTTGATATCCACGCGGAATCCTGCTTCTTCCAGTGCTGCAGCAGTATTAGTTCCAAAGCAAGCAATCACCGTATCACCTTGTTGCCAATCTGGGAAATTCTTACGCAAAGCTGCCACTCCTGAAGGAGTAAATAGCACGATCATATCGTAGTCAAATGGTTTATTTTTATCCCACTGAGTTGCTACTGTACGATACAGAATACAAGGTTTAACTACCACCTTATTCTCCGCAAACATATTCAAATCATCATCGTTATGTACATCAGACAATACCATCAAGTACTTTTCCTGTGGTCTTCTGTGCATAGCCGATAAAAGAGATTCAAATCGATTATCTACTGCAGCGAAAACTTTTCGTTTGCGGTATTGAATGTATTTTTGCAAGTAATTTCCTACAGCCTCCGAGATACAATAATAATGCATACTGTCAGGAACAGAAAAACGAGTTTCCTCTGCTATACGAAAAAAATGATCGATACCCAAACGTGAGTTAAGAATAATAGCTGTGTAATCTTCCAAATAAATATGCTGATCACGAAATTCACGCACACTCAGACCCTCCACTTGTATGAGTTGCTTAAAGTCACACTCCACACCATATGTATTCTCCATATCTGCATATGGATTACGCTCAACTTGAGGACGAGGTTGGGATACTAAAATCTTTTTTATTTTTTTCATCAGATAATGTTTTGGATCCAGAGTACAATTCCTACTAAAGGAATCACTTCTAGACTAATAATGTACAATAAAATATATAATACCGTCAATAAGTTCTTATAAAACAATTGCAACGCCCTCACAAATATCACCCCCACATACCCAATTAACAATATAGCAATCAAAATACCATTCAGCACATCTATTTGGTACAAAAATACCAACAATAATGGCATTATTAATGCACAAATGGCATTAGAAATCATCGTTCGTTGTTCAATAGCATTTTCTACTTGACGATGAGTTAAAAACACTCTAGCAGTAATATGCACCAACAACCACTGTAAAAGTAGAACACATGTCAATATGCCAACAATGATGCCGAAATCACCACAAACAAATCCATCTTCATTCCTTACCCACACCAAGTGCACTCCTAGAGCTAGAGCTCCTATCTTATACAACCACGTAATGTATGGCCTATTATCACGACTTGCATATGTGCGATCACCTCGACTAGAAACACCCCTAATCACCCCACTTATTTCGGGCAAATACATCCTATTTATTACAAAAAAAATGAGTAACAATAGCATCACCCATGATACCCAAGACTCCGACAAAGGAGAAGATATGCGACTAATCATTTCCATTATCACACTCCTTTGAGCTTCGTCAGATGGCAGCTAAACGACGCGTTGAAGGATCCCAATCAGGACCTCCCAATATAGCAGGGAGCACCTCTTGCGGAGTTGAAACAACAACATACATATCCTTGTGAATAGGACGCATCATCTGTTCATCTACCATCAAATCAATACACGCTAACAATCTGTCATAATAACCATCCGTATTCAATATTACTACTGGATTTTGGTGTAATCCTAATTGCTTCCAAGTCAAACACTCCAACAACTCCTCAAAGGTTCCTATACCACCAGGAAGAGCAACCATAGCGTCCGACATTTCACAAATAGTAGCTTTGCGCTCATGCATAGTTTCCGTAACAATAGTTTGCGTACTACGAGGGTTATTCCATCCTTGATCAACCATGAATTGTGGGATAACACCTACCGCTTCACCACCAGCATCAAGCACTCCCTTTGCTACCGCAGCCATCAACCCAATGCCACCATCCCCATATATCAATCGTATGCCATTTTGAGCAAAAATAGCACCCAATTCCTCCGCAGCAGAGACATAAGATGCCCTCACTTTGTTAGAACTAGCACAATATACCGCAATAGACTTAATATCCTTCATCAATGTAAATTATTGTTAAAAAACTAGATAATCACAAAATCGGCTGCAAAATTACAAAAAAATATCGATATATTTGGTATTTTTACAAATTATTTGTAATTTTGCGCCCAGAAATATCTATTTTTGAGTAAAATGGCAGTAGAAATTAAACAAATCACCAATAAACTCGGTGTTTTTAACTTTATCAAATATGGTAACGACTTTTACAAAAATTGTGAATATTTTTGTCCACATTTGATATTGGACGATATGTTAACGTTCAACCCTAAGAAAAACCCAGCTTTCGATGTCTGTGAGAATATTCTATTTATGGCATACAAAGATGGTAAGGCAGTAGGACGTATAGCAGGTATCATCAACCACCAAGCTAATCAGAAGTGGGGAGTTAAGCATGTGCGTTTTGGATGGATGGATTTTATTGATGATTTAGAAGTAAGTCGTGCCCTCTTAGATGCAGTTGCAGAATGGGGAAAAGACAAAGGGATGGATGCCATTAATGGTCCTGTAGGATTCACAGACTTTGACTTACAAGGCTTGCTTATAGAAGGTTACGATCACCTAGCCCCTATGGCATCTTTATACAACTACCCATATTATGTTCGTCATATGGATGACTATGGACTAGTAAAAGAAAACGATTGGATAGAGATGCAAATTTATCCTCCAACTGAGATTCCAGAACGTTTTGGACGCATGTCTAAAATTGTACAAGAAAGAAGTCATGTAAGAGTAGACAAGGTTAAAAACTGCAAGGAACTCGTTGAAAAATATGGCACCACATATATGGACGTAATTGATATTGCATATCAAAAACTCTATAATTTCCAACCTCTTACACAACGTCAAAAGCAACACTACCTAGATATGTTCTTCCCTCTGCTCAATTTTGACTTTGTGACGGTGGTTGTGAACGAAAAAGATGAAGTAGTAGGTGTGGGTGCTGGTATGCCTGATATTTCTAAGGCTCTTCGCAAATGCAAAGGCAAATTATTCCCATTCGGTTGGTGGCATATTATGAAAGCCCTCAAAGCCAAAACATACGACGCCTTTGACTTGCTCATCATCGCGGTTCGTCCAGACTATCAAGACAAAGGCTTGAATGCTGTTATCATAGCAGATCAACACCCATATTTTGTCAAATATGGCATCAAACGTGTTGAAACAACAGCTATTATGGAAACTAACTTTAAGAACTTGAGCCACTGGGAAGTATTTCCACACAAATACCACAAACGTAGACGCGCATATATCAAACCTATCTAAAATATGCAAGATAAGAAACAGAACGAGACATATCGTATAGCATACGATTTACTCTGCGAATACATTGAGAAGAATCAATTGAGAAATACCGCAGAGCGCTTTACTATTTTGGCCTCAGTCTGTGAATTAGAGCGTTTCTCAGTCGAAGAATTGCAACAAAGTCTTACAGGTATTACCATTAGCCGTGCTACCGTTTACAATGCACTGACCTTAATGCAAAAGGCTGGCATTGTACATCGACTCGAAAAAGAATTCGGAAAACGTTCTGCTATTTATGAAATCATCTTTATAAAGACATCATCCATTAAAATTATTTGTCGCAATTGTGGACGCGTAGGAGAAGTTAAAGACCCTACTATCCAGCGTATGTTAGACGATAAGAACTTTACCAATTTTATACACGAACGCTACTCATTATATTTATATGGACACTGCAAAGTGTGCAGAAGAAAACTATTACTAAGTAAAAAACCTAAATAATTTTTCACATGAATACTTATTGGATATTATTTATTACAATCGCATTAGCTAGCTGGTTAGTTAGTGCGCTTATGGAACAACGCTTCAAGAAATTTAGCAAAGTATATTTGCATTTAACTGGTCGTGAAGTAGCAGAAAAAATGCTGCGCGACAATGGTATTTACGATGTTAGAGTTGTATCCACTGCGGGACACTTAACAGATCACTATGATCCAAGATCTAAAACTGTTAATCTCTCTGAATCCGTCTATAACTCTAATTCCGTAGCTGCAGCTGCTGTGGCCGCTCACGAATGTGGACATGCATTACAACACGCACTTGAATATGCTCCATTACAAATGCGTTCAGCATTAGTTCCTATCGTTAGTTTCGCTTCTCGTTGGGTAACTTGGATACTACTTGCTGGAATACTACTAATAGAGAGATTCCCTAACCTATTACTTGCAGGAATCATTCTATATGCTGCTACTACATTATTTGCGTTTGTTACTCTACCAGTAGAAATCAATGCTAGCACACGAGCTGTGCAATGGCTAGAACAAGCCGGTATCACCAATTACGAAACTACACCAATGGCAGCCACTGCTCTTCGAAGCGCTGCTTATACATATGTGGTATCAGCTCTCGCATCATTAGGCACATTGGTATATTATATATCTATTTTCTTAGGAGGTCGCCGCGATTAGCGTTTGACTACTAGGCAACATTCGCTTTGATAAGCGCATAATTTAAATAGTCATAGGCTATACTCGCGACTATGTCGCATACTATTCAATCCTCGTAGGGGTTGAGATAAGAGGAGGAATTGCGGTCACCTAATGCCGTATAGCAGCAGTCATTGCGACAAGCGCATTCCGACGAAGGCCCTGTAGCTTAGTTGAATAGAGCGTCAGATTCCGGTTCTGAAGGTCCTGGGTTTGAATCCCAGCGGGGTCACAATACATAACAAAGAGAGTGTGTCCGCATGACACACTCTCTTTGTTTTATCCACTTACCTAACGGAGTTCTTATCCGCTAGGGCTCGATTACGCTTCGCTCTTCCTTCGTCGGCAAAGGTTCGGGGTGGTAACGGAGTGATAACGGTATTGTATGAACCCGTTATGAACCCATAAAGAACCCGTAAAAGACAGTGAATAACCAGTAAAAAAAATGGGTATGTCACTTTTGACACACCCATTTTCATTATGCTTATGTGTTATTATTTCACAGCAGCAGCTTTCTTTGCCTTGCGACGAGCAATAGCCTCATGAATATCATAAGCAAGAGGTGTTGCTACGCAAAGTGAAGAGTATGTACCTACAACCACACCGATGAGCAACGCAAATACGAAGCCACGGATAGTCTCACCACCGAAGCAGAAGATTGCCAACAATACTACGAAAGTAGACATAGAGGTTGAGAAAGTACGGCTCAATGTATCGTTCAACGCATTGTTAATATTGAGGTTGAGCTCACGTTTTGGATATAGACCTTTATATTCGCGCACGCGGTCAAATACAACCACAGTATCGTTGATAGAGTAACCGATAACAGTCAAGATAGCAGCGATAAACGCTTGGTCAATCTCCATAGAGAATGGCATTACCTTCCAGAGAATAGCATATGCACCGAGAACGATGATCGCGTTGTGTGCCAAACCAACCAAAGCACCTACAGAGAATGCGAAGTTGCGGAAACGAACAAGCACATACAAGAAAATTGCTAACAACGCAGCCAAGACTGCCCAAACAGCAGATTGAGTAATATCATCAGCAACTGCAGGACCAACCTTTTGTGATTGCATGATACCTACCTCTGGATTGATCTCTGTAGATTTGAACTCAGCAAGAGTAGTACCCTCAGCCAAGAATGGCTTGCAACCCTCATAGAGCAATGCCTCGATAATCTCGTCAACATTCTCAGAGTTGTCATTGATGAGGTAGTTAGTAGAAACACGTACTTGGTTAGCACTACCGATGGTGATTACGTTAAGTGCAAATGTCTCTTCGTCATTGAGTTCAGCCTTAGCAGCCATAAACACGTTGTCAAGAGAAGCATTAACCTCCTCTGTATTCACATCTTGAGCAAAACGCACGATATAGTTGCGACCACCAGAGAAATCAATACCCAAGTTTAGTTTACCCATGATGTGTGGATCTACACCGAGGATAGAAACGAGTACCAAAACACCTGATAGGATGTATGTCACCTTGCGAGCACCAATAAAGTTAACCTTGGTGTTTTGCAAGAAGTTTTGCATCAACTTAGTTGTGAAAGAAAGCTCCTTAGCATCCTCTTTCTTAGCATAAGCCTCGAGCAATAGACGGCATACAAAGACAGCAGTCAAGAAAGAAGAAACGATACCAATCATGTAGGTAACAGCAAAACCCTTGATAGGACCTGTACCGAAGATAGCCAAGATGGCACCAGTAAGGAATGATGTAACGTTAGAGTCAACGATAGCAGAGATAGCATTGCCAAAACCATCTTGGATAGCTTTACGCATATTCTTGCCACCACGCAACTCCTCACGAATACGCTCATAGATAAGCACGTTAGCATCCACAGCCATACCCATTGTGAGGACGATACCGGCAATACCAGGCAATGTCAACACAGCAGAGAAAGAAGAGAGGATACCTACAAGGAGGAAAACGTTGCAGAGCAATGCGAAGTCTGCAATAAGACCAGGAATCAAACCGTAGTAAACAATCATGTAGATCATGATGAGCAAGAAGCCCAAAGCAAAGCTCCAAAGACCGTTACGGATAGCCTCTTGACCAAGAGATGGACCAACTACGTCCTCTTGGATGATGCGTGCAGGAGCAGGCATCTTACCAGAATTGAGGGTATTAGCCAAGTCTTTAGCCTCTTCTACGGTAAAGTTACCAGTAATTTGTGAATTACCACCAGCAATTTCGTTTTGTACAGTTGGGAAGCTATATACATAGCCATCAAGTACGATAGCAATAGATTTGCCAATGTTGTCACGAGTGATACGTTGCCAGTCGCGAGCACCCTCAGCATTCATGGTCATGCTTACGTTAGCATAAGCAGATGTTTGACCAAAGTCAGCACGAGCATCAGTAATCACGTCACCCTCAAGAGATGGACGA
Organism: Paludibacteraceae bacterium; assembly: GCA_045613525.1. GTDB lineage: Bacteria > Bacteroidota > Bacteroidia > Bacteroidales > Paludibacteraceae > Colicola. Next base: position 36,477 of record JAZLBE010000071.1, read on the forward strand.
CCATTAGTTTGCGATTTGAGAGCTACAAGTTGATAGTAAGCCTCAGCCTGGTCAATAGCCTTAACAGTCCAGCAGAGTTTCAACTCACGTGGAAGAACAGATTTAGCTACTTGTGAGTTGAGCATAGCCATCACCTTAGCAGTATCAGTATAGTGCACAGTACCTACAACAGGACCACGATATGCTTGACCAGTTTGGCTTACAGAAGGGTTCAAGATAGCGAAGAGAGGATTGTTTTTCTTGTACTCCTCAACTGCAGCAGCTTGATCAGCCTCAGCTTGAGCAAGGCTATCAGCCTCAAGACCTTCAACCAAAGACTCTACATCATCAGCTACAACCTCAGCCTTCTCCTCTTTAACCTCTACTTGAGCAGCCTCAGTGCTAGCATTAGCCTTAGCTACCTCAGCATTGATTTGAGCTATTTGTGGAAGGATCTCAGCCAAGTCATATGTCTCCCAGAACTCAAGGTTAGCAGAACCTTGGAGGAGTTTACGAACACGCTCAGGCTCTTTGATACCTGGCAACTCAATAAGGATACGACCTGTTTGGCTAAGTTTTTGGATATTAGGTTGTACCACACCAAAGCGGTCGATACGAGTACGAAGCACGTTGAATGAGTTGTTGATTGCGCCCTCTACCTCTTCACGAACTACTTTCTCTACCTCAGCATTAGTAGAAGTGAGTGACACTTTGTCTTTAAGTTCGAAAGTAGAGAATACAGAAGCCAATTGTGCATTAGCATCCAACTCATAGAATGACTCGAAGAACAATGTCAAGTAGTCTGCACCTGATGATTTTTGTTTCTCGTTAGCCTTAGCGATTGCTTGGTTGAAGATCTCAGTGGTGTTATAACCGCTCAACGCACGGATAATGTCAGGAACAGACACTTCCATAGTTACGTTCATACCACCCTTGAGGTCAAGACCAAGATTGATCTCTTTTTCACGGCACTCTTTCAATGTGTAGCCGAACCACACCTTCTCACCTGCAATAGAGTCCAAGTATTGGTACTCCTTCGCAGCGTCACCTTGAGCATATTCTACTGCTTTGTTGTCGTAGTACTTTGTCACAAATGAGAATGACAAGTAGAACGAGCTCACCAAAGCAAGGCAGGCAGCCAAAGTGATAACAAGTCCTTTGTTTTGCATAATGATTTTGTTTTATTATTTTGTTAATATTAGTTTCTCAAACGCTATCGTCGTATTGTGTATATGCATGCGCTCAGACGTACAATACACAAAAATAGCGTGCAAAGGTACGACAAAAAAAGCATATACGCAAATTTTTAGCGAAAAAGTTTACTTTTTACAAGAAAAACTGCAAATATTTATTAGAAGAACATCACGTTTTGTTGGCATGTTACACTAAAATCAAACACATTGTCTCTAAATCATCTTGCATATCAACAGCGATCAACTAGTAAAAAAATACGGAATAGTTCTTGATTTCTTGCTAGTTTCAAAAAAAAATTGTACTTTTGCACTCAGAAGACATCAATACATATGCGTCAAACCGTACTAACAATATTTATCGGTATATTCGCACTAGTTGCATATAGCCAATCTACTCCACCAGAAGCAGATCCCCTAGACTCTGTTCTTCTTCAAGTACGCGGTCAAGACACCTTCTACCTAGCTCGCTTGCGAGAATTATATGTCTTTTCAGACATAAAGTTTGAAAACAAAAAACAAGAACGTTTCTATTGGAAAACCGTTCGTGATGTCAAAAAGACACTTCCTATCGCAAAAATTCTCACACTAGAAATGATCTATGCCGATCAACAATTGGCTCAACTTCCAGACAAAAAAGCAAGAAAAAAATGGTGGAAGCAACATGAGAAATACTTGTTCAAGAAATATGAACAACAATTTAGAAGAATGACCGCTTCACAAGGACAAATGCTCATGAAACTAATGGATCGAGAAAGCGATCAAACAAGCTACGAAATCATCAAACATTATCGTGGTCAAGCTAGTGCAAACTTTTGGCAATTTGTAGCCAAACTCTTCAAGAATGACCTAAAAGAAGAATACGATGGTGACGACAAAGATCGCATTATCGAACACGTCATATACTTAGTGGAAACCAATCAGTTATAACAAGAACCTAACGTCCTTACGGCAGCACAAATACAACTTTTACTCCACAGCAGCAGCCACAGTACGATAATCGTGCAAACTCAAATTATCACTCACAATTTTGAGCGAAACTAGATGGTCAAATCCCATTGCCGCAATATAGGCTAGTTCCATATCAAATACACAATCCTTGTAGTCCGATTGTAGAACAAAATCAGTATTGCTATAACAAACAGATGAGATACACTCCGCAGGATTTTTGAGGTATTCCGCAAGGATAGGTTGAAGGAGCAATTGTGGTTCAGGATAAGAAACACACGGATGATTAAGTTTTGCCTCAGTTACACATACCACCGAACCTATATTATAGTTGGCACTACCTGCATATCCTATATTGATAATATGAGAGTTACGAGGAATTTCTTGCAATGTTTTCATCACATTGATAGCTCCTACTCCCGTTACAATAATATCCCATATTGTACCATCAGCCATATGCCAGTGGCCATCAATCATCTCACCATTGAGATGTTGTGCAATAAGTTTTTGTTCACCAATAAAATCACCAGCCTCAGCTATAACAATATAATGTTTTTCCATATCGTTTTTAGAAAGAATTTGACAAATTTTCTGCAAAAGTACAAAAAAGATTTGAAATATACAAGACTTTGTATTTCATTCCCGATTATTTAACTAAATCAACAAAAAATGCCACCACAAAAGATACCTATCTTCTCGATATCTTCCCGATATCTTCTCGACAATAACCTATGAACAGTATGGTCTAATATAAGAATTATGAACAGTAAGATAGAAAAACTATCAAATACTTGTGTATTTGAAAAAAAAGTAGTATCTTTGCACCCTGGTTTGTGCAGTAGCACTCTCCTTATAATAGACTAACAAACACAACGAAAAAACAAATCATACCTTATGATATACAAAATTACATTTTCTTGCGATGAAGTAGATGGCTTCCGTCGCGTATTTGAAGCGGATAGCGATGCTAGTTTTTTAGAGTTGCACCAAGCAATTTTAAAGAGTGTTAATTTCCCTGATGATCAGATGACATCATTCTTTATGTGCAACGATCGCTGGGAAAAAGAGCAAGAAGTTACCTTATTGGAAATGGGTAGCAGCTTTGAGTATGACAACATGATTATGGAGTCAACCCGCTTGAGTGATTTGATGGAAGATAGAGGTCAACGTTTGATATACATATACGATCCAATGTACGAGCGCTATTTCTTTGGCAGTTTAACCGAGATCTTGCCAGGCATAATGTATGGTGTAAACTGCGTTGAGAGTCGCGGAGAATCACCTAAGCAATTACAAACAGAAGACGTAGCCGAAGCTGCTCGTGCAAAAGATGCCGCATGGGATGATGATGACATGTTTGGCGAAAGCGAGTTTGACATCAACGATCTTGACGCAGACGGTTTCCAAGATCTAAGTTGGGACGACGGTTCAATGTTCTAAATATACTACTGCGACAAGCTAAGGATGGGAAAACTGGTCGTAATACTTGGTCCTACCGGTGTTGGAAAGACTGATCTAAGTATAGAGTTAGCGGAGAAATGGGGCTGTCCCATTGTAAGTGCTGATTCCAGACAGATTTATCGCGACCTCCCTATTGGTACCGCAGCTCCAAGCGCCGAAGAACAAGCACGCGTAAAACATTATTTCATAGGCTTCAAAGAGTTGGACGAAAGTTATAACGCTGGTCAGTATGCCCGAGATTGCCAAGCACTACTAACAGAACTCTTCAAAGAGCACGAGTACGTGGTGATGGTAGGCGGAAGTATGATGTATATCGACGCCGTATGCAAAGGTTTAGATGACATACCAGATATACCAACCAACATACGGGAAAACATTCGAGAAGAATACAAAGAAAAAGGGTTGGAGTGGCTACAAGCAGAAGTACAACGACTAGACCCTCGTTATTGGGAGGAAGTAGACAAACAAAACCCTCAACGACTGATGCACTGCGTAGAAGTATGCAGAGTAAGCGGCAAAAGATATTCTGATTATAGAAAATCAGGAGTTAGAAATCAAAGAGCCCAAAACGAGTTCGAAATAGAATACATCATGGTGGAGCGTCCTCGTGAGGAATTGTATGAACGAATCAATTTGCGTGTTCTTAAGATGATTGAGGCAGGATTAGTAGATGAAGCTCGCAAGGCTTTTGAAAAGCTAGGGGTGAGATTAGATAATGGCTACCAAGCAGAGAACAGCGAAGAGCTACCCAATAGCGTAAACACTGTTGGATATAAGGAAATGCTAAAATATTTTAGAGGCGAGTGGAGTTTGGAGCGCGCAATTGAGATGATTCAACAAAATAGTAGACATTACGCCAAACGACAAATGACTTGGTGGAGACGAGAAACGAAAAAATGATATTCCACGATACGGAATAGTAGAAAATAAATAAAACGATTATGAAAAGAACTGTAATATATTTGTCAATGCTGCTAGCATTGTGCGTTAGTTGCAAACCTGTGGATGTAGATTTTAGTTACAGCCCAACAGCTCCTCGTGCAGGACAAGCTGTGTCATTTACTAATCTTTGTACCGAAGGCGAAAAATGGACTTGGACATTTGGAGATAACACAGGTAGCATGAGTAAAAATCCATCCAAAACATTCAAAAAACCAGGCACATACCTTGTAACCTTGATGGTTGATAGCGTAAGATATAAAAGTTGCAGCAAGGAAATAACAGTCTACGATACTGTTCCAACCTATGTATGCTCAACAGACTCTATTTTGCACTTCCAAGATGTTAAATTCACCGCTAATGTTTACAACCCATTCAGCCACACACTAACCTATAAATGGATTGTGTCAGAAAACTGCGAGATAGTTAGTTCTAGTACAACAGAAGCAGAACTCGTTGTATATTTTAAATCAAACGTAGAGAAAGATTCAGTGACGCTGATTCTCACTCAAAATGACAGGGAATATCGCATTACCAAACATTTCCCTGTGCATCTAACACAAGCACCAGCCTTAGTAATGCAGCAGACAGATGGAAACATTGTTCGCCAACGCATGATTAATGATCGTGTAGAAGATGTAAAACCTGCGGTCATAGAGGACGAAGAATTGATTAACAATTATAATGACACTACTGTTATATTTAACGATAAAACATTCTACGCCAGCAAGTTAAACAAAGATATTTCCGGTTTTGCCGAAATGCAAATTCAACATATGCAATTAGATGCCATGGCGCAAAAATGGTATATAACAACCGACAATGGATTGTATGTGGCTAATTTTGATGGTCTTTCCCAAGTATTAATCGATGCTAACGCAACAGGAGCAGTCTATGTGGATGCAGAAGGTAGTCGTTTATATTGGGCAACCAACGAAGAAATGCTAGGCATGCCACTTGTTAAGAGTAAGAATAATCAATTTACTACTACACCCTATACATACAATAACTTAGGTAATATCAAATTAATCACTATCAATAGAGCGTTACGATAGTAAGAAACTTATGCAACCAGAATATATATTTGAAACTAGTTGGGAAGTTTGCAATCGCGTAGGCGGCATCTATGCCGTACTCTCTACACGAGCAGCTTCTATGCAAAAGGAACATAAAGATAAAGTCGTTTTTTTCGGTCCAGATTTTGGAGAGCACTCCAATCTCACCTTCAAAGAAAGCAAAACTATACTCAAAGGTTGGCGCCCCAAAGGTGTACGTGTAGGTCGCTGGCAAGTGCCAGGCAAACCTATTGCCGTACTTCTCAAGTGGGATGAACTTTGGGATGAAAAAGACAAAATTTTTGGTCATATGTGGGAGAAGTATGGTATTCAAAGCCATGCTGCCTATGGCGACTACGATGAGAGTTGCCTTTTCGCTTATGCCGTAGGACAAGTAGCAGAGAGTTTGTATAAGCATCTAGAAATGCCTACAACCGTAATGCATTGTAACGAGTGGCAAACTGCTTTTACAATCCTTTATCTGCGTGAGCATTGTCCAGCAATAGGTACATTATTTACTACTCATGCGACTAGCATTGGTCGCTCTATCGCAGGCAACGGCAAGCCATTGTATGACTGTTTTGATGCTTTCCAAGGCGACCAAATGGCTGGGGAGCTTAACATGGTTAGCAAGCATTCAGCTGAAAAGAAAGCTGCACACCTAAGCGACTGCTTTACTACGGTGAGCGATCTCACAGCTCGAGAGTGCAAACAACTGCTTGATAAACCAGTGGATATAGTTACTCCTAATGGCTTTGAACAAGGTTTTGTACCACAAGGTGAGGCATTTGATGCAGCACGCAAACATGCACGCAAGACCCTCATTTCCCTAGCGCGTACGAAGGGTATCGATGCTAAAAACACAGATATGCTCATTGGAACTGCTGGACGCTTTGAGTGGAAGAACAAAGGTATTGATGTATTCTTAGAAGCTATGGGCCAATTAGGCGAAAAAGTACAAGGTAAGAAGCAAGTGGTGGCTTTTGTCATGATTCCATACTTGGAGCGTGAAGATTTCAGCGTGGGAAATGTACATGTAATATTCGTCCCTACTTACCTCAACGGCAATGATGGAGTGCTCAACTTACCTTATTATGACCTACTAATTGGTCTTGATTTGACGGTCTTCCCTAGTTATTACGAACCATGGGGCTACACTCCACTGGAGAGTATGGCGTTCCATGTGCCTACTATTACCACAAGTTTGAGTGGTTATGGCGTATGGTGCGAGGAACAAGGGTGTACAACGATCGACAATGGCGTGGCTGTAATCTATCGTAATGACAGCAATACCTATGATGTAGTTACACATATTGTAAACACAATTGAATATTACCTTTCATTGCCACCAAAAAAGGTAACCGCAGCACGTGAGGCAGCCGTAAAACTAGCACTACAAGCCGAATGGAAGAACTTCTTCACCTACTACCGCGAAGCATATACTATTGCACTAAAGAAAGCTCAAATCCGAAACTAGAACGCATATGTATACAATATAAATAGGGAGTGTCAACAGGCACTCCCTATTTTATGTAAGCGTATACAGTTTTTGTGGTTTTATAGAATTGCACCTCAATAACCGCACCATATCCGCCATATGTACATTATTTAATCAGATTTACTATTAAAAAACTACCCTAGCGCAAAGGTAGCGCAAGGGTAGCTAAAAAAGGGTTACAGATTAACTATTTGTTACAAAGCCTCCAAAATCGCTTTTAACCACTCCCAGCATTTGCCAGTAGAAGCAATATTTAGGCGCTCTTGTGGAGAGTGAACACCGAACATTTGTGGACCGATGGATACCATATCTAAGTATGGATACTTCTCTAAAAACAAACCGCATTCCAAGCCTGCATGGATCGCTAATACTTTTGGCTCTGCGTTAAAAAGATTAGCATATGCTTTCTTAGTTACTTCCAACAATGGTGATTTAGGATTAGGTGCCCAACCTGGATAACCATCACCATGAGTCACTTCATCGCAAGCTAATGCCAAAGCACACTCTACCATCTGTTTGATATCATGCTTCTTGCTCTCAATAGATGAACGTTGGCTAGTATTGATCTCAATATAGGTACCCTTTTCATCCTCGCGCATCTTAATGCTAGCAAGGTTTGTACTGGTCTCCACTAATCCTTCCATAGTTTTAGACATAGCTGTCATACCATGAGGACAAGCATAGAGCGCTTGAATCAAAACCTTAACTTTATCCGCAGGGATAATAGTTTTAGGCATATCGGTAGTTTCTAAATTCATTGCAAAATCTTTCTCTACATCGCCGATCTCTTGCTCGATAGTAGCAATATAGTGGTTGAGCATGATACGGATATCCTCTTTTTGTGCCATTGGAATAGTAATAACTGCCTCTGCCTCGCGAGCGATTGCATTACGCAAGTTACCGCCACTGATGCTAGCCAATTGTACATCAGTAGCATTCATCACCATGTAGAGGAAACGAACCAAAATCTTATTGGCATTACCACGACCTTTGTTGATATCATCACCAGAGTGACCACCCATCAATCCATTAACCTTAATGTGGATTGCCAATCGACCATTCGCCTCATCGCTTGATAGTTCTTTAGCCTCATAATGCATCTTAGCCAATGTATCTATACCACCAGCACATCCTATAAACACTTGGCCATCGTCCTCAGAGTCGAGATTGATAAGTTGTTTGCCATCAAGGCAACCATCTTGCAGACGGAAAGCACCTGTCAAACCAGTCTCTTCATCTACAGTAAAGAGACACTCCAATGCAGGGTGCTTCAATGTATCCGAAGTAATAGCCGCTAACATCAATGCCATACCAATACCATTGTCGGCACCAAGTGTTGTACCCTGTGCTTTGATAAATTCACCATCAATATAAGTGTGTATAGGATCACTGTCAAAATCATGAACAGTATCGCTATTCTTCTCGCATACCATATCCATGTGCGCTTGAAGAATTACGCCTGGTTTGTCTTCATAGCCAGGGGTAGCAGGTTTGCGCATGACGATATTGCCTGCCTCATCTACTGTATATTCCAACTCGTGCTTTACGGCAAAAGCCTTTAGCCATTCTATAATCTTGCCTTCGCGCTTGGATGGACGAGGCACTTGGGTAATCTCATGGAAAATCGAGAAAACCTCTTTTGGTTGTAATTCGCTGATTTTCATATATTTTTACCTTTAAAGTTAAAACATTATATTATTACTCATGTGCTACAACAGGAGCAATATCTTGCAAAAACTCTGCTGGATATGGAACACGATTAGGTCCTTCTGGAAGACCATATGCATTACGCAGGAACTCACCATCTTTCTCTTTGCGTTGTTGTCCATCCAAATACTTGACAAACAAGTAAATACCCAGGTCCTTCCATGCAGCAGTAGACTCCTCTGCTTGTTTACAAGAATATTGTGTGAGCCATGATGCGGCTTCTTCTTTACCTAATTCTGCTACTGCTTGATCTACAATATCCACTTGTTTATTAAATTTGTCCTCCCATGCAGCCTGTACCTTTTTTATATCTGGCATCATCGCAGAATACTTAGTGTATGCCCAGTTAGCTACGATATTGTATGTCCACCATGCAGATGTAGGTGAATAGTTATACATATCTCCATTGCCTTCAGCAAAGCAATTTGGTACCTGTGTGATTGTGCTGTACATAGGCACATACACAGTAGATGCCGCATCGTCCACACCGAACCATAAGATACCACCTGCCTTAGCACTCTCATAACCACGCATTTGTGCTACGAATGACCAAGCCGTTTGTTGGGTGGCAATTGGGCGCTCAAACCAATATTGTACCGAATCATGTTGAAAACCCAGTGAACCATAGCGCAATTTGCTGTTCCATGGCCCTGCATCTGGACCTTGAGTGATATCTAATGGTGTACCCTCGTATTGGTCACGCATACAATCCTTCAATTCTTGTGCACTTACCTTGTGATTAGGCTTAATATACAACGGCATGCGCTCGCCTGCACACTTACCTCCGGTCTCCACGAATGTCTTACCCGATGCAAAATCAAAGTACTTATCCATATCGTTAGAAAACTTACGGAAGAATGACCATACACGTGCCTCACATACATACAATCCTGAGAAATCATATGGAGCATAAGCCTCTTGGAAGTTAAAATCTTTGTCCTTACCTTCAAAGTATCCTTGCTTACGAGCAAAATCCACAACATCCTTACTCCACATCCAGTTCTCTTTATCCTTGAAGTTAATGGTGGTAAAGCGTGCTTGGTTCGCATGTGCAGCAATGCAGTCATCAGGAATACGAGTAGCTACCCATACAGCACCTTTCTCCAATTTTCCCTTGCCGATCAACTCCATTAACCATACTTCATTAGGGTCTGCGATTGAAAAAGTCTCACCACTACTTGCATAGCCATACTCTGCTACCAAATCTGTCATACATTCAATTGCTTCGCGAGCAGTCTTACAACGTTCCAATGCAATGTAAATAAGTGATCCATAATCAATACCCTCGCCAATCTCCAATTCTGGACGACCACCCCAAGTAGTCTCACCAATGGTCAATTGGTGCTCATTCATATTGCCAACCACGTTGTATGTATGAGCCACTTGTGGAATAACACACAATGGTTTGCCAGTATCCCAGTCTCTCACTTCACGCACTGCACCTTCTGCGTGGTCGGCAGCAGGTACAAAATGCAAAAAGCCATATAATGCATAACTATCAGCAGCATATGAAACCATTGTACTACCATCGACAGAGGCATCTTTTCCTACTACGAAATTAGTGCAAGCTATGCCTGCCACCCATGCGCAAGATAGCGCTAGTATTAGATAAATCTTTTTCATATTAACAATAGTAACTTTTTATTTCTTGATGATAAAACGACCATCAACTTGAGCTTTCACAACTTTGGTTTCTTGAATATACTCTATATACAAATCTCTAATTTTTCTATCTGATTTCCACTTTTCTACACTATTTTTCAAAGGCAACATTCGATCATTTCCTTGACTTAAATAATCACTAGTAGCAACGGTATAATAAGCTGTTGGAATAACATCTTTTCCTGCTATTTGTGCACAAGTTACAATACCTTTTTCAACTACTATTTTCATCCCTGCCGCTCCTTCTCCTCCTGTTATAGCAAAAACGTCACACAAGTCTAGAATATCTTGTCCCGTCAAGGTTAAAACCACCAGCTCATTATCAAATGGCATTAACTCAAATACATGCCTCAATGTAATATCACCTTGTCCCCAATTACACCTCATTCCTCCTATATTGACAACCGCGATATCTACATTACCTGGATAATACTTCTTAGCCATCGCCCACAAAGCATCCGTAGCCCAGTTTAACATAGGGCATTCAGGTTGATATACCCCCAATGGCTGAGGAGCATATCCAATTGCCTTATTAAGTTGATTCTCTAACTCGGCCTTTATTGGAGCAATATATGCTAAGTACTGAGTATCCTGTATCAAATCGTATGTAGAATCAACTAAATGTATCTTACTAACTTTACTAGTCACATTTCCAGACTGATAACAAGCTGATAATGCTGAAACGATCACTAGGAGTAATGCTATTTTTTTCATACTATTTATCTATTAGTTAAATACTCATGCATTGCTTTAGCTGCTTTACGACCATCAGCCATAGCCAAAATTACAGTTGCACCACCTCGAACAATGTCTCCACCAGCAAATAACATAGGAAGGGATGATTGCATTTGGTCATTCACAACAATTGTACCACGTTTAGAAACTTCTAGTCCATCAACTGAAGCTGGAATTAATGGATTAGGACTCACACCTACACTGACTATTACCTCATCTACAGGTACCACTATGGTCTTACCTTCAATTGCAATAGGACTTCTTCTACCTGACTCATCTGGCTCACCCAGTTCCATTATTTGTAGAACAACTTCTTTAACTCTTCCATTATCATCAGCATGATATTCGATTGGATTATGAAGCGTCATAAACTCTACACCTTCCTCCTTGGCATGACGAACCTCTTCAACGCGAGCAGGCATTTCTTGCTCACTACGACGATATATAACTATAGCTCGTTCTGCACCCAATCTTTTCGCTGTACGTACTGCATCCATCGCTGTATTTCCTCCACCAATGACTGCGACATTCTTGGCCTTCAAAACTGGTGTATCTGAATCTTCCGCGGACGCATTCATAAGGTTAACACGAGTTAGATACTCATTGCAAGATAGTACTCCATTGAAATTTTCTCCAGGTATATTCATAAAACGTGGTAATCCCGCTCCACTACCAACAAATACAGCCAAATAACCTTCTGCACGTAAATCATCCACACTCATGGTCTTACCTATAATGGTGTTGGTTTGAAAACGCACACCTAGAGCTCGTAATCCATCAATCTCACGATCTACAATATAATTAGGCAAACGGAATTCAGGAATACCATATTTCAGCACACCACCTATCTCATGCAATGCCTCAAAAACAGTCACTTCATAACCATATTTTGCCATATCGCCTGCAAAAGCTAGCCCAGCAGGTCCACTACCTACCACAGCAACCTTCTTTTTGTTACTTGTTGTTACCTGTTCACCTTGAACCGCAGTATTATGGTCTGCTACAAATCGCTCCAAGTAGCCTATTGCTACAGCCTCTTTACCCATCTTGAGATGTATACATTGTGCTTCACACTGCTTCTCCTGAGGACAAACACGACCACAAACAGCTGGCAAAGTGCTACTCTCACTAATAATCTCCGCTGCACCTAAAACATTGCCTATCTCCAATTGCTTGATAAAACCTGGAATATTGATATTTACAGGACAGCCTTCTATACAGGTAGGCTTCTTACAATTCAAACACCTATGTGCCTCTGTCACCGCCTGATCAAAGGTTAATCCTTGGTTAACTTCTACATATAGCGATTTTATTCGCTCTTCTGGCGCCAACTCGTTCATCTTCACACGAGGAATAGCCACACGCTCCTTAGCAGACATAGTTACTTCGCCTATTGCCATAACACTTGGCAATTTGGCTGAGCTGTTGTTTATCGAATAGCTTTCACTGGAAATATTCTCAAGACTATTCGCATTATACGCAGCGAGTTCTTCATCCTTATATTGACGCAAACGAGTAAGCATCTCGTCAAAATCCACAGCGTGAGCATCAAATTCAGGACCATCCACACAAACAAACTTTGTCTTGCCATTTACAGTCACACGACATGCACCACACATACCTGTTCCATCTACCATGATGGTATTGAGACTAGCCTCAGTTGGAATATTATATTTCTTTGTTGTCAAAGCAACAAATTTCATCATGATCGCAGGACCTATGGTCACACACTTATCTACTTGCTCACGTGTAATCACTTGCTCTACACCTGTTGTCACCAAGCCTTTCTGACCCATTGATCCATCATCCGTCATTACAATAACCTCATCGGATACAGCCTCCAACTGCTCCTTTAAGATTACTAATTCTGCTGTACGAGCAGCCAAAACTGTTACCACACGATTACCTGCCTCCTTAAGCGCTTTCGCTATCGGTAACATAGGTGCAGCTCCCAAGCCACCACAAGCACATACTACCGTACCAAACTTTTGAATATCAGTAGCCTTACCTAACGGTCCTACTAAATCAGCTACACTTTCACCTACTTCCAAGGCACATAATTTACTGGATGATACTCCTATACGTTGTACCACCAAAGTAATAGTTCCTTTTTCAACATCTGCATCAGATATTGTCAAAGGCATACGTTCACCATTCTTGTCAACTCGAACAATTACAAAATGTCCAGCTTTTCGACTCCGCGCAATCAATGGTGCCTCCACCACTAGTTCTGCCACATTCTCAGAAAAGAATCGTTTGGATATAATTGTATTCATAACGGCAATTCTTAAATTATCGTTCTACCTACCGCCTTCGCTATAGGCTCTAAGCTCTTATACATCTCTTCAAATTGTACATGTCCTAATTGCTGTGCAGCATCACTTTTCGCTTCTAGCGGTGATGGGTGTGTCTCAACTAGTAATCCATCAATACCCATCGCAGTGCACGCGCGTGCCAAGTCTGCAACACCATACGCGTATCCCATAGCATGACTAGGATCCAATATAATAGGAAGATTACAATACTCTTTTAACCATGCTACACCACATAAATCAAGGGTAAAACGAGTCTGTGTTTCAAAACTGCGAATTCCACGTTCACACAAAATGACATTATCATTACCACAACTCATTACAAAATCAGCTGCATGTACTAATTCCTGAAGTGTTGAAGAGAAACCACGCTTTAAAATAACAGGTTTACCACATTGTCCAGCTGCTGTTAACAAACCATGATCATACATTGCTTTTGCACCAACTTGCACAATATCAGCATATTCTATAACTTTATCTGCATGCGTTGCATCACGCATCTCAGTCGCAATCAATACCCCATACTTATCACGCATCTCTGCCAATAGTTTTAAACCATCCTCGCCCAATCCACGGAAAGTGTAAGGAGAGGTTCTAGGTTTGTAACTACCAGCACGCAAAACACGAATACCTAATTGCTTGAGCATTTGACAAGACTTTTCAATTTGCTCACGACTTTCCACCGCACATGGACCCGCTATCATAAGTTGATGCTTGCAATCACCTCCAATATAAGTATCTCCTATTGTTATTTGATGTGTTTGAGACATATAACTGCGCGATGACAACTGCATATCTGTAGGCATATCCCAAACATCTAAAGCAATACTTGATATATCCTGAGGTAAGCTATGTAATGTATGAGAAGTCACTAACACATGATATGTTGGCTTGGGTATATATAGTGCTTGCAATTGTTCTGCAATCTCAGCAACTTGTATGTTAGTAATTGTATTTGGTAGATGTATTATCATGTGAATTCTTTATAAATTATTTAAAATCAATGATATGATGAATAGAAATAATACCAATAATATTTGAAGAATCAATATCGGATGTTACAGCTAAAGTCGTTATATTATATTTATCCATAATTGCTAATGCGTCTGACAATAATGCATCTTGAGTTACTACCTTGTAGGATGGTGTCATTATATCTGACGCTACTATTTTCACATCATTATAACGTTGAATTGCACGACGAACATCACCATCAGTAATAATTCCAACACATGTATCATTTTCATACACCATTGTCATACCTAAGTGTTTGTCACTCATCTCACACACCAAATCGCGAAAAGACGTAGTGTGTGATACTCGTGGCACATTAGTGGTCATAAAATTCTTGACAGTACCAAGCAATTTTCTACCTAATGCCCCTCCAGGATGGTATACCGAAAAATCTTCCGGCTGAAATTTTCGCTTCTCCATTAGACATACTAGCAATGCATCACCCATCATTAAGGTAGCAGTTGTAGAGGTTGTGGGAGCTAAACCCAATGGACATACCTCATGGTCAACATGTACAGATAAAGCATAATCCGAACGCAAAGCCAGAGGAGATTGCAGATTACCTGTCATCGCTACAATAGTACATCCTATACGATGTACAGGATCGATAGCATTCAGAATTTCACTTGTCTCACCACTATTGCTCACTAGTATTACAACATCCTCTGCATTCAACATACCCAAATCACCATGCATGGCTTCTGCTACATTAACAAAAATAGAAGAAGTTCCTGTCGAGGCAAACGAAGCAGCCATCTTATGACCTATGATTCCCGTTTTACCAATACCCATAATAACGACTTTGCCCTTGCAAGCATACAATACCTCAACCACTTCATCAAAGGTGTGATTTATTGATTCTTGCAAATGTTGCAATTCTGCAATCTCTTCTTGAAATATCTGTTTTGCTCTCTCTGCGTATGTCATAGTTATATCAATTGCTCTTTAAGTTGGTCAATCGCTACTGCTTGCTTCAAAATAACTTCTATATCGCTCAAACGAACTTGATTAGCAGCATCAGAAATAGCATGGTCCGGATCTGGATGTACCTCCAAAAATAATCCATCAACTCCTACTGCCATAGCAGCACGCATCAAATGAGGCACCATCTCGCGATTACCTCCAGTAACACCTGCCTGACTACTCGGTTGTTGTACTGCATGAGTAGCATCAAAAACTACCGGATAACCATATTCACGCATCTTAACAAGAGAAGTCATATCAACAACAATGTTACCATATCCAAAACACGAACCTCGCTCAGTAAGCCAAATCTGAGGGCGACCTACCGAAGCCGTTTCTATCTTAGATATCGCTCCACGCATATCCCATGGAGCCATAAATTGGCCTTTTTTTACATTGACCACTTTACCTGTCTTAGCTGCAGCAATGAGCAAGTCTGTTTGACGCGCTAAAAAAGCTGGAATCTGAAGTACATCCGCCACTTGAGATACTATAGGACATTGCCACGATTCATGCACATCTGTCAAAATAGGCAAATGATAAGTATCTTTAACCTCCTGCAAAATCTCAAGCCCCTTTTCTATACCAACGCCTCGATCGGATGGACTAGTACGATTTGCTTTATCAAATGAAGACTTGAAATATAACTGCACACCTAATCGTCCACATACTTCTTTCAAAGTTGCAGCCGTCTGCATTACTATTTCACGACTCTCTATGGCACAAGGGCCGGCTATCAAAAACATAATTTTAAATTATTTCGAATAGACACGAATCCAATCTACATCCATTTGTCCTGATCCTGCTTTCTGATTCTCAGGTAAATAACTACGCAGTATCAGGTGTAACTTTTCGCCCACAAATGGGTTGTTAGTCCGCGCTACTTCTACATTATTGACATATGCAACTATCTCTTTTTCATCCCAAGCCACAGTATGAATTACATATCCTTTAACTACTGGCTCTGTGTGCAAAACAGGAACAAAAACACTAGACGTTGCAGTTGCTAAACTAAGCACATGCTTGGCTTTACCCACAAGACGCACTTTAGCTTGGAGCACACCAGTAGCAGGAAGTACCGCCTTTGCTGTATGCCAGATGTCACTTGTATACGCGAATGTATGCATGTGCATGCCCTTGGTTGGATGCCATGATGGAACAGTACATTTCTCTTTTTTAGTCATTAGACTAAGTACACTACCCTCTATCCTAGTGTTTTTCCCCTGAGTGTAAGCTTGCTGTTCAGAGGTATGAGAATGGTTAGAACAAAGTTCCTTAACTGGATAAAGCATACCTGTTGCCCAATCATCGCTGATTGCAACTCCATCAAACTCATCACTCCAAACGGTCTTATAACTTTCGAGTTCTGCAATAACTTCTTCTTTATAACTTTCGAATAGCAATATCTCCAAGTCCTTTGCCAACATTGCCAAGCGCTTCTCTTGTTGCCTTTCTGCTGTTGCCCCCCAGCGCAACTTACCGAGCAATGTTTTACGGAAATTTTGCTTATTCTCCTGAAATTCACTCGACTCTACGATAGCTTTGAGCTGCTGATACTCAGCCAGTTTGTCACTTTTCTCCACTTGACGATAGCGTAAGATTAGTTCACCTTGCGCCTTTAACCATCTCTCAAAAGCTTTAGTTTTAAGCATTTTTGTCATAATTTCCTAATTGTTGAATGAGTTCGTCTATTGTATCTACGAAGACTGGTGTATACTGCTCTACCATGGGTATAAAACACAACTCGCGCATATGATTTACTTGCACTTTCAATCCCTCGTAAAAACCTTTATAATTCAATATATAGATCGGCTTATTATGCTCATGTATTGTACCACTAGCTATCACATCCATCATTTCATCTAATGTGCCATAACTACCGGGGAGACAAACAAAACAATCTGCCAAATCTTTCATTTGCTGCTTACGCTCGCACATGTTGTTGACCACATAGAGGGTGTCACAGTTTTCTGCCATACGTTTGGCTTCTATGATTCGCCGCGGAATAACTCCATCAACCATGCCACCTACTGCCTTAGCAGCATTGCTAACACGAGTCATTAATCCGCCCGTAGCTCCGCCATAAACCAAGACATGTCCTTTTTCAGCAATCCACTTCCCAAGTACATCACCGAGAGCTAGATACTCCGCCGGTATCACATCCTTTGCACTACAATAGACAGCGATTCTCATCTCTAAACCCTAAACTAGATTACGCATCAATCTTCGCGTAGGTAGCATTCTTTTCAATAAACTCGCGACGAGGAGCAACATCATCACCCATCAACATAGCAATAGTACGATCTGCTTCTACAGCATCCTCTATTGTAACTTGTTTTAAAAGGCGGCGTGCTGGATCCATAGTAGTTTCCCACAATTGTTCGTCAGACATCTCACCAAGACCTTTGTAACGCTGAGTCTTAACCAACTTCTCATCACCACCACAATGTTTCATAATGAACTCCAAACGTTGCTGATCATTCCAACAATACTCTTTGTAACTACCTTTACTACACAAATAGAGTGGCGCCATCGCAATAAAGAGGTGACCTTGTTCAATTACCGCCTTTAGGTGACGGAAGAACAACGTCATAATCAACGTAGCAATGTGAGCACCATCCACATCAGCATCGGCCATAATAATCACTTTGTTATATCGAAGTTTACTCAAGTTCAATGCTTTAGGATCTTCCTCCGTACCGAAAGTGATACCCAATGCAGTAAAGATATTCCTTACCTCCTCGCTCTCGAACACCTTATGCTCCATGGCCTTCTCAACATTCAAAATCTTACCGCGCAATGGCAAGATTGCCTGAATCTTACGGTCACGACCTGTCTTAGCTGTACCACCCGCAGAATCTCCCTCCACAAGGAAGAGCTCACACTCAGCTGGATCCTTGCTCTCACAATCAGCCAACTTACCAGGCAAACCTCCACCGCCCAATGGAGACTTTCTAAGCACACTCTGGCGAGCATTACGAGCTGCAATACGTGCTTGAGCCGCCAAAATCACTTTCTCAACGATCTTCTTCGCGTCTTCTGGATGTTCCTCCAAATAGTTACTCAATGCCTCACTTACAGCTGAAGACACCATACCAGCAACTTCTGAGTTACCCAACTTAGTCTTAGTTTGACCCTCAAATTGTGGCTCAGCCACCTTCACACTAATAATAGCAGTCAAACCCTCACGGAAGTCATTCGCATCAATATTAGCATTTCCATCTTTGTCTTTAAGTTTTGCTTTCTCAAGCATCTTGCTCTCGTCAGCATACTTCTTCATTACACGAGTCAACGCAGCACGAAAACCAGCCACGTGTGTTCCTCCCTCAATGGTGTTAATGTTATTTACGTATGAGTAGACATTCTCAGTAAAATCGGTATTATACAAAATCGCCACTTCTACTGGAGTGCCAAACTTCTCTGTATTCAAATGAATTACCTCACTAATCAAAGGAGTACGATTACTGTCGATATAACGAACAAACTCACTCAAGCCATTCTCAGAGTAGAAAAGCTCTCCCTTATAGCTTCCATCTTCATTCTTCTCGCGCTTGTCAGTCAAACTGATACGCACACCTGCATTCAAGTAGGCCAACTCACGCATACGGTTAGCTAAGATCTCATAACGATAAACTGTCTCAGTAAAAATACTACCATCAGGCCAGAATTGAACACGTGTACCAGTTCCTTCACCTTCATTATAAGTACCTACTACACTTACAGGAGCTAATGGCTTACCTGTTGCATAATCTTGTGCATGAATCTTACCATCACGACGCACCTCCACATGCAACTTGGTTGAAAGAGCATTCACACAGCTCACACCCACACCATGAAGACCACCAGAAACCTTATAGCTATCCTTGTTAAACTTACCACCAGCGTGCAATACAGTCATTACAACCTCCAATGCACTCTTCTTCTCTTTTGGATGAATATCAACTGGAATACCACGACCGTTATCTTGCACGGTAATAGAGTTATCTTCATTGATTATCACCTCAATCATGCTACAAAAACCAGCCAAAGCCTCATCAATAGAGTTGTCAACCACCTCATAAACCAAGTGGTGAAGACCTTTTTGCGAGATATCGCCAATGTACATCGCAGGACGCTTACGCACTGCCTCTAGACCCTCGAGTACTTGAATACTCGAACCATCATACTTCTCTTGTTGTTCTACTTGTTGATTCAATTCTTCCATATGTTTTAGTTTATTTATTTCTAGTTTTTAATTAACTCTAATCCTCAGTAATGCACGCGCGCTACGCATGCGCATGAAAAAGCATGCAAAGATACAACTTTTTTTTCACACACGCAATACCCAAATACAAAAATATAAGGAAATACGTTTAAAACGTAAGAAAATAGCCTTTAAAAGCAAATAAGCTCATTAATTTCTCGTCTAAAAATCAGTCAAGGCTTTAGAAACGATTTTCCTGCACACTTATCACAAACTAAAAAGATATTCTAATGCTTCATCTATATCCTTATCAGTAACTATTTGATCCATTACTCCAACACCAACATCTCGTAATAATGAGAAAGTAATCTCGCACTTACCTGTCTCTGATAACACCTTATTCTTCTTATCACGCAGCATCCACTCTATCAATTTATTACGCTGATGACAGTCACATTCAGGACGACCATAATATTCCAACATCACATGACTTATCTGCGATAATATTTCTACAGGAAATCCCAGTCTTATGACACTCAAATACAATTCCGCAACCATACCCCACAGCACGCAATATCCATGTTTTACTGTACGACCATCTGCCGCATATGCTTCTTCAATTGCATGCCCTATTGTATGCCCAAAGTTTAGTAACTTGCGAATTCCTTTTTCTGTAGGATCTAACAACACTATTCGTTCTTTAACCGCTATATTCGCTGATAATAATTCAGAAGAAATAATACATGTTGGATGATCTATTTCAAGAGATAACAATTGATCTAGTTGTTCCTTATTATCTAATAAGCCATGCTTCAACATTTCAGCATATCCACTCAACCAGTCATCAACAGGTAATGTATCCAAAAACGGCAAATAAATAAAAGTATCACTTGGCAAGGTAAAAGTACCTATTAAGTTCTTTATTTCTCGATAATTAATCCCCGTCTTACCACCTGAAGACGCATCTACCATTGCCAACAAACTTGTAGGTATATTCACATAACGAATTCCTCGCATATAAGTCGCAGCTACAAATCCACCTAAATCTGTCACTACACCACCTCCCACATTGATCAATAATGCTTCGCGTGTAGCATGGTGCACAAATAACTCATCCCACACTTGCTGAACAATAAATATGCTTTTACTACTCTCGCTAGCAGGAATAATAATCATATGAACATCTTTCTCAGCTATTTCGTCAAATATGTGTGGCATACATTTTGCCGCTGTGTTATCATCTGCCAATACAAATAACTGACCTGCAGGCGTTGTATCTAAGTAAGGCTTTAAGGCGCTATGTAAATCAGAAATAATCATCGTTTATCATAAATTTTTTGCAAAGTTACGATTTTTTTTGTAACTTTGCACCCAAATTGACAAAAATTATGCAAAAAAGAGTATTTTTTATCATTTTATTAGCAATCTGTTCACTATCTTTAACAGCAAAGGAATTAACTTACCTGTCAACGAAAGATTTTAAGAAAAAGGTATGCTATTATGATCTAACTTCAAAACAGCAACCAGAATGGAAATATCTTGGAGATAAACCATGTATTATTGACTTTTCTACTACGTGGTGCAAATGGTGTACTAAACTACATCCTATTCTTGAACAAGTTGCTGAATTATACGAGGGACAGATCTATGTTTATACCCTTGATGCAGAAAAAGAACCTGAGATAGCCGCACAATTTGGAGTAAGGAGCTATCCTACAGTCATTTTCTGCCCGATGGAGAATAGTCCACAAATCGTATCTGGATACCAACCTCTAGAATTTTGGCAATACGCCATTCAAGAAGTATTTGGAATCAAACTATAAACATTCGTTTTAAACAAAATTTTGCCTCATGCAAGTAGAACTCATATTACTCGTTCTATCTCTGCTCTTCTTCGCGAGCATTTTTACAGATAGAATCGGATATAAATTTGGTATACCAGCCCTATTCTTATTCTTAGCTGTAGGTATGCTTTTTGGTCCTGATGGATTGGGCAAACTCGTCAACGAAGAAGGTGTCGGTTACATGCTCAATGTAGGTTCTGCACAAGCTATCGGAACCATCGCTTTATGTATTATTCTATTCTCTGGCGGACTTGATACTAAACTATCTGATATACGTCCAGTTATCAACCCTGGACTGACTCTCGCAACAGCAGGAGTATTGCTCACAATGCTTATAACAGGAATTATCATATATTACGTATTTGGATGGTTCAGCGCAATTGCTAGCATCAGTTTACCTGTGGCCATGTTAATGGCTTCAACCATGTCTTCCACAGACTCTGCATCTGTATTCTCTATACTACGCACAAATGGTATTGGTTTAAAGCATAACTTACGTCCTCTTTTGGAGCTTGAATCCGGCGCTAATGACCCTATGGCATACGTCCTCACTACCACCTTGATTGGAGTAGTTACAGCTACAGGTGGTGGCGTAACAGCACTAACTGTCATACAAGATATTGTGGTACAATTAGTAATGGGAGCTGTTATGGGATTCCTCTTCGGTAAAGGCATTGTGAGTCTTATGCGTAAATCTAAGTTAAGCAATGAGTCACTATACCCTATCATGGTATTGACAGCTTGCATTTTTATATTTTCAGCCACCTATTATCTCAAAGGAAACACATATCTGGCAGTATATATAGGCGGACTAGTAATCGGAAACAGCAAGTTTACTCGCAAAAGACAAACACGAAGTTTCTTTGATGGACTCACATGGCTTAGTCAATTAGTGGTATTCCTTGTACTAGGTTTAATGGTACGTCCACACGAACTATTTCAACCCAAAGTCTTATTAGCTGGACTCATCATTAGTATCATCATGATGTTTATATCTCGTCCTTTGTCTGTATTCTTATGTATGATTCCATTCAAAGAATACCATAGCAGAGACAAACTTATGCTCAGCTGGGTAGGACTTAAAGGTGCAGTTCCTATTATTTTTGCTATTCTTTGCAAGGCAAATGAAGTTCCTCATTCTGACCTCATTTTTAATATAGTCTTCCTTTGCACACTACTCTCTTTGATAGCACAAGGAACATCACTCTCTGCTATGGCAAGAAAATTACACCTCGCCATGCCGCCTATTGAACAGAAAAAACTCCAACATTTTGATATCGACTTACCTGAAGAGGTAGAATCTGTCGCAATAGAGATGGAAGTTACGCCAAAGTTAATTGCAAATGGAAAATGCTTAAAAGACATTAAGTTTGACACCCAGTTATTGGTTATTATGGTACGACGTGGTGAAGATTTTTTTGTCCCAACAGGTATTTCTGAATTAGAAGTTGGCGATCAACTACTTATCATTTCAGATAGCGCTGCGGAAGCCACAGAACAATACATAGAGGATTCTGCTGCAGAAGAAAAAGACCATTGGGGAATGATGATGATTAATAACACTTGGCAATTCGCCAAACAAAAATGGCAACAAATAGTTGCAGGAAAACGAAATAAATAATATGAAAACTATCTTCTTAACAGGTGCTACAGGCACCATGGGTTTTGCTGGCGTTCAAGAAATATTACGTTACCCTGAACAATATAAACTACGTATATTAGCTCGCCCTAGCGCAAAAAACAAAGAGCTTCTCTCTGCACTCACTGACAAGTTAGAAATAATTTGGGGAGATCTTACCAATTATAATGATATTCTTCGAGGTGTTACTGGGAGTGACATTGTACTCCATGTTGGCGGTATGGTTTCGCCACAAGCAGATTATCGCCCCAAAGCTACACTTCGAACTAATATAACAGCAGCCACAAATATCCGTGATGCAGTTCTTGCACAACCTGAAGATAAGCAGCCAAAAGTTGTTTACATTGGTAGTGTAGCACAAATGGGAGATCGTCGCGAACCATTACATTGGGGACGCGCAGGAGACCCTATATGCGTATCAGCCTACGACCATTACGGCCTTACAAAAGCACAAGCCGAACGTATCATTACCGATTCTCCTATCAAACAATGGGTTTCGCTTCGTCAATCAGGAATACTTTATCCTGCTATCCTTAAAAATTATGACCCTATCATGTTCCACGTTCCAATTCGTGGTGTTTTAGAGTGGGCAACAGTAGAAGATAGCGGAAGATTGCTTGAACGTGTTTGTCGCGATGAGGTTCCTAATGAATTTTGGAAAAATTATTACAACATCGGTTCTGGACAAGAGTACCGAATTAGCAACTACGAATTTGAATGTCTTTTACTTGACGCTATTGGTTGTCCTAGACCTGAAAAAATATTCAATGCCAATTGGTTTACTACACGTAATTTCCATGGTATGTGGTATATAGATGGAGATCGTCTTGAAAATTATTTGCACTTCCGTGCTAATATACCAGTTAAGAAATATTTCAAACAAATGGCTCAAGCAGATAGTGTTTCTGCTGGTATCAAATTCGCTGCTAAAACAAAAATTGCAAAATTATTCCCACGTTGCGTAAAACTAGCCATGTATGTCATGGCTATGTCTAAGGAGCACGGAACACAGTGGTGGATAAAACACAACAAAACCCAACGTATTAGTGCATATTATGGAAGTATTGAAGCATATAAAGCTATTCCACAATGGAAAAATTGGGATCTGTCACACAACAGCGACGAATATACCCTCATTGATCATGGTTATGACGAACTAAAACCAAAAGAACTCTTTACCATTGAAGACATGCAAAATGCTGCTACTTTCAGAGGAGGAAAATGCCTATCAACTGAGATGACACAAGGTGATTGGGACGCACCGCTAGAATGGGAATGCGCTGAAGGTCATCGATTTATATCATCGCCACGTGTGGTTCTACTTGGAGGCCACTGGTGTCCTGAGTGTATGCCATATCCATATGCTGGCGAAAGTAACGCACGTCCATGGCAATGGGACAAGGTAGCAAAGAAAAACCCATTTTTTGCTCAACTATGGAATCCCCTACACGATAAGAATGAGGATAATATATATGGTCCAGAGATATTTGATGGCTGGGAGAAGTAAGTTATGTTTTTTGACGAACTACCATTAGCAGATGAAGTGCTAGATGCACTATGGGACATGCACTTTGACGAATGTACTCCTGTGCAAGAACATACAATACCTGTCATCTTAGAAGGTAAGGATGTCATCTCTTGTGCACAAACTGGAACCGGCAAAACCGCTGCATTCATTTTACCCTTACTTACCAATCTACTTTACGACAACCACGACTCTAGTAAACTTAATGCCATCATTATGGCGCCCACCCGTGAACTAGCTCAACAGATAGACCAACAAATGGAGGGATTTGGATTCTATGTCCCGCTATCTTCTGTTGCTATATATGGTGGTAACGACGGAAAAGCATGGGGTACCCAGTCTAATGGCCTTCAACGTGGAGCTGATATAGTTATAGCAACTCCGGGGCGGTTATTATCACTAATGAATATCTATAATGTAGATTTCTCTGGCGTTAAATATTTCATATTAGATGAAGCAGATCGCATGTTAGACATGGGATTCTATGAAGACATTATGGCTATTGTAAAAAAATTGCCTAAAGAACGCCAAACAATAATGTTCTCTGCTACCATGCCTGCTAACATACGCAAAATGGCAAAAGCTATTATGAACAACCCCACAGAAGTGCAGATTGCTATATCACGACCACCAGAGAGCATTAAACAACAGGCTATTGATATTTACGAGCCACAAAAAAACGACTACCTTAAAAGCCTACTTCAAGAACGTCATCTCAAAAAAGTCATCATCTTTGTTGGAAAAAAACAACGTGTAAAAGATCTCACACGCTCACTACGGGGTATTCATATTGATGCACGTGCTATGCACTCGGACTTAGATCAAAAAGAACGAGATGAAGTAATGCTAGACTTTCGAAACAACAAAGTGGACGTATTAGTTGCCACAGACATTGTTTCACGCGGCATTGATGTAGATGATATTCCCTTAGTAATAAACTATGATGTCCCTAAAGATGCTGAGGATTATGTACATCGTATTGGCCGTACCGCTCGTGCAGAAAATATTGGAGAAGCCATTACTCTAGTTAGTCCAGAGGATAAGAACTTCTTTAATAAAATAGAACGTTTTTTACAAAAATCTATAGAGCGTTTACCTTTACCTGCTTCATTTGGAGCTGTTCCAGATAGTAGCGCATGTTCACTCTCTGCTGACGCCCCCAAGCATTCTTCAAAGCGCCAAAAAGGCGGCAAGCAACATTGGCATAATCACAAGCTAAAGCATAATCACCCAAAAGTTCATAAGCAATAGATATATTTGCCGCTGCAATTGCAGCGGTTTTTTTATCACCCTTCGTATACCTAAATCCTACCTCTTGGACTAGCACTTGCCAATGTGATACTGCCTCCTCCCATCGTTGATAACGAAAAGCTTCAATACCTTCTTGTATAGCATCATTTGAATGGTCATATAAATATCTACGAACAGTAACCCAAGATGGCATTAGACATCTACCAAATTCATCTCCTAACTCTCCGGCTAGATACAATAATGCTTCTTGACGATCAGGCAACTGATTTAATGCTTGTGCACGGGTATATTCTATATCACTTTCCCATAACAGTGTATCAGCATAAGTTATTGAATAATCATGCCTATTTTGGTCTGCATAATATATGCTCCAATGTGACTGAGCAAATGCTTGCAAGTAAGCATAGTGCCCACCTTCAGATAAAAAACTCTCCAATACATCATACACAACCAATTGATTCAACACAAGTAACGCATCTACATTATAACGTTGAAGCAACATTTGTACATTAGATGGACTTAAAAGTTCACGTGAATAATAATTTGTAGAACTATTTTGAGAAATATCCAAGAGTTCAACCGCATCCAACATGCTGCCCTCTAAAGTCTGAGTAAGAGAAAACATACTATATAATAATGCCTTACTCAAATCTATTTTAACGCTGCTCTGGTTCACACCATCCAGTACCGATGAATGTCCAAAATCATCTGGTTGAATTAATGCATTGTTTACTATTAACAAACGTTGAACTCCAGATAAAGCATCATATTTAGCATCACGATACTCATCTATTGAAAAATACCAATCCTGCGCCACTATTGGAGATGCCAATAGTATCACACAAAATAGTATAATCAGTTTGAGATTTTTCATAGTTATTGAACTCGTGTTTAATCAAGAAATGCATCCATGAATTAGTAATACTATAATTTACGAATTCGCCACTCCTTAGGGTATAGATTGTTACAATGATTGCCTACATTCTTGACAAATCCAAGTGGTACATTCTCATATGTCACAAGCACTATTCCTTGGGGTACATTGGGAAGTGCAAAAGATTCATTTCTTAAATATGCAAGAGCTTGTTCTAAATTTAAATCTGCTCGAGTAAACTTATCAGTTTTAAAATCTTTTAGCATAGCTAATGAATGTTGTGGAGCAATATTCTTACCACGCACTTCACCAATACCAAAACCAGTACTAATACATATAAACTGAGTTGAAATATATTCTATTAATTCCTTATATTTAGCTGGATAGGCTGACATGAATCGATCTTGTTGACGAATAACCCAACGATCTGGATGTTTCAACCAACTACGCATTTCGGCCTCCCCATCCACTTTGTGATTAACAGCAGAAGCCTTACCTTTAGGAATACGGAAAGAGCCAACCGAAGTTCCCAACTTTCGGAATGCACACATATACAAACCCTCTCCTTTAACTTTATGTGGATAAAAATGATAACCTGGATTACCTTCTACTATGCCCCAATCTGGATCATATGCTATAGGTAGCAATTCTGCTCCCAATTCTTCCATAATCCACTTAGCATTTTTCTCATTTTCCTCTTGGTTAAACGTACAAGTAGAATAAATCAACACTCCACCAGGCTTGAGTGCATCCCAAACATCATCTAAAATCTCACATTGGCGAGTCACACATTCACTCACATTTTTAGGACTCCATTCCTCTACAGCCCCAGCATCCTTTCGGAACATTCCCTCTCCCGAACATGGCGCATCCACCAAAATACAATCAAACAAATTCTCTAACTTACTTCCAAAATCTGCTGCATAATTGTGCGTTACAACGGTATTACCATTACCCCATTTTTGAATATTTTCAGATAGAATAAAAACTCGTTGACGCACGACTTCATTGCTTACTAACAAACCTTCAGCTCCTAAATATTGACTTATCAACGTTGACTTTCCACCTGGTGCAGCACACATATCCAACACTATACTATCCTTCTTAACATATTGGTTCAGCACCTCTCCTAAAAACATACTACTAGCCTCCTGTACATAATAACATCCTGCATGAAATAAAGGATCTAAGGTAAACTGAGGACGCTTGCTAAGATAATACCCGTCTTCGTGCCATGGTACTTCTTCAGTATCCGCATCAAAAGTCAAATAGTCAACTTTATCATTTAACCGAATAGAGACAACAGGCTCTAACTTTAGTGCTTGACACAATTGATGCACCTCATCTTGTGTGAGATAACTATGTAATGATTCTATGAAGTCTATTGGTAACATCTTTTTAATGGTAAATCTCGTTCAAAATAGTTCTAACATATCATTAGAACCTTAATACCAGCTAAGTATGGATTTGCGTTGCTCGCATTGCTCGTTGCATTTCACGTTTATCATCTGCAGCACGTAAGGATTGACGCTTATCATAAGTGTGCTTACCTTGACATAGAGCTATCTCCATTTTGGCAAAACCACGTTCATTAATAAAAAGGCGCAATGGAATAATCGTCTTTCCAGTATCTTTAACTTGCTTGTCTAGCTTACGTAATTCCTTTTTCTGAAGCAACAATTTGCGGTCACGTTTCGCTTCATGATTTGTATAACTACCGAACCGGTACTCAGCTATATGCATCTGTTTTACCCATAGCTCACGACCAACAAATTGACAATATGTGTCAGCTAATGATGCCTTATTCTCACGAATAGATTTTATCTCAGTGCCATATAACTGTATTCCAGCCACATACCTCTCTAGTATCTCATAGTCGAATGAGGCACGCCGATTCTTAATATTTACATCACTTTTTAGACGCATTCAGGCAAATTATAAATACAAGGTGCAAAAGTACAATTTATTTTTGACATATGCAAGTTTTTATATATTTTCTTTGGATTGCCTATGGTTCAAATAGGAATATGAACTAATCTAAAAGACAACAAACTGCCTGACCTTATTGGCCAGGCAGTTTGCTTATCGTTAAATCAAAAGAGCTAATTAGTAAGAAGTACGTTGTGTTGCAGCATAACTGATCTTCAACGCATATGCACGACGAAGCTCCTGTTTAATGTCTGCAATAATACCCATCTTTGTCTCCTTATCAGCTTTAATTGAAACTGTCATCAAACCTTGGTCTGACTCTTTCATAGAAGAACGCTCGTTGATGATGTAATCACCAATTTCACCTTTCTCTGCGAAAGCATCGTCCAATTGGATACGAGTCTCCGCACCATATTGTTTACGGAACTCAGCTGTAGGAGTACCTACATAGATATAACGAACCAATGATTTCTTCTCAAGTTTTGTCAACTCTGTTGCTTGTGGATTCTGGAATTGAACCTTGTAAGAAACCTCCTTCATAGATGTTACTGACATGAAGAAGAACAGCAACATAAAGATGATATCTGGCAATGAACTGGTGTTCAAAGCAGGCATCTCTCGCTTATCATTTCTACGAATCTTTGCCATAATTACTTACTATAATTTTTAGGTTCAGCCTCAGAAATCTTTTGAGGATAGATCTTTGCAATAGTCTTTTGTTGCTCTTCCTCAAGTTCTCCATAAGCTTTGTGGAAATACTTTTGCGCACATTCTTCACGCAACTCATTGTAGGCGGCCACGAGTTCGTTTTGCACCTCCAAATACGCTTGATATTGTGTATCTGCGTCATTTTGCACAGAAATCACATGTTCTTTAGCATACTTAACCATGCCGAATGGAGCACCAAAATCTTCCTCAAAAAGTTTTGGCATATCAGCATTGTCATTTGGATTAGCAATAAACTCCTTCGCCTTAGCGCGCAGTTGACGTACATCGAGCTCTTGACCTTGCACAAGGAGTTTGTTCTCCCAGTTAATCTTCACAACAAACAAGTTACGTTTGTTGATATCGGTGTCCTCTACCTTTTGATCGGGTGGAATAGGAGGTGGCAAACGACGTGCCAAACCTTGATTCACATCCATAGAGGTGGTCACCAAGAAGAAGATGAGCAGCAAGAACGAGATGTCAGCCATGGAACTGGCGTT
>JAZLBE010000072.1:0-6551 GCA_045613525.1 Paludibacteraceae bacterium
GGATTGAAGTTCATCAAACCTTGTTGGTGGTTGTAACCAAGAGACATATAGTAGTTAGTCTTGCCTGAGTTACCAGAAACAGAGAGGTTGTGTTGTTGGCTAGGAGCCGCATTGTTGAACATAATGCCAGCTACGTCCCAGTCAGCGTAGAAACCTTTCTCATCCCAGTCAAGACCGTACTCCATCTTGCGATAAGGAGACTTATTGTTCTTCCAACCTTGGGTAGAAGCCCACTCTTTCCAACGTGTAGCACCCTCAATAAACTCATCAGAGTTCAAGTACATACCGAAGAGCTCAGAAGGCAAACCAGCGCGAGTGTTAGCGTCTGTCAAACCTTGTGCTTGAGTTAATACGTCTGGATAATCAGGAAGAGCAGTTGCACGGCTCCATGCGAAGTTGTTGTTGTAAGTTACACTAACTTTCTCTTGAGTCTTAGCAGTCTTGGTTGTAACCAATACCACACCGAAAGCAGCACGTGTACCGTAGATAGCGGTAGCAGAAGCGTCCTTCAATACAGAGATAGACTCAATGTCGTTAGAGTTCAAGTAACCCAAGTTCTCCATTGGCACACCGTCAACGATGTAGAGAGGAGTAGAAGTACCGCTGTTAGAAAGGGTACCAATACCACGGATTACTACTGTTGGGTCTGCGTTCAAATCACCAGTTGCGTTGGTGATAGTCAAACCAGGCACAGCACCTTGGAGGGCCTTAGCCACGTCAGACTCAGTTTTTGATTCAAGTGTTTTTGATACGTCCACTGTAGTCACCGCACCAGTAAGGTTGGCTTTCTTTTGTGTACCGTAACCGATTGCTACTACCTCGTCAAGAACGTGTGTGTCTTCCTTGAGGATAACTAGCATTTCTTGTTGAGCGCGAACCTCTTGATCTTTGTAACCTACGAAAGAAACCTTAAGGGTAACGTTCTTCTCAGCTGTAAGCACGAATGCACCATCAAGATCGGTAATAGTACCGTTTGATGTACCTGCTTGAACAACGCTAGCACCTACTAGAGGTTCACCATTAGCATCTACGACTTTACCTACGATAGAAATAGATTCTGCCATTGCACTGATGCTAACTAGAGACATTGCAAAAACTGCAAATGTCATGAGTAAACTACGAAATTTACTCTCATTGTGTTTGCTCATCATAATGTGTTGATTTTAAGTTAGTAATGTGCGGGACTTCCACCCGCGTTATTTTTTAGTGTTTTTTGTTGTTTGCTTTTAAAGGGATGTCTTTAGACACATCCTCTCTTAATTTGGCCTGCAAAATTACTTATTTTTTTTCACACACGCAAATCTTAACGTAAAAAAATATAAAAAAAATAAAGATTTTTTAGGGAATAGTTTAATATATGTTGTAGAACATATTTGTACAATATAAAATCTCTATTTAAACAAAAAAGGACACATAGTGCCCTTCTTTTAGTGATCGTTTGGGATAGTTAATTCAGTACCCCGATGTAGTATAATTCAGTGGTGTCACCGTTGAGTATTTTTTGCATATCTTTCAGCAGTCGCTCAGGGTGTGCTACTCCCGACTCCCAAAAGTCGTTTGCTCCACTTGGCAGAGCCCTTCTCCGGAAGTTATATACCATGCCTGTTTGATAGGCTTTGAACCACGTGTGTTTGGTGTCTATTGTCGCTAATTCTTCCAGTGTGTTTGCTTCGCAACCTACCCATACATCTGCTTGGGCGAAATCTTGAATCGCTTGCTCCATATTCAGTGGAATGGATGAAGTCGACGGATTATCGGCATACTTGTACTTGGCTCCCGCATCGCGGAAAAGATTGCCCATATATGTCCCTCCTGCTGGTACATACCATGTTCCGCGCCACGACATGCCGGACATAATGCTCACTTGGTTCGTGTTATGTGGTTCGCTGTTGCTCACGTTGATGGCTTCGCGTTGTTGGTTACACGTATAATGGCTCGTTACACTCGCGTTGTATGCTTGACTGACGGCATTGTAGATACTATCTGCCTTTGGCAGGCATCCAAATATAGCTCCAAACATACGTAACCATTCTGCACGAGCGAGTGGGGTAGTCTCTGTCCACTCGTTGCAATACAAAATAGGGATGCCCAATGCCTCCACTTGTGCGGGAATAGGGTCGCCTTGTGCGTAGGTGTAGAGTATCACGAGATCGGGATTTAGCAGCAGAATCTTCTCCATGCTGGGTTGCATATCATCCCCAATATCGGTGATGCGCTCACGGTCTTCCTCGCTCAGATTGTAGATGCGATCTGGTCGGCATGTACCAACGATCTTATCCGTCATACCTAACTCGCTGATAAACCCAACATGCGTAGCCGAAGTGCAGACGATTCGCTCGTAAGCTTGGCTAAAAGCCAATTGCTGCATCACTTGCCCCTGCTGCCAGGGCGAATAGATGGTGATAGTGGTTGTATCGCATTGAATGTTAATGCTAAAACTAGCGCTGTTATCTGCTACAGACGATATGTCCTTGGGTTGGCATGCCACGCACACCAACCCCAGCAAACACAATATGAAATATAGTCTAGACATTCTTTTTATTTCCCACTGATCTCACAGATATTCACGAATCTTATTTATTTGTGATAATCCGTGCAATCTGTGGGCAGAATCAAATCACCTCTAGTTTACTTCCTGGGAAGTAGTGCGCCAAGATTTGCTCGTAGGTATAACCCTTCGCTGCCATAACAGCAGCACCGATTTGACACAAACCTACACCGTGTCCCCAGCCTGCACCTGTCAAGATGAAGTCGCCAGCTTCGTTGCGGTCAACCACAAATGCACTGCTGTACAAGTGGCTCTTGCTCAGCCATTTACGAATCTCTAACTCCTTGCCGATAACCATGGTACGTTTGCTACCTACAATCTGCATCTCATACAGACGTGCAGAAGGACCACGTTTGATAGGTACAAGGTCAAGGATCTCGCCGAAGTCGATGCCTGAGCGCTCGCGGATAATATCACTCAATTCCTCTTTGGTGTATTTCACAGTCCAACGATAGAAATCCTTGGTCTCTTGATCATAATTGTTCAATACTTGACTTAAGATAGCTTGGTCATTGGTGTTACAATATGCAGATGGTGCGGTGCGAATAAACTCTTGTGCATTCTCTTCAATCGTCAAGTCTGGCAGTGGAGTGCCAATCTCATCGCGAACAGCTTCT
Source organism: Paludibacteraceae bacterium (assembly GCA_045613525.1). Classification (GTDB taxonomy): domain Bacteria; phylum Bacteroidota; class Bacteroidia; order Bacteroidales; family Paludibacteraceae; genus Colicola. The sequence continues at coordinate 3,166 of JAZLBE010000072.1, forward strand.
AGGTAATCATAGTGCTCATTTGCCCATGCATTCTCAAATAGTTCGGTAGCACCACCACATGATTTATAGAAGCGAGCATCGCATACTTTGCCGTCATACATCAATACTTGTCCACGGGTTGCATCTATAGCTTTTTGCACATTAGCAGCTGCCTCAGGATGCTCGTCACGACGGGTGATACCCTCATAACGTTGGCAGTGGTCATCTGCACATACATCAAATCCCTCGTGTGCATCTCTTTCGTACCAAATCACATGGCGATCTGGATTGCTCAAATCAGGCTTATCAGTGCCTGTTGATGGACTGATGATAGGGCGCAAAACCCAACTGCGAGAGATGACCGCGTGTGCCTTCAATAACTCCAATGAAGAGGTTGCAGACATCTCCGAGGTAATAACAGAACTGAGGTAATCTTCCACATCAAGACGGTTGATAGCAGTTTGTGTACCATCTGCGTTGTCACGTATTTCAAGCGTACCTTCAAACTCTTGATCCTCAAGGCGATCCCAGTGAAAACCGATACCGATACGAACGTTCTTCAAGAGGAAAGTAGGATGTTCAGGTGTTGAGTGTGGCCCTGGTATTACGGCCTCAATCTTTGGGGCGGTCATTACGCCCACTGCAATTTCGTGTTTCATGAGTGTATTTTATGTTGTTACTAATATTCTTTAACCAAGTAGGATATATGCCAATGTAGCACCACTTATAAGCATCCAAAGCAAAATACCTTGCAACAAAGGGCGAATGCCAACGGATTTGATGACATCCACAGAGAGGGATGCGCCAATGAAGAACATCGTGATAATAAGTCCCTTACGTGCGACACCAGCTATGAACTTACCTACTTCTGGAAAGTCTACCAATAAGTAGGTATTGATTAGCATTGCCACAATAAAGAACAAGATAAACCATGGAATACTGATCTTCTTGCCCTCGCTACAGAAAATGACCGATGTGACTAATGCTAGTGGGATAATCCACAATGCACGGGTTAGTTTGATGGTTGTTGCCACTTGCAGAGCTTCTTCGCCGTAGGCAGCACCTGCGCCAACTACGGAACTCGTGTCATGGATCGCGATGGCTGCCCATGTGCCGAAGTCTTGTTGGCTCAAGCCTAACCAATGACCCAAAATAGGGAAAAGGAATAGTCCAATGGCATTGAGGATAAATACCGTAGCCAATGCCATAGACATATCGCTGTCTTTGGCTTTGATGATAGGGCCTACAGCAGCAATGGCACTACCACCACATATGGCGGTGCCCGAGCTGATGAGGTAGGACGTGTTACGGTTGAGTTTCAGTACTTTACATCCGATAAACATACCGATGAGCAAAGTGCCAACGACGGATATAATCGTAAAGAGCATACCCTCCTTACCCGATGCCAACGAGGCTTGGAGATTCATGCCAAAGCCTAAGCCGATGACGGAGTATTGGAGGAGTTTCTTAGATACAGTCTTATTGAAAGTAGGGTAGGCTTGTCCGCAGAGTAGTGCGAATACCAAACCAGTGAAAAGTACCACTGGAGGAGTGACCCACGCAGCGAGAAAACGGAGTGCGGGAATATAATCGCAGAGTAGGCAGAGTGTAAACAAGGATAGCAAAGCAATGTATATGTGGCGGTTGTATTGGCGAAGCATGGGTGGTTAATTATGAATTATACATCTTAGGAAAAGACTTATGAAAATGTTTTCATTTTTTTTGTAAAACAGTCTATTTTGTATTGAGTTTAATTGTAATTTTTGTTGGATATATTCGCCAATTGCGATATGCGATTCTTTTTTGCTGTCACTGTGTAATTCGTCAGTTGCGACTGACAAATTAACATCTATGATACCCCATTGCTCATTGGTATTTGCTATTTATTTCTATGTTTGTTATTGTCTTTTTGCAAAAAAATGATTTGTATGAAAAAGTTATCTCCACTTATAGTTTTTAATTAATTCTTGTAATTCTTCATAGTCTTTTAGTTTCGTTTTTTGTAATTTCAGAGAAAGTCCTCCAATATTCAAAAATGATATTTTTTCTACATCTTGTATAATATTCTTTATTGATTGCAGAGTAATAATATCTTCTCCTAATACATAAACACAAGTTATTGCATCAGATATGTCAAGTTCTTGGCATTCCTTACTTATTAAACGATATTCGTTTTCGTATTTCCAGTGCCAATGTTTGGTAAAAAAAAGATTATTCCTATTTTCTACTACAAACAAATTGGCTGCATTTTCCAATTCAGCATTAACTCCGCAGACATGCGTAGGTAGTATATTTGTTCTATATGAAACTTTCTTTCTGAATACCTTATAACCCTTAGGAAACTTAATCTTTGAACTATCAATTTCTATACAAACACCACTTCGTTGATGGTCTCTTGCATATTGTCCCCATAACATAGGAGAAGCGAAGCCTTCACATCTCTTAGTTCCTAGAGAGAAACTTATTTGTCGATATTGTTCAATCTCTTTAAAAACCTCTTGAGAGAATTTTTTTAATACTCCTAAAGGATATTTCTTACCATTGTATTCTTTACTCTGTTGAGAATAGTGGTAAATTTTCTCTCTTTCGTATATATCGTTACAATTCGTCCATGTCGAAAACTTTAGTTTTTGTTGTATCCAGATTGAACAAAAATTGGCGAAAGTAGTATAATGATACAATTTCATCTATTGATTCGGTGTGGTATTATTTGATTCCGAAAAAATAACTTAAGGGGGTGAATTTTTACTCAGTATGTGTTAAGCTTTTGTTCTATTTTTCGGATTTCCTTAATGTGTAGGGGCATATATGTCAACTATTTCTGCCCAACGTGGAAAGCTTAGTTTTTTTTCATAGAACTTTTCGTAACTAGCCGTTATGCGTTGTCGCCAACTTGGAGCATCCGCATGTGTTTCACGATTTTGATAAATAGTCTCTTCAATGGCAGCTAAGAAATGTGCTTCAGATTCAAAGATAGGAAACCTCGTAGCTTTACCATACCATTTTGCAGGTCGTATTTTGTGAACCATTCCTTGTTTGATTTGAAGATTCAGAGGCCATACTACTTCATGCCCTTTTTTTCCTGATTTCATAGCACGTGAAATTTCCCATACCTTCTTAATCCAAACATGTTTGATTGTAACATCACCATTTTCATTCATTTCGTAACCGAAAATCAGATATGTCACATCAAGCATCCAAGGTTTTTGTGCAATTTCTTGCTCATACATTCTAAAATCTGCAATATCAAATCCTGGTGATGCCTTATAATTGAACGCTTTTATTTCCATGAGGTTATGTCGCTTATCATCAGGATCGAGATAAAAATCAGGTGGCATTTGAGTGTTATCGTTCAGAGCATACTCTACATTATTCTTTTTAAGCCATCCTTCTACCCATTCCTGCAT
>JAZLBE010000073.1:0-1740 GCA_045613525.1 Paludibacteraceae bacterium
CCTTGATGTTATCCTTTCTGTTGGTTATCGTGTTAAAAGTAGTCGTGGTATTGAATTCCGTCGTTGGGCAAATCAAGTTTTAAAAGACTACATGCTCAAGGGGTATGCAATCAATCAGCAAATGCTTGCTATGGAAGAGCGCATTGGCAGACAACTGCAAGACCATACCATACAAATACACAACTTACAAGAAAAGGTAAACTTCTTCGTTCGTACAAGCCTACCTCCCCACCAAGGTATCTTCTACGACGGACAAATATTCGGTGCCTACACCTTCATCAACGACCGCATACGCGAAGCCACCACACGCATCATCCTCATCGACAACTACATCGACGATAGCGTGCTAACCATACTATCCAAACGTGCAGACAAAGTAGTTGCTACCATCTATACCAAGAAACCATCCGCACAACTGCAACTGGATATTCAGAAGCACAATGCTCAGTATCCGCCGATAAGTGTCGTAGAGTTCGACCGATCACACGACCGCTTCCTTTGCATCGACGAGACAGTCTATCACCTTGGTGCCAGCATCAAAGACCTAGGCAAGAAATGGTTCGCCTTCAACCGCATGGAGATGAAGACAACCGAACTATTGCAACAAATACAAACCACATACAAAACTCCACCTTCGTAAAACACGATACTACATATAAAGGGCACTTTTACAAATTGCTTTATAGAGATTTTGAGATTTATGCGAAGGAGATTTTGTGCGGAAGGAGGGAGCATAGTGGACTATGTAACCAACTGACAAATAAAATATACGAGCATAAAGTCAAAATATCATAAAAGTGTCTATTGAGCTATTAAATGCTATTAATTTCTAAACGGGCAATTTATAGAAGTGCCCTTCAGCCATGCCTACCGATGACCTTAATAACATAGAAGCCAAACTCAATTTTTCCAAACGATTAGGTGGTCTTGTTAAAGGACATCAACAGGAAATGCAGCAAGTACTCGAAGAGAATGAGGACTTGCAAATGCTTGTTGAACAATTATTAAAAGAAAATGCAACACTAAAGAGCCAATTAGCAGAAGAAAAAACAAAAAACACCCAACTCCAAACCGAGATAGAACAGCTCCGCAACCGTCCAATCCATACCAATACCTATATAGAAAACGAATACATCAACGAACAACATAATTATTAGAACTATGGAACAAGCTAACCATATCATCAACGTAGCAGGCGACTACGTGCAGTCCAAACATGTGGACTACGAAATCAACAATGTCGAAGCAGGTGGCATCGGCATTCAGATAGTCAATAACTCCCAACCAACTATCAATCCTCCACAAAGCAAACCTATTACTCCTAAAAAGTCCCCACATTTTCTCGAAACACCCACTTTCATTTATCGTTACTTCAACTCTGATCCTAATAGCAATCAGCGAATCCATCTCTTGTATCGCTATCTGTGCAAAGAATATAAGGAGACTAAAACGTATATAGACCCTAACACGCCATCTGACCACTTTTATTCGCTCTTTACTGGAGAAAGAAATAATAATGTTATTCGATGGTCAGGAGATAAACAAGATTTATCCTATTTGATAAAGCTACTGCAAAAACGCAAGATTATTGATATTCCACAAGGAATGACCATTTGGACTATTACTCAAAATCATTTTTCGGACTATCACGGAAACTATTGCGCTGATTATCGCAGTCAGCATGTACCTAGTGATGCACACAAAGCGGCTATAGAACGCTTCGTGGATATTCTTGATCCT
>JAZLBE010000074.1:0-2055 GCA_045613525.1 Paludibacteraceae bacterium
GTTTGCAAACCATAAGCATGGCATTTTGCTATAATATCTTCTGTCCCCGTTCCTACTTTCTCTATATATCCATTCCAATACATCGGATCTGCTAACAATGGATTTGTTGGTAATGATTTATGTGGTCCATGCAATTTTTGAACTGTCAACCCATAAGGCAACGCCCCTGGATTCCAAACCTCTAATCTATCACGAAACAACATCACCTGTACACTAGCATGACTGGTATAATCCCTATGACAAACCGCATTAACAATCGCCTCTTTCACTGCATCCATCGGCAACTCTGGTCGTGTTGGCACATCTGCTTTCTCGCCTTCAGCGCGCGTTCCTACCCAATTATCTACACGACTCATTACAAAACTCGTCGCTTGATCTACCAACTCAAAAACATTTCCTCTATAAATCTGATACGATGGCATCGGTTTTTCCACTACTGTGCCATAAAACTGCACACACTTAACTTCTGACGTGATAAAAAACTTCTGAGGCTTCTTACCAAACAACAATATTGCTGCATTCGCTAATCGACCTTTTTCATCTATCAAATCTAAATGCGTAAGCAATGTTTCTGGTGCAACATCTAACGACAAAGGAAAATTACGTTTTGATTGAGCCATATAAATAAAATCCCTCATCTTCATCTCATCCAAATCATCCAATGTAGCTCCATTATCATTTGACGCATCAAATGGTCGCCAACGAATATACTCCTTTTCCTCTAAATAACGTATCAACGATGCATAAACTGATGTTCTTAATCCTTCTATATCTACAAATGTCTTACGAACTATCTCTTGCTCTACCTTACGTATCAATGCTGTTTCTTTTGGATGACGTTCTGTCTCATTAATAGACTTTATAAATATTAAACGACTTTTATGCAACGATGCAGCTAAATCATATTCACGTTCAGTAGGTGAAATGCCTTCTACATCTTCATATCCATATAAATTACCATACAACCCTAAATAAATATCACACAACTCTACTTCTTTAAGATAAACACAACGTGCTGAATATTCATTCGCAGGAACTTCTTCAAAAATGAATGGCTCAAAAAACTTACCCAACAAAGCATCTGTCCGTATATAATGGCAAAGCATTTCACGCTCTTGCGCAAACTCGCTCTGTACACTGCTTATGAATATTTTTATACGCTTCATTATATTATTTCAAATAGCAAACATTTTTAATGTACTCCGCTGTACGATTCACATTATCATGAAACGTGGTATCGACATACTGACCCTGCTCATCTACTATCTGTGCTCGTTGTTATTTTTAGTCTCCCACAGATAGCACAGATTTCTCTGATTTTTTTCCATCCAAATCTATTTGTTTCTCACGGAACGCACGGAGTTTTTATTTTTTCCTTTTTTTGATTCGCTCGTTTTATGCCTTGCATAAAACTTGCTCTACGGATGACACGGAGTTTTTACTCTTCTATCTGATTAAACGGTAATTCATCTGGTGGATTCACAAAATGTACTGCTCGCTGATCAGATATAACTGTTGCTCCCAATTCTTCTTCTAATCGCTCTCTCGCTACATGAGCAACATTTCCTCCTCGCTGTGCAATATGAGCATTCTCTGTAAATCCTTGTGGATTCTCGCGTTTACTCAACTCTGTTGCGGCTGCCTCGGCCAAACCATTAAGCATCAACTCTACATTCGTCATGTTATCACGAAGACTCTCTTTACGCAACCCTTTATAATCTTTATATTCCCTCGTAGTCATCCCACTCCATGCCTTAGATATAATATCTGTCAATTTCGCATAATCACACTCCTCGCTCATTCCTCCTCGTTTCCACTCATCAGTCAATCCCTTGCGTACTTCTATAGTCTTAATTCGCTGATTAATCCAAGTCTCAGAATACCCTAACCGACGATAATCTCGAATAGCTTGATCTATACTCAACTCTGGGTCTTGTAATTGCTCTAATCGCTGACGCCCAACCTCTGCTAACCATAGTTTAAATGGTTCTGCTTTCTTACTTGGTACTGATTGTATAATACGAAATACTTGCTCTACTGTAGCTACATCGGTGA
>JAZLBE010000075.1:0-27270 GCA_045613525.1 Paludibacteraceae bacterium
AGACATAAAATGTCTACCCACAAACGTAAAAAACGTTTGCGCAAGAATCGTCATAAGCATAAGTAAGCTTTGACGCTTGACAAAAGCTTTGTGGCTATACCCATTTGGGCGCAAATGGGTGCCGCAAAGCATTTTTTTTAACCACTAAAACGGGCTCCCCAGCCCATGATCATTGAAATATGAAAAGCGAATTGATTGTGGATGTAACACCACAGGAGATTGCTATAGCGTTGACCGAAAACGATCGACTAATGGAGGTAAACCGCGAAAAACGTGGTATAGACACCTTCGCAGTAGGCAATATCTACTATGGTCGCGTCAAAAAACTGATGCCAGCGCTCAACGCAGCCTTCGTGGATGTAGGACATGAGAAAGAAGCTTTTCTGCACTACCTTGATTTAGGTACAGAGTTTCTGACACAGCAGAAGTATGTCACCAAACTCGTTTCAGATAGACGACGCATACCGGAAATCCGTAAGATAGAACGCCAGCCAGCATGTGGCAAGGAAGGCAATATAGCGGATTATCTCAAAGTAGGAGACACGATCCTCGTTCAAGTCACCAAGGAGCCTATCAATTCTAAAGGCCCTAGACTATCTGCTGAAATATCTATCACTGGCCGTAACTTCGTGCTTATCCCATTTATTGACAAAGTGATGGTAAGCAACAAGATTGGCCGCCAAGCAGAGAGAGGACGACTCAAACAACTGGTACAATCCATTAAGCCTCAAGGATTTGGAGTTATCGTTAGAACCGTCGCAGAGGACAAACGAGTAGCAGAACTAGACAACGAACTGCGATTGCTGGTTAAGAGATGGGAGGACTGCCTTAAAACATTGCAGACCAAGGAACCAGTCTCACTCATCAGCGAAGAACTAGGACGAACAATCGGAATAATCCGTGACATATTCTCTCCTAATTTTGAGAGTATACATGTCAACAACAAAGAGGTATACGAAGAAATACAGCAGTATTTAGATCTTATCGCCCCAGAGTCATCCAAAGTAGTCAAACTATACACAGGAGATCAACCTATCTTTGATAAGTTTGACATCACACGACAGTTGAAAACAGGACTCGGACGAACTGTTGGTTTCAAAAAAGGTGGATACCTCATCATGGATAAAACCGAAGCGCTATTCTCCATCGATGTGAATAGCGGTAGCAAGAAACTCTTTGAAGACCAAGAGCAAAATGCATTTCATTTCAATATGCTAGCAGCAGACGAAATAGTGCATCAATTGCGACTCAGAGATATCGGAGGAATCATCGTTATTGACTTCATCGATATGGATGACAAAGCCAATCAACAGGCGCTATACGACCACATGCGCTCAATGATGGATAGAGATAGGGCAAAACATAATGTATTGCCACTCAGCAAATTCGGATTAATGCAGATCACCCGACAACGCGTGCGCCCAGCGGTGGAAATGGAGGTGATGGAAACATGTCCGACATGTTTGGGCAAAGGCAAAATACAGTCTTCTATCTTGTTTACTGACAAAGTAACCGAGGAAATCGAAGCCTATAAACAACACTTTGGAAGAGGACTACGCTTGCACCTACATCCATATATATATGCATATGTGTCAAAGGGATGGATCAAATCCCAAAAGAGCAAATGGCATATTAAGTATGGTGTACATACCATCGAAAATCAGAGTCTAGGAATGCTCGAAACGAAATTCTACAACCGAAGAGGAGAACTACTAACTCTTCCAACCGTAGAAGAGCAAAACAAGGCAACAGAGAAGCAAAAATAATATAAAAGCCATCCAATTGAAATATTGGGTGGCTTTTATTTGCATATTCGGTCAAAAAAACGTATCTTTGCAAAAAAATTAGCACAATGAATAAACAGTACGAAGAATTACAAGTAGAAGAAGGCGTATATATTCCACAACCTGCTCTACAATATCCTGAGGAAAATCCGTTCGAGCGAACACTTTTCCCTAAACAAATCAAAGATATAGAATTTGACGAACACTACCCATATGTTGATGATTCTATTAAATATCGTTTGAATCTACTATGGGGATACTATTTAGTTGTTCACATCATATTACGTTTAAAACTGCTTATCCAAATGGGGTTGCGCGTGCGCGGACGCAAAATCCTTAAAAAATACAAGGCAGAACTCAAACACGGCGCCATTACGATTGCTAACCATGTGTATCGTTTAGATTGTCCATGTGTATTGATTGCTGTGAAAGCCATTCACACTACTCGTATACCTATGTTCGCACCTAATTTCCGCACAAAAGATGGATTCTTTATGCGTCTAGCGGGTGGAGTTCCTATACCAGACTCTACAACAAACATGTCAGCACTAAAAAAATTCAACGAAGCATTTGACGAGTTTAACCGTCGTGGTTGGTGGTTCCATATCTTCCCAGAAGCATGCCGATGGGACATGTATAAACCTCTTAGACCATTCCAAAAAGGTGCTTTCACTATGAGTTATAAATACAACAAGCCTATACTTCCTTGCGTAATCACTTTCCGCGAGCGAACGGGCATATTCCGTTTGTTTGGTCCTAAATCTTTGCCTCTTCTTACTGTTACCATAGGTGAGCCACTTCTGCCGGATACAACACAACCACGTAAAACAGAAGTAGAACGCCTACGTACACAAGCGCATGGGCAAATGCAACATATGGCAGGAATAGTACACAATCCATGGCCAGCTGCAATTGATTAGTTAATTCTCTAAGAGAAATGTTGTACAAGATCTTCGACGATATGTCCCAATGCACAGCAGAACATGTAAATGCGCTGCTGCCTATGGTGTCGGCACAACGTCAAGAACAAGCATTACAGTATAAACATATCTTCGGACAATTCTGTTGTTTGAAATCTTATAGTATGCTGTGTGACCTGCTACAAGAGTGGGGGAGAGTACATCAAGTCTCTGTAAATGAGCAACCTACATTTTTATACAATGAGTATAGAGCACCCTATATTGAAGGTGGACCACACTTCTCAATATCGCATTGTAAACATGGAATTGCGGTGGTTGTATGCGAAGATTGTGTTGGTATAGATATTGAGAGTATTCGCCCATTCAAGGAAGACCTCATGCATAAAACCATGAACCTAGACGAACAAAAACGAATAAAATTGTCTAGCGAACCTGAAGCAGAATTTATTCGTCTTTGGACACAAAAAGAAGCCATCGTAAAACTGCAAGGAACAGGTATTATTTCTGACCTACACCATATCTTAGACACAACACAAGATGTCAACTGGTGTGAGATTAATAATCAATCATTAGGGTATATCTGTACTATTGCTAAGCGATAGTTTGTCATTCATAGAGATTCATCTAAAAACTATCAATTTTCAAGTCAAAAAATTTGTATATTTGCATTTTTTTCACTACCTTTGCACGCTAAATTGTGCATTGGTACAAATTATGTACTATTGAAAATAGTAAATTATAAAAATTTTAGATATACAATGTTTAGAACAAAGACTTGTGGCGAGCTAAGACTTGCCAACGCAGGACAAACAGTGACCCTCGCAGGATGGGCACAACGTATCCGCAAAATGGGCGGTATGACATTCATCGACCTTCGTGATCGCTATGGTATTACACAACTTGCTTTCCAATCAGATGGTACAGCCGAGCAAGATGCATTGCTTGAGCAAGCGAATGGAGTAGGGCGCGAGTATGTACTCCAAGTAAAAGGTGAAGTAATCGAGCGACAAAGCAAAAACCCACAATTACCTACAGGCGATATTGAGATAAAAGTAACTGAAATGCAGGTACTTAATGCTGCTGTAACTCCTCCTTTTACTATTGAGGACGAGACAGATGGTGGCGAGGATATTCGTATGAAATATCGTTATTTGGATCTCCGTCGTTCATGTGTACGCAAGAATCTAGAACTCCGCCACAAAATGGCATTTGAGGTTCGTCGTTACTTAGATGAGAAAGGTTTCCTTGAAGTGGAGACTCCAGTACTCGTTAACTCAACTCCAGAGGGTGCACGTGACTTTATTGTGCCTAGCCGTATGAACCCAGGACAATTCTACGCCTTGCCACAAAGTCCACAAATCTTGAAACAACTCTTGATGGTCAGCGGTTTTGACCGTTACTTCCAAATTGTGAAGTGTTTCCGCGATGAGGATCTCCGTGCAGATCGCCAACCAGAGTTCACTCAAATTGACTGCGAGATGTCATTCGTAGAACAAGAGGATGTGCTCCAACTCTTCGAAGGTATGTCTAAACACCTATTCAAGTCTATTCTTAATATCGAGCTCGAAGATTTCCCACGAATGACTTGGGCAGATGCAATGAAATATTATGGTAGTGATAAGCCTGATACACGTTTTGGCATGACATTCGTAGAACTTCACGAACTCTTCCACGCGTTTGAAGAGGCAAAAGAGGAGAAGTTCAGCGTGTTTGCTAATGCTGCTTATATCGGCGGTATCTGCGCTACAGGTTGCGCTACATACACCCGTAAGCAATTGGATGCTCTCACAGACTATGTAAAACGCCCACAAATTGGCGCAAAAGGTATGGTGTATGCCCGCGTAGAGGCAGACGGCAACGTGAAGTCAAGTGTGGATAAATTCTACACCCAAGAGCAATTACAAGAAGTAGCTAAGGCTATGAACGCACAACCAGGTGACTTGATCTTGATTCTCTCTGGCGACGATGCAATGAAGACCCGTAAGCAGCTCTGCGAGCTCCGTTTGGAGGTAGGTAAGCAACTCGGTTTGCGTGATCCTAAGACTTTCTCTTGCCTCTGGATTGTTGACTTCCCAATGTACGAGTGGAGTGAGGAGGAGCAACGCCTCATGGCTATGCACCATCCATTTACAAGCCCAAAACCAGAGGATATTCCATTGATGGATACCAATCCTGCCGCTGTACGTGCTAACGCCTATGACATGGTCATTAATGGTGTAGAAGTTGGTGGTGGTAGTATCCGTATCCACGATGCAGCTCTCCAACAACGTACATTCGAGATTCTTGGTTTCACTCCAGAAGAAGCACAACTAAAATTCGGCTTCCTCATGAACGCCTTTAAATTTGGTGCACCTCCTCATGGTGGTTTGGCTTATGGCTTGGATCGTTTCGTAAGTTTGTTCGCAGGATTAGATAGCATCCGTGACTGCATCGCATTCCCAAAGAACAACCAAGGTCGTGATGTGATGTTAGGTGCTCCTAGTTTGGTTGATCAAAAACAACTAGATGAGTTGTTACTTGATTTACGTGAACCAAAAGCAGAATAATCCAAGTATCTTATAAAATCTCTATATTATATAAGGAGTAATTGCCATATGATTTCGCGCAAAAACTCCTTATATAATTAGAATATATAAAATAATGCTAATTTGGATTATGTAAAATAATAACAATCGGTGATACCCTATAATATAATTTACAACGAATATATATTATCTTAATAAAAACAAAATACTCTTATTAAACTAAGAAACTAACATGACCTACTTTGATGATTTATTAGACACGCAGAATCAGCCAGATGTAGAATACATACCATTGGTTGAAGAGACTGATGATGCTGTAGAACCTAAACTAAACGATGGAGATATTCTCGGTGTGCTTCCACTGAGAAACATGGTGCTGTTTCCTGGTGTACTATTACCAGTTACAGTCGGAAGACCAAAATCAAAAAAATTAGTAGCCACAGCATTCAAGAATGATCAACTATTAGCTGTATGCTGTCAAAAAGTACAAGATGTACAAGAGCCTTCTTCTGAGGATCTATACCCTGTGGGTACAGCAGGACGTGTAATGCGTACCTTAGATATGCCAGACGGAAACCTAATGGTTATTCTAGAAGGTGTTGAACGTATACATATTCAAGAGATTGTAGGCGTTCGACCATACATGAAAGCCAGAGTAAATACATTGGCAGAAGAGTTCCCAAAGCGAAATGATAAGGAATTTGTAGCATTAGTAAGTAGCCTCAAGAACGTAGCTGAAAAGATTATTAAGAGCATGGAAAATCTTCCTGCAGAAGCGGGAATGACACTCCGTAGCATTGATAATCCCCCTACTCTCGTCAATTATATTTGTGGAAACTTTGGCGTACGAATAGCTGATAAACAGATACTTTTGGAAATTAACTCCATCAAAGATCGTGCACTTTCGTTGCTAGAGATACTAAATAAAGAGGTAAAGATGCTGGAGATGCGCAAGGATATCCAGAACAAGACCAAAGAAGACATTGACCGCGAGCAACGCGAATACCTACTTCATCGCCAGATGGAGACTATTCAGAAGGAATTGGGTGACTCTGATGAGCAGCAAGCTAATGCTATGTTGGAGCAATCTAAACAAAAAAACTGGGGCGAGAAAATGCAAGCAACATTTGAAAAAGAACTCAAGAAGTTGCGTCGCATGAACTCACACGCCCCAGAATATGCAACACAACAAACATACCTTGATACCCTACTTGAACTACCTTGGAATGAGTATTCTGAGGACAACTACGATATTCACCATGCGCAAGAAATCCTAGACAAGGATCACTATGGTATGGAGAAAGTCAAAGAGCGTATCATAGAGTACTTATCTGTTTTGAAAATCAAAGCATTGAGCAAAAATCCTGATAACATGAAAGCCCCTATTCTATGCCTTTATGGCCCTCCAGGTGTGGGTAAGACTAGTCTAGGACGCTCAATCGCAGAGGCACTGGGACGCAAGTATGCTCGTATCAGTCTAGGTGGTTTGCATGATGAATCTGAGATTCGTGGTCACCGTCGTACATATATCGGTGCTATGCCTGGACGTATCATTGAGAACCTACGCAAAGTGAAAACATGCAATCCTGTTTTTGTGTTAGATGAGATTGATAAGATAGGTGCTGACTACAAAGGAGATCCTACTAGCGCATTATTGGAAGTCCTTGATCCTGAGCAAAATAACACATTCCATGATAACTATTTGGATGTAGATTATGATTTGAGTAAAGTACTCTTTATAGCAACAGCTAACTCACTTGATACTATTCCTCGCCCATTATTGGATCGTATGGAACTAATTGAGATGACAGGTTATCTACAAGAGGAAAAAGAAGAGATTGCAAAGCGTCACCTGCTACCTAAAGAGTTAGAAAGTCATGGTTTGAAATCATCGCAACTTAAACTTAAAAAATCAATTATCTCATCTATTATTGATGGATATACGCGTGAATCTGGTGTCCGTGGATTGGAGAAAAGGATTGCCTCCGTATGTCGTAAAGTAGTAACTAAGATTGCTCTAGAAGAACCATATAACGTGAACGTTACTGAGGAAGATTTAGTGACATATCTAGGCAAAAAGCGTTATACTCGCGATGAGTGGGAAACCAATAAGTATTTGGGTGTGGTCACAGGACTAGCATGGACACAAGTGGGCGGAGAGATACTCTTTATTGAGACATCACTGTCTCCAGCGAAGGTACCTACTCTCACATTGACTGGTAACCTGGGTGATGTAATGAAGGAATCTGCCACCATTGCATTAGGATACATCAAAGCACATGCTGAACAATTTGGTATCGCTCGCAAAAAATTAGACACTCATTCAGTACATGTGCATGTACCAGAAGGTGCAATACCGAAAGATGGTCCTAGTGCTGGTATCACGATGACAACTGCATTAGTAAGTGCTTTTACTGGAAGAAAAGTGCGCGAACGCATAGCTATGACTGGTGAGATGACACTTCGTGGCAAGGTGTTACCTATCGGTGGTGTAAAAGAAAAAATACTTGCTGCTAAACGAGCTGGAATAGTAGATATTATACTATGTGAACAGAATCGTAAAGATGTTGATGAGATTCCAGATAAATACCTAAAAGGACTTCGATTCCACTATGTCAAAGATATTCAAGAAGTCATTGACTTTGCTTTACTTAAATAAGCATTAAAGATACATGCAGATAGTTGAATTACAACAACTAATGGCACAACATCCAGAAGTGGATGTGTTAACAAAGGCACTTAGCAAGAAATATCCGCAACATTTCTTGCTAAGTGGTTTAATGGCATCTGCTCGTGCCATGGTGCTCAGTGCACTGCATGCTAAATTGCAAGAAAAACAATCTGCTCATACTATGATCATCGTCATGGACAATGTAGATGATGCACAGTATATGTATGCAGATATCAAGACACTGACTAATCCCCAAAATGTATACTACTTCCCTACCTCACATCGTCGACGCCAACAAACGGACGAAGCGATGCTTGTACAACGTACAGAAGTGTTGAGTTCGCTCATTGCCAAAACGGGACAAATAATTGTGACATATCCGGAAGCATTGTGTGAAGAAGTACCTCAACCACTATCACTAAAAAAACAAACTATCTCATTAGCAACAGAGGATACAATATCCATCACCAAATTATCATCTCAACTTATTGAACTAGGTTTTCAACGAGTAGATTTTGTCTATGAACCAGGTCAGTTTGCAGTACGTGGCGGTATAGTTGATGTATATAGTTTTGCACATGATATTCCGTACAGATTAGACTTTTTTGGAGATGAAATAGATAGTATTAGAGAGTTTGAATTAGAGACTCAACTTTCTCAAAATAAAGTAGATAAAATAGAGATTGTTGCCAATAACACTTCGAATGAAGAAACAGCTACATTTTTGGCATATCTACCAGATAATATCATATGGATTAGTAATGATTTTGGATTATGTGAATACAAAATCAAGTCTAGTCTAGGAGCATTAGATATTACTTTTCTTGAAAAAGGAACAACGATCGAATTGCATAATAAATCTAATTATCCAACACACACACATGTAGCATTTGATACTCTACCACAACCAATATTCAATAAGAATTTTGAGTTTCTAATTGAAGATCTACAACGAAGAATACAAGATGGATATAAAATATACATCCTAGCGGAGCAAGTAAAACAAACAGATCGACTTAAAGCAATATTTGATGATAAAGAATCTGGAATTCGTTTTACTCCTATTGATCATGCTCTACATGAAGGTTTTGTGGACAATGCAGCTAAGATCTGTTGTTATACTGATCACCAAATCTTTGAAAGATACCACCGCGTGACACTTCGTTCGGAAAATGCACGAAGAGGTAAAGCTATTATAACACTAAAAGAGATTAACCAGCTACAAGTGGGTGATTATGTTGTACATGTTGACCATGGTATTGGACAGTTTGCAGGATTGGTTACAACTAATTTCAATGGTCGCCCACAAGAGACCATTAAGTTGATATACAAAGGAGGTGACACCGTATTTGTAAGCATTCATAACCTTCATCGTATATCTAAATATAAAGGTCGCGAAGGTAGTGAACCAACTATATCTCGTTTAGGTTCTGGTGCTTGGGAGCGAATGAAAGAGCGTACCAAGGATAAAGTAAAAGATATAGCTCGCGATTTGATTCGTCTGTATGCTGCTCGTAAACAACAGGCAGGTTTTGCATATTCTCCAGATGGATACATGCAACACGAATTAGAGGCATCCTTCTTGTACGAAGATACACCAGATCAAGCAAAAGCAACCTTGGATATCAAACACGATATGCAAAGTCCTATGCCTATGGATCGCTTGGTGTGTGGAGATGTAGGATTTGGCAAAACTGAGGTAGCAATGCGAGCTGCATTTAAAGCTGCTACAGATGGCAAACAAGTTGCCGTATTAGTTCCAACAACCGTATTAGCATTACAACATTATAACACGTTTAAGGAACGCTTTGCTAACTTCCCTGTACGTATTGAGTATCTCAGCAGAAGTAAGACTGCTAAACAAGTAAAAGAGATCTTGGCTGATCTAGAAAACGGCAAGATTGATATTCTTATAGGTACCCATAAATTAGTAGGAAAGCAAGTTCTATGGAAAGATCTTGGTCTGCTTATTATTGATGAAGAGCAGAAGTTTGGTGTAGCTGTAAAAGAAAAACTAAAAGCATTGAGAACCAATGTAGATGTGCTAACATTGACTGCTACACCTATACCTAGAACATTACAATTCTCCTTGTTAGGAGCACGCGATCTAAGCGTCATTAACACACCACCACCTAATCGTTATCCTGTTCAAACAGAGATGATAACACTAGATGATGAGGATATTATGAAAGAGGCAATACAATTGGAGATGCAGCGTAACGGACAGATATATGTAGTCTGCAACCGAATCGAGATGCTACCACGTATAGAACAACGTATTCATCGAATGCTCCCTCAGGCACGCACTGTGATTGCTCATGGTCAGATGGCACCTGGTGAGATGGAACAAGCCTTAGAAGATTTTATAAATTACGAATATGATATT
This sequence comes from Paludibacteraceae bacterium, assembly GCA_045613525.1. Lineage (GTDB taxonomy): Bacteria > Bacteroidota > Bacteroidia > Bacteroidales > Paludibacteraceae > Colicola. Next base: position 10,287 of record JAZLBE010000075.1, read on the forward strand.
CTCATAGCTACAACTATCATAGAATCAGGTATTGATATTTCCAATGTTAATACTATTATTATCCATTCTGCACAGAACTACGGATTATCAGACTTGCATCAATTGCGTGGACGTGTAGGCCGCTCCAATCGAAAAGCATATTGTTACTTGGTAACACCAGACAAAGAGTTACTAACTTCTGATGCACGCCGCCGTCTACAAGCACTTACTACATTTGCAGAACTAGGTGCTGGTTTCCAACTTGCAATGCAAGACTTAGATATTCGTGGCGCAGGAAACATGTTAGGATCAGAACAAAGTGGTTTTATTGCGGATTTAGGTTACGATACCTACCAACGAATTCTAGCAGAAGCTGTAGAGGAGATTCGCCACGAAATGCAAGATGACCCCAATGCAAGTGTATTGTTTGCTAATGCTAGTCATACATCAAACAGCAAGAACTGGTGTAATGATAGTCAATTAGATAGTGATTTGTCCCTATGTTTTCCTGTAACATATATTGAAAACATATCTGAACGTATTGCTTTATACCGCGAATTAGATAATCTAAGTAATGAAGAGACTCTTCTCGAATATCAGAAACGTTTAATAGATCGTTTTGGAGCATTACCAGAAGAGGCTGAACAATTACTGAATGTGGTTAGATTGAGATGGTTATGTTGTCAAATTGGTATAGAAAAAGTATTATTAAAAAAGGAAAATCTAACACTTTACTTTACTCAAAGTCACAAACAATACTGGCAATCTGATATATTTGGAAGAGTTGTTGAATTTATTTATTCTCGTCCACAAAGATGCAAATTAGTAGAAGAGAAAGATCGTCAAGGCAAGAAAACAGGACGTATCTATGCAATAATACAACAAGTCAAAACAATCACAGGAGCTATTCATCTACTCAATAAAATACAGAATCCAACACAATCATAGCAAAATTAACAAATTAAGTGCCATATGAAACACACAAGAATTCTCATTGTAGCCATAGGAGTTGTTTCCACCCTATTGCTCAACAGTTGCGGTAACTCCACAGAACGTTTATCAAAACGCCTTGATAGACAAGTTGAACGTACATTAAACAAAATGACTACTCGTGAAAAGGTTGCACAAATAATCTTCTCACAAACTGATAGTTATATATTTGCTGAAGAACATAAAGAGAAAACCAACCAATTAGTTGAAGTAGAAGGAATAGGCGGTTTACTTATTCTACAGGACAGCCTTCCACGCTATATCAATCGTATGAATGAGCTTCAAGCGAAGTCAAAGATTCCACTTTTGATATCTATTGATGGCGAATGGGGACCATCTATGCGATTTGGAGAGTTTCCATTTTTCCCTCAACAAATGCAATTAGGTGCATTACCATCTGATAGTCTAATATATGAAATGGGACTAGCAGTAGCACAACAATGCAAGATGATTAATATCCATATCAATTTTGCGCCAGTTGTAGATATTAATGTCAATCCTAAGAATCCTGTTATACACGCACGCTCCTTTGGAGAGAATAGAGATAAGGTTACTGCATATGCTGCTGCATATATGCAAGGTATGCAAGATGGAGGCATAATAGCATGTTCTAAGCACTTTCCTGGCCATGGTGATACCGAGGTAGATTCACACAAAGGATTACCATTGTTACCATTTAATAAACAACGTTTGGATTCGCTAGAACTCTTCCCATTCAAAGATCAGATAAATAAAGGAGTCAAAATGATTATGTTAGGACACTTGATGGTTCCAGCATTAGATACTACCATATCATCTATCTCCTATCCAATTATCACCGAATTGCTCAAAAAAGAGATGGGCTTTGATGGTCTTGTTATTACAGATGCCCTAGGCATGAAAGCTATTAGCGAGAAGCTAACTCCTGCTGAGATTGCTATCGCATCATATAAAGCAGGTGTAGATATTCTGCTAAAACCAAATGATATTATTGCCGCTATAGATCGCTTAGAATTGGCTATGAATACAGGAGAATGCAACATAGAAGAACTAAACAATCGTGTTCGCAAGGTTCTACGAGTAAAAGCAGAATTCGGTATGTTTAATCGTCGATATACAGCACAGATAGATACAACTAATATCACCAATCGCGTACAAATACCAGAACATATCGCATTGATTCAACAGATGGCTGACGAGAGTATAACACTAGTTAAAAATGACAATAACCTAGTGCCTCTAGATATGCACAAGAATATTGCATATGTAGCGTATAACGCCAAACATATACCTATGCGACGCGAATATGGAGATATTGAAGGATTGTCTGGATACAACCCTGCAACAGGTATGATTGATTCTACTACATTGATGTATCAACATTTGCTCAATAAAAGCGCTATGGTTTCTGATAATGCAATTGCTAATATACATTATTTCCCAATAGATAAAAAGAGTACGGAAGAACAAATAAATGAGCTAAACAAGCAACTAAATCAATATGATGTGGTAATCCTTGCATGCCATGATCCAAGAGGTAGAACAAAGAAAGACTTGATTAATTTAGATCATCTAAGTAGCTTAGAGAATATCGTTAAACGCCACCATCCAATATTGGTTCATTTTGGAAGTCCATACGGATTAGGAAATTTGCCATGGCACGACGAGCTAGGTGCTATTATTGTTAGTTATCAAGATAGCGAAAGCAATCAGAAAGCAACAGCAAAAGTTCTTACTGGCGATATTACAGCTGTAGGACAGTTGCCTGTTAGCTATAAATAAATAAAATATGATGTCTTATCATTGAGGCATCCATGCAAAAAAAAGAGAAGTCACTTGCTCAAGTGACTTCTTTCTTTTTGCGGAAAGTGGGGGATTCGAACCCTCGATACGCTTGCGCGTATACCGCATTTCGAGTGCGGCTCTTTCGACCACTCAGACAACTTTCCTTTTCTGAGTGCAAAGGTACTGCTTTTTTATTATATATGCAAAAATTATCTTATTTTTTTCTCTTATCGCTCTTCAAAAGTACCATCAGAATAGAATATAACTATTTTCTGGATTGTTCGACAAGGAGATGGAATAGATGGTAATACGCTACTTTCTGTCATTACATGCGATTGCATAGTTGTACCCACAGAAGATAAAGAATGAGCGTTCCTTATACTAGCAGAAGTATCTGGTTGAGTAAATAAATCTTGCTCAACATGCAAATTATCTGGTACATAGCCATCTATATACATTTCTCCAAAACCAACAAATAACCAAGTAGGGTTGATAAAAGGGAAATGATCTGCAATATTCTGCATAAACTCTAAACTTGGTTTATTTCTACCACCTAGAATATTAGAAATAGTACCTGCACTAACACCTAATTCCAATGAAAGTTGCTTGGAATTAAGTTCCTGAGATTTCATTATTTCAATTATTCGTTCACGTTCGTTCATTTTATTAAATTTTCAGCAATATATTATTAATAACATTTTTTTTCAAAATTTGATTGCAAAGGTACAAAAAATATTTCACATGTGCAAATCAATATAATTCACATTTGAAATCATATATTGATTCACACTTGTAAATCAAGGAGTTTAACACTAATCTAGCTTTGTGCCTGTCTATTTAGCAATTCTATATAAATGTTATACATTGTTACATAACTAATACTTTATATTTTAAACATAATACCGCTGATTTTTAGTATATTATATAAAATAATATACTAATTTTACTGATTTTTAGTCACTGCACAGCAAATCTATTAATTTTATTATACTTTTACTTTACAAATACAAACTATTTTGCTGATTTATAACATATTACATGATATATTATATGTAATGAAAACAATAGAATTGTTTTTAAGATCAGTTTGTGCGGTAATTGCACTCAGGTTTATACTTGTGTTATTTCATGTGTAACATATGGTTTTAGATTTGTGAAATATACTGTAATTTTGTTTTGGCAATTACGTTAAAGTTATTCGTTATTTAGAAATTCACAATATAAAATTCAGTAAGTTACACATAAAAAAGTAGAGGCTACTCTACTCTAACTAACCCCATGTTCGGGTTAAAACTAAAAAAATGCAACTTTCACGAGAATTGAATATTTTTAACAAAGTTGGGTTATGATACAGAATATTCAATTCTCAACAATGTTAGTTTTTTAAGTAAAATGAGGTGATCTAGCTACAATATCTTATAGATAGTCAATATGCATATTGGTATTAGAAGAAATATTTAGATAACAGAGTCAATGTCTATAAACAATGTATATGTATATGTGTATAAGCATGATGTATATAATACATATATCTAATATGCTACCCTTTTCATGAAAGACATAAAATATATTTAGGTACAAAAAAAATACCGAACTACTTGAAGTTCGGTATAATGATGTTTATTGATACTAATTTATCTACTATTTGTGTTATTGTATACTATTTGTAGTACTTATTTACTTTCATGTATTATTTGTTTTTAATTGTATCAAATCCTTGTCCAAAGACACCACTGACATTGGCTTGACTAACAAAGGCATTTGGATCAATGGATTTGATTATTTGAAAAATAAGATGACTCTCATGTTTACGAGCTAGTACAGTAACAACATGAATAGATTGTTGACTATACCACCCTGTTCCATCTAATACGGTTACACCACGATGTACAGTTTGATTGATAGCAGTAGCTATCTCTGCATACTTTGTAGAGAATATAAAGAATTGTACTGATTGACGAAGGCGAGCCATCACCCAATCTAATGCCACCGTATAACTAACAGTCATACATAAACCATAGAGAATACGCTTGATTTTAAAGTCCACAACATCCATTCCTTCTACATAGAATTGTTCTGGAATAGGTAGAAAATAACTACTAGCAATAATAATAGCATCGCAGATTACCATTACTTTTCCTAGTGAAACATCCTTATAGTTATGAATAATCATTGCTACGATATCCGTACCTCCCGATGAACCATTATTAAGCATAACAATACCTAGACTGATACCAAATAAGAATCCACCTACTAGACATGCAGAAACAGGATCTTCAATAAGCGGTGTAGCTCGCATAGGGATAACACGATACCAAAATGCTAGTGCAACTACACCGACTAAAGTACGAATACAGAAACGCCAACCAACAGTAAGAGCAGCTATAAGAAGCAGTAGTACGTTGATTGTCAATGAACTAATCCATAGTGGAATAGAACCTCCATACTCAGGAAATACCTCAGTAAAGAGTCCTTGTGTAGCATAGTAAATAATAGAACAAATACCAGTGAGACCAGCACCTACAACATTTTGAGGAACAAAAATCCAGTTGACCATCAAAGCAAATGGAAACAACGCTAGTACAATCATTAGATACTCGCGTATGGTGCCTTGTATAGACTTCTTTTGTAATAGTAGTTCCATAGTATGTATGGAGTTATGTGGATATGAGTATGTTAGCGTGTCTGTAGATCTTATGCTTTTTCTTTGATGGATTCGAATCCTTGTCCAAAGACTCCTCGCACTTGACTTTGACTAACGAAAGCATTAGGATCTATAGCATTAACCAATCGGAAGATTGTAGCAGACTCGTGTTTACGTGCAATCGTTGTAATAACTTTGATAGGTTCTTTAGAATATCCTCCTTGTGCATCCATTAGTGTTACTCCACGAGGTACTTGTGTCATGATAGCTTCAGCTATCTCTTCGTACTTAGTAGAGAAAATAAAGAACTGTACCGATTGACGCGTACGGTTGAGTACCCAATCAACTGCTGTACCAGCCACAAAGGTGTAACATAAACCAAAGAGAATCTTCTCTAATCCTCGACCGAAAGGAAGTTCCTTGATTTCAGGAAGGAAGTATGCACATAGAATAATGACAATATCACATGCCATAAGTACACGCCCCATAGGTAGGTGCTTGAACTTATTGACAATCATAGCTACGATATCAACACCACCAGTGCTACCATTATTAAGGAATACAATGCCCAGGAATGAACCCATAAATAGTCCTCCTAAGATGACTGCCATAAATGGATCAGAGATAACGGGTTCAGCAGGAATCTCTATGACTTTCAACCAAATAGTGTACCATAAAACACCCCAGAGTGTACGCACACAATATCTCCATCCTACAGTAAAGAATGCTGCTACTAGCAATGCTAGATTACATACGAATGAACTCAACCAAATAGGAATAAACTTATTCGTTGCAAAATACAAAATCTCGCACAAACCTGTTAGTCCACCACCTACAATAGTGTGAGGAACTAGAATCCAATTGACAGCTATTGCATAAGGTATGGTACACAGAATAATCATGATATACTCTTTGAGAGTTATCAGAGGTTTCATACGTTGATAGTGTTTGAGATGTTCTTTTAGTGCTTTTGTTGCTTTTACCATAAAATGTACTAATCAATAGCGTATTACGCTGTTTTATACAAAAATATCTGTTATTTATCAAGTCTAGCTACAAGGTTGCGGTCTCCCCAACCATTGTCTACACGACATACTGGCAACCAGAACTTGTTCTCGCGTACCCATGCAGCAGGGTAAGCAGCTTTCTCGCGAGAGTATGCGTGGTTCCACTCGTCTGCAACTACCTCATATTCAGCGTGTGGCGAATTAACAAGTACATTCTCCTTAGCATCAACTTGTCCGTTTTCTACTTCTGAGATCTCACCGCGAATAACCAGTAGTGCATCAATAAATTTATCTACTTCGCAGAGTGATTCACTCTCTGTTGGCTCAATCATGAGGGTTCCATGTACAGGGAATGAAAGTGTTGGTGCGTGGTAACCAAAGTCCATGAGTCGTTTAGCGATATCAGACTCTGTGATACCAATTGAGTGGAACTGACGGCAGTCTAGAATGAGTTCGTGACCTACTCTACCTGTTACGCCTGTGTATACAATGCCGTATGCATCTTTGAGTTTCGCTGCCATATAGTTAGCGGAGAGTATAGCAGCCGCAGTTGATTCGCGCAAACCATTCTCACCCATCATACGGATATATCCATATGAAATGAGTGCCATATTAGCATTGCCATAGAGTGCGCTAGATACTCGGTTGAGGTCAGCAGTTGGAAGTGCAGGTACGAGGTGTTCTGCACAGCATATTGCTCCAACACCAGGGCCACCACCACCATGAGGACTAGCAAACGACTTATGGAGATTGAGGTGACATACGTCTGCGCCAATGATACCAGGATTAGTGTAACCAATTTGTGCATTCATATTAGCGCCATCCATATACACTTGACCTCCACAGTCATGTATAATTTGGCACATCTCTCGGATAGCCATCTCAAAGATACCATGGGTTGATGGGTATGTAATCATACAACCAGCAAGGTTGTCTTTATTTTGCTCTGCCTTCTCACGCCAATCATTGAGGTCGGTATTACCATTCTCGTCGCATTTAACTACTACAGGAATCATACCTGCTTGTGCACATGATGCAGGGTTAGTACCATGAGCAGATGCTGGGATAAGCAAGATATTGCGATGACCTTGGCCTTGTTGGTTAAGGTATTCGCGGATAGTGACTAGACCTGCATATTCACCTGCTGCACCAGAAGTAGGTTGAAGGTTGCATGCCGCAAAACCTGTAATGGTAGCGAGTTGTTGCTCAAGTTCTTCAAGTAGCTCTTGATAGCCAGCTACTTGCTCTTGTGGAGCTAATGGGTGAACGCCCATGAATCCAGGAAAGGTAATAGGAATCATAGCAGCAGCAGGATTGAGCTTCATGGTGCAAGAACCAAGCGGAATCATGCTGTGTGTCAATGAAATATCCTTGCGCTCGAGACGTTTAAGATAACGCATCATCTCAGTCTCAGTGTGGTATTTCTTGAATGTCTCTTCTTGCAAGTAGTCCACTTCGCGTACGTTCTCCTCGTTGATAGCCCACAAACCGCAGAATGCCTCATCGTTATCCTCGTATTGAGCGAGGTTGTCGCTAGCAGCTGCAAAGAGGTCAATGATATCGTTCATATCATCCACAGTAACAGTCTCATCAAGTGAGAGCCCTACCCAACCCTCTTCATCATAGTAGAGGTTAATACCACGCTCTTCTGCCTCTTGTCGAACACGCTCAATAGTAGTTTCAACAGGGATAATCTTCAGTGTATCAAAGAATTCTGTATTCTCTTGCTCATATCCGTATGCTTGAAGCATCTCGTTTAGGTATGCAGCTTTACCATGGATACCTTCTGCAATTTCGCGGATACCTTCTGCACCATGGTATACACCATACATACCAACCATGATAGCAGATAAAGCCTCGGCTGTACAGATATTGGAGGTTGCTTTCTCGCGTTTGATATGTTGCTCGCGTGTTTGGAGAGCCAAGCGGAAAGCTGGTTTATCGTGTGTATCTTTGCTCAAACCGATGATACGACCTGGCATATCACGTTTGTATTCCTCGCGTGTAGCCATGTAACCTGCAGTAGGACCACCATAGCCGAGAGGCAAGCCCATACGTTGCGCAGTTCCGCACATGATATCAGCGTTGAGTGGTTTGAGGAGTGCGAGCGCCATAAGATCAGCAATCACGCTAACTTTCATACCTACAGCATGGCAGTCATCAATGAATGCGGTGTAATCTTCGATTGAACCTTCGGCATTAGGCCATTGTACGATAGCGCCAAAGAATGGACCATTATCAGCAAGCCACTCTGCGGTTACTTGCTCGTAGTTGACCATTACGAGTTCGATGCCTTGTCCAACGGCACGAGTTTGCATAACGCTGAGTGTGTTAGGGAAAATCTTCTTATCAACGAGCACTTTGTTTACCCCAGCTTTAACCATGTCACGTGTACGAAGATTGCGCATCATTGTTACCGCTTCAGCAGCTGCAGTAGCTTCGTCTAGAAGTGAGCAGTTAGCAAGAGGTAGACCTGTGAGGTCGCTGATCATAGTTTGGTATACAAACAATGCTTCTAAACGACCTTGGCTGATCTCAGCTTGGTATGGAGTATAAGAAGTATACCATACAGGGTTCTCCAGGATATTGCGTTGAATAACTGCAGGAGTGATACTACCGTACCAGCCACGACCGATATATGAACGATAGAGTTGGTTCTTAGCAGCCATTTGGTGCATCGTAGATAGATGTTCTTGCTCGGTGAGTGGTTCATCGAGATCTAATGGCTCCTCTAAAAGGATATCTGACGGCATCGTTTGTGCAATCAGTTCATCGATAGTGTTTACACCAATAGTTTCGAGCATGTGTTGTTGCTCAGTTTCGCTCAATCCAATGTGTCTGGATTTTAGGTAGTTTGTTTTCATATGGTTGTATGATTTTTAGTTTGCTAATTATATTCGTTATCCTTTTGGGGTGATAACGGGAAAGATAAGGGATAATACTACTCTACTTTCTCGTGGGTAGGTTGTATTGGTTCTTCGCTACGCATCACAACAGGTTTGAAGCGTTTTTGACGTAGTTGCCAGCGTTCGCGAGCATATTGTTGCATATCAGTCACAACGTCCATCTCGTCGATGATCTCTAGTCCAAAGATAGTCTCAATGACATCTTCAAAAGTGATGATACCTTGTAGACATCCATAGTCATCGATGACTACGCCAATTTGAGATTTCTCTTTGAGCATAGCGTCAAAGATATCGCCTACGTTCATCTCTTCGTTGAAGTATAGCAGCGAACGTTTAATCTCTCCTAATGTCTTTTGGAAGTGATCTTCAGTAAGTTCTTCGAGAGCATCTCCACGAAGCACATATCCAGTGATGAACTCTGGAGAGTCTGCATATACAGGAATACGAGAGAAGTGGTCGTATGCATCGCTATCGTAATATTCGCGAAGTGTCATCTTCTCGGATGCAGTAGCTGCAACTACACGAGGGGTCATAATCTCGTAAGCTTTCACCTCATTGAGACGCATCACGTTGCGGATGATCTTATTTTCGTCCTCTTCGATGACACCCTCTTCTTCGCCCACATTGGCCATAGCGATTACCTCTTCACGACTGACAGCAGCTTCGTCTGCTTCAGGGAATAAGCGAGTGATATATTCGATAATTTTAACTATAGGATAAAGTACCCAAACTAGAATTCGAATTACAGTCGCGGCAAAGCCCATAAGATTTTTCCAATAGGTTGTACCGATAGTTTTAGGGATAATCTCTGAGCATACCAATATCAGTATGGTCATCACACCACTTGCAACGCCAAACCATGCTTCGCCGAAGACGAGAGTTGCTTGAAGGCCCACACCGGATGCACCTACAGTATTGGCGATGGTATTAAGTGAAAGAATAGCTGCCAAAGGACGCTCAGGTTCGGTTTTGAATTTCTTCATCACCTTGGCTAGTTTATATCCTTCTTCTTCACGAAGATTGATATACGACAAAGTGGTGGACATTAGAGTCGATTCCAAAAGACTGCATAGGAATGAAACTCCTAGTGCAAGAAATAAATATAGTAATAAATACGAGACCATTAAAAATTAAATTAAGTTGAACATTGTCTATAGCCTATAATCAATAACCTATAGCCATTTTACGCTTCAGTCTTAGACTGCATGCGATTGATAAAGCACTCGATGGTGTTGCGCATAAGCATAGTGATAGTCATTGGTCCTACTCCACCTGGAACAGGAGTTATAGCTCCAGCTATTGGTTCTACGCTCTTAAAGTCCACATCACCTACAAGTTTGCCTTCGGCATTGCGATTGATACCCACATCAATCACAGCAGCACCAGGTTTAACGAACTCAGCGGTTACCATCTCTGCGCGACCTACTGCAGCTACCAGGATGTCTGCTTCGCGGCATACGGCAGCCAAATCTTTGGTTCGGCTATGTGCGATAGTCACGGTAGCATTGCGGTCGAGAAGGAGTTTAGACACTGGTTTACCTACAATATTGCTACGACCAATGACCACAGCTTTCTTACCTGCTATCTCCACACCTGCTTGATCAAGAAGTTCGATGATACCTTTAGGGGTACATGGAAGGATGCAATGTTGGTTAAGCCAAAGACGTGCTACATTCTCTGGGTGGAAACCATCAACATCTTTCTCTGAAGAGATAGTAGCGATGACTTTGTCCTCTGAGATGTGCTTAGGTAAAGGGAGTTGCACGAGAATTCCGTCTACAGCAGGATCATTATTGAGTTTTTCGATTTCTGCAAGAAGTGTAGCTTCGCTTACATCTTCTGGAAGTTCAACGAGGTGACCATCGAATCCACAATACTCAGTGGCTTTTATTTTGCCAGTTACGTAAGAGCGACTAGCTGGGTTGTTGCCTACAATAATTACCATAAGGCAAGGACGGCGACCATATTGTTGCTCTAGTGCGTCTACCTCTATTTTCATCGCATCTTTCAAAGATTGCGAAATAATTTTACCATCTATAATCATTTTAGTTCACTTTGTTTACGTTACATGCGGCTATGCCGCGTTATTTTTATTACATGCTACGCGTTACATGCGGTTATGCCGCGTTATTTTTGTTAACGTCCAAATGACAAATAACCAAACAACGTCCGAAGGACAGATAACGTCAATAAGACATATAACGCAGCTTTGCTGCTTATAGTGCCCAGTGGGCGATATCATTGCGGTAGAAGAGATTGTCGCATTTTATTTTAGCAATCTCAGCATATACTTTCTCGCGTGCTGCTGCGATGTCTTTACCAGTAGCGATACACATCATAACGCGTCCGCCGTTGGTTTTTAATACGCCGTTGTCATTCTTAGTTCCCATATGGAAGACAGGGCCGTCGAAGAGCTCTACTCCTTCGATAACAGCACCCTTCGCATAATCGCCAGGATAACCTTTAGATGCGAGTACAACACCGATAGTGGCTTCGTTGCGCCATTGAAGTGTATTGAGTTGAGCTCCAGTAGCAATGCCATAGAACACATCGTATGCGTCAGACTCAAGCAGAGGAAGCACAACCTCGGTCTCTGGATCGCCAAAGCGAGCATTAAACTCGATAACCTTGACACCATTAGCAGTCTTCATAAGTCCGCCATAAAGAACACCAGTGAGTGGCAATCCTTCTTGGCACATACCCTTAGCTACTGCTTCAAGTACATGTTTACGAGCAAAAGCCTCGTCCTCTTCGGTCACGAATGGCAGCGGTGTATAAGCACCCATACCGCCGGTGTTAGGACCTTCATCATTATCATAGGCACGTTTATGGTCTTGTGAAAGTGGCATTGGATAGACGTTCTCACCATTCACGAAGCACATGAATGAGAACTCTGGGCCTTCCAAGTAATCTTCGATAACAACTTTGCCTTTACCAAAAGCTTCGTTGCAGAGCATATCTTGGAGGGCAGTATCCGCCTCCTCAAGGGTGGTAGCGATGACCACTCCCTTACCAGCAGCCAAGCCATCGTATTTGAGAACGGTAGGCAAAGAACCAGCCTTGACATAGTCAAGAGCGGCGTTATAATCACAGAAAGACTGATAACCTGCAGTTGGAACGCTGTATTTATCCATGATGATCTTAGCAAACTCCTTGCTAGACTCAATTTGTGTAGCAGCTTTGGTGTGTCCGAAGATAGGCATACCTTCTGCACGGAAGGCATCTACTACGCCAGCGGCAAGCGCTGCCTCTGGTCCTACGACAGTAAGATCAACCTCAGTCTCTTTGGCAAAGAGCAGAAGTCCTTCCACATCGGTATCCTTGATTGCTACACACTCGGCTAGTTGAGCGATACCTGCATTACCTGGTGCACAGTAGATTTTCTCTACTTGTGGACTGCGTGAGAGGGCATACACAATAGCATGCTCGCGTCCACCACCACCTATAACTAAAACTTTTTTCATCTATAATTTGAATGTATATTTTTATGCATAATAAATCGGGTGCAAAGTTACAAAAATTCTCGCATATACGCAAGCACGCGCGCGTTTTTCGTTAGAAAAAAGAACAAAAAGGGCATGCCCTATAAGCATGCCCCTGATGAATGTATTGATAGGATGAATTATTTTACTTGTGCGCCAATAGCATTGTATGCTTTACCATTGCGAATGATAACGAGTTGACCATCAAGGATTTGTTTCTTAACTCCCTCTACATTAACATTGATATTCTCTACGCCAGTACCAGATGCATCATAAACTATATGTACTGGGATACCGCAAGAGTTGAGAGCATTAATCTCAAAGCTTAATTTATTGTTAGTTTCTTTAGTAACCACTACAGTACCCTCTTGGAAGAAGTAGTATGGTTCAACTAACCAACCGTCTACATAGTGTGCATAGTATGATGGAATCACACTACCATCCCACTCCATACCTGTACTTGCAAGTACGGTACCGTCGAACCAAGTGCTATTAATCTCGTATGTACCTACAGGGATAATAGTCTCAGCATCAGACTCCATGTAAACAAAATACAAAGCAGTAATATCTCCAGCAACAGGATCAATGATTTGCACAGAAATTAATCCATAATCTGCGGCATAGTCATTGATTGTAACCTCTGCATCAGCTCCATATACGCGATCTACTGGACCTTCTTCGGCGTCAAATTCGATGTGTGGTTCTTCGTATTTAGAAGTCAATGTCACATCGTATTGGATAGCATCCTCACATACCACAGAAGCAGTAAGGGCGATATTGTCCTCCTCGTCGAGAGTAACGGTGAATTGACCTTTTTGGATGTAGTACAAATCGTAGGATTCGGTAGATTCATTGTATTTGCCAACAAAACTGTTGCTAGCGTCGAAGTCGTATTGACCATCACCAAACTTACCAAACATACCATCATTAACGAAAGTACCAGCGATATCGTCTTTAGAGGTTGCATACACAGTCACAACAAATACTGTTTGCATATCATCAGTATAACCAACGAGGTTGTACACTTGATTGTAGTCATAATCTATGATTAACTCAGCATCTTTGATGTCAAGTTGAACTGTTTTGGTTGGAGTTGGAGCTACATACCACAAACGAACTTGATAAAGGACACCCTCGAAGGTTACATAGTCAGCCTCCATCTTGGTAGTATCGCCAACTTGGTAGAGTTTACCATCCTTGATTTCAGCCACTGTAATAGGAGTACCATCTTTAGCCTCTAAGTAACTATAGAACATGATCATATACTCTTCGTCAAACTCGCTACCCATCTCAACATCAGCCACGTTGATAGATGCACGATATTGATCATTCTCATTGAAGATTTGTAGATCATTGCCCAAATGAGGATAGTATTTAGCTTGAGCAGAAGTCTCGAATGATACGACTACCGTATCTTTTTGCTCAGGGATAGTGCGTGTCAGGTGTAGATTGTAAACCTTGTTGTCATTGCCAAGCATAGTAGCTTCTATAGCCCAGTTGTTATCTTGGTCAAGAGTTACAGTTACCTCAGCGTTGAGACTGGTGATGGTATTCATATTAGCATCGTCTAGGAAAATAGCAGCTTCGTAGGTGCCCTCTTCAGCTACTTCAGCTTGCCATCCACCACGGATAGAGAACTCAGGAGTGTTAGCATAAAAGTCTACCATACCGAGCCAAAGCGCATATGAATCATCCACCTCCAAGTCAATAGCAGTCAATTCGATAGTATCGGTTGGTGCAGGAAGAGGAGCAGCAAGAATCATGTGATAATCAATAGTATCATTACCCATCATGTTGATTTCAGTTACATATGCCAATTCACCAGTCTCGGTGTGAGTAGCTAGATTAACAATAGCTTTGAAAGAGAGAGGAGTAAGGTTTGTACCTTTGTATGCAAGCTTTGTTTGATCCCAAAGAATCATATTCTTGCCATAAGCACCGATCACATCAGAGTTATCTACCACTAGCTTGATATCCCAATCAGTATTTTTGCCTTCTACAGCAAAAGTCAAATCCTCTTGAGTCAATGTAGCATCTTCGATGTATGTCTCAACTTTTCCTTTGGATACGATATTCTCGTGAGTAGCATTTACGGTGTAGGTATTACCATCTTCGCCTACGAGAGTGGCGGTCAAGGTATAACGCTCTAAGTTAGCACTAATCTTCTTGAAAGAAAGAGTCATTGTAATCTCAGAGAAGTGAATAGAACCATAACTAAATGGAGTTGTCAGGTGAGTATAATCATAGTCAAAATCCATTGTAGTGAATGTGCCGCATGGATTATTCGCAGGTGCATTGAATTCGAGGTTCAAATTGTGACCATACTCAGTGCGTGACCAATCGTCGCAGCTAAGACCAATCCACCATTGTTCTTCCTCCTCGTAGTACATCAAACCCGCGAAAGCATCATAATTCAATGTGATAACTTCGCTTTGTACCTTAGAGATAGGAGCTTCTTTAGTAGTTGGAACTGCTTTGCGCTCCAATCTGTCCGCGCCCAATACCTTAGCCACTTGTTTGTTGTGATTGAGTTTCTTTTCAGCCAATTCGGTAGCGCGTCCAGTAGGATCTACCTTCTTGCCTGATTGAGGTGTAACAGCATACATAGACACTGTTAGTACCATAGCCATGAAAAAAGTAAAAAATTTCTTCATAAAGACTAAAATTTAAAGTTAGTAAATTATTTTCAATAGTAGTTTTTCTTACAAAATGTCTACAAAAGTACCATTTTTATTTGGAACATACAAATATTTATAGAAAAAAGTACATTTTTTATGTCTATTGCCACCACATTATAATATAAACTCCCCATGCCATGTAGCAAGGGGAGTTCAGTATTTTGCCTATAAACTATTGCTCAATTAGTGCTTGAAGTGGCGAGTACCAGTCATCAGCATGCAGATGCCAAGTTCGTCAGCTTTGACTACGCAGTCATTATCGCGGATGCTACCACCTGGTTGTACGATAGCGGTTACGCCGTATTGTGCAGCCAATGCTACGGTGTCATCAAATGGCAAGAAACCATCAGAAGCCAAGACAAGACCTTCGGTTACGCCAGCAGCGTGTGCTTGTTTCATAGCGATCTCAGCACTACCTACGCGGTTCATTTGTCCTGCACCTACGCCGAGGGTTTGACCGTTCTTCACTACAACGATAGCGTTGGATTTCACATGCTTAACGATGTTCCAACCAAATTGCATATCTGCCAAAGTAGCTGCATCAGCTTGCACCTTGGTAGCACACATCTCTGGTGTGATGGTCTCGATTTGAGTATCGAGGTGTTGTACGAGCAAACCGCCGTTGACACTCACATATTGGTCGATAGCATCGGTGGTCTTGGTCATATCCACTTGGATCACGCGGAGGTTCTTCTTGGTAGCGAAGATCTCCATTGCCTCGTCAGTAAAGTCAGGAGCAATAACGATCTCGAGGAAGATTGGCTTCATACCGAGTGCAATCTCCTTGGTGATAGTGCGGTTACAGGTCACGATACCGCCGTAGATACTTACGGTGTCAGCCTCGTACGCTTTTTGCCATGCCTCTTCGATAGTCTCAGCCACAGCAGCACCACATGGGTTCATGTGCTTGAGTGCTACACAGAATGGCTCATCAAAGTCGCGTGCGATATTGAGCGCTGCGTTAGCGTCTTGGATATTATTGTATGACATCTCCTTGCCTTGTAGTTGTTTGCCGGTAGCAAGTGAGAATGGGATAGCTTTAGTTGAAGCATAGAACTTCGCACTTTGGTGAGGGTTCTCACCATAGCGAAGACCTTGTTTGAGATCAAACTCGAGGAAGAGTTTCTCGTTCAATCCTGCTTTCTCGCGCATGTAGGTAGCAATGCAAGCATCGTATTGTGCGGTGTGGGTGTATGCCTTAGCTGAAAGTTGCAGACGGGTCTCTACGGAGGTGTTGCCACTAGCGTTGATCTCAGCTAGGATGGTGTCATAATCGGCTGGATCGCAAACCACGGTCACATCGTTGTAGTTCTTAGCTGCACTGCGAAGCATAGATGGACCACCTATATCGATATTCTCGATTGCGTCTGCCATGCTCACGCCCTCTTTAGCGATAGTCTCGCGGAATGGGTAGAGGTTCACGCACACGAGATCGATGAACGAAATACCGTTCTCCTCCAATGCTTGGAGGTGAGATGGTTCGTCACGGCGTGCGAGAAGACCACCGTGTACCTTTGGGTGAAGGGTTTTAACG
>JAZLBE010000076.1:0-1676 GCA_045613525.1 Paludibacteraceae bacterium
AATGCGCTCTTGTAATTGGCGACAAGATTTTTGTGCAATAGAGTCAATATCTTGGCTATAGGTGTATTTTAATTGGCTTGATAAGTCTAATAGTTCTGCCGCCTCGTATGCCTCTAGAGTGGTTACTCCGTCCAATAAACATTCCACTTCCATTGCCAATTGTTTAACCTCGTTAAATTTCCTAGTTTCTTTCTCTGTCATCGGACGAGAAGTGGTGATTGTACAACTTGCCAATACGATAGGTAAGAAAAGTGCGAAAAGGTGTTTCATATTTTTATTGTATTTTTAGTTTTGCTTTGCAAAGGTACAGATTTCGTGTTTTTCAGGCAAGAAACAAACTAGTTCTTGTTAGTTCTTTTAGCGCAAAATGGCTGAAAAAAGATGCTCGCGGCATGATTTTCGTACACAAAGTAGTAGCGAATGCACAAAAAAAAGGCATGAACGATTCCTTGTCCATACCTTGAGGTCCTGAGAAAACCCTGTCACCAAACAACGAATCGCCCACACCCTATATATATGTGTGGGCATTCGCTTATTTACTCGAGGTGACTATTATTTGAAATTTCTCAGGTTTCAAGGATTGTCAACGAATAAATAGCAAACGCTATAATTCAATATGTCTGCAAAATCAAACTTTGTTTTTGGTTTTGCGCAGCAAAGGTACTATTTTTTGAGGAAATATGCAAGTGTTAGCATAAAAAAATGCAATTCTTGTTAAAAAAACACCCAGAGCGGTTGGGTGGGTGAGAAATATGTCGTTATTGGAGTGGTTTAGATTGCTTGATTTGTGTATCAAACTGCATAAAACGTTCGCCAAAAATTAAACTCCACGTTTCAATACATTGCAAGCGCAATGCTGGGTCATCAGCATACAGATTGGCGATAGAATCGCGCACCAATGCTGTCTCTTCCCACATTTTGGGATAGTTTTCTTGTGCAAATACTACATACGTTTTGCATGTGTCTGCAGCATATTGGAGTTTGCTAATCTCTTGATTAACATGGTAGTTGATGGTTTCTAACATTTTCTGCTCGCGCAGTTTAAGACTCATACGTTGAAACAAAAGCAATGAACAAATAACTACGCAGATTATAGAAATAAGGTAGGGTATGCTCTTACGCCAGATTTGTCGATGACGGAAAGCCTGTTTGAGTGCAGCGATATTGACATACTTGCCTTGCTGACAAGCACACGCAATAGCACGATATCGGTTAGGAAAGAGCAACGCAAGGATATTTCCAAAGAGCTGAATGTCAATGCATGCATCATTATTGTCAGAGGTGCTATCAGTATCGCTCAAACCAAAGTCTATCAGTTTGACATTCTGTCCGTTACGGGTGATGAGGATGTTGCTGCTCTTAAGGTCGTGGTGCACGAGTTGCAGACTATGAATATACTCCAACACCTCTAACAATTGCGCCAGTACACGCTCACGTTGTGTACGAGAAGGAGAAGTGCTAAGCCACTCTGCGAGGGTGAAGCCATCTACATACTCCATCATGATACAACGACCGAGTGCAGGTACTTCTTCCATTGAATAGGTATCGGCAATATTAGGATGGTTGAGCGAGATGCCAAAGGAGAATTCTTTTTCTTGTAGTAAGCAAATATCAGTAAGCGATTGGTATTCGGGGGATATGGCTTTTAGCAGATAACGTTTGCCATACCGCTTGGC
>JAZLBE010000077.1:0-7343 GCA_045613525.1 Paludibacteraceae bacterium
TATGAAAAATATCACATGTTTTATTCCTTTCCAAAGTGAGGAACAAGTACAAGCTACCGTAGCTAACTTGAAGGCTCAAGAGCTCGTAGCAGACATTCATTTCTTGCACGGTGACATCCGCTCAACAGCTACTGTTCGCGAGATCGCTGAGAAAGCTAACACCGAGTACACCTTGATCTACACCAAGTACACCACCCTCTCATTCGTTCTCTTCGCTCTTGAGCGCATGGAGGCACTTATTGAGGACACCAAGGCTGCTATGGTTTACGCAGACCACTTCAACCAAGTAGGTGAGGTTCGTACCAATGCTCCTGTTATCGACTACCAATTGGGTTCTATCCGCGACGACTTCGAGTTTGGTTCAGTACTCTTCTATCGCACTAGCGCAGTGAAAGAGGCTGTTGCTCGCATGGATGTGGATTATCAATTCGCTGGTCTCTATGACCTCCGCCTCAAAGTGAGCCAAAAGGGCGCTTTGGAGCACATCAACGAATACCTCTATTATGATGTAGAGCTCGACAACCGTACCACAGGTGAGAAGAACTTCGACTATGTTGATCCTAAGAACCGTGGCGTTCAAATCGAGATGGAGCAAGCTGCTACCCAACACCTCAAAGATATCAACGGTTACCTCGCTCCTGGCTTCAAGGATGTAGATCTCAACTGCGAGGGCTTTGAGTATGACGCTACTGTGGTTATCCCATGTAAAAACCGCGTTCGTACCATCGGTACCGCTATCAAGAGCGCGCTTAGCCAAGTAGTTAAGGCTCCTTATAAGTTCAACGTAATCGTTGTGGATGATAACTCTGAGGATGGTTCTGTAGATGTAATCAAGAGCATCGTGGCTGAGGGTCACGAGAACCTCACTTACATCGCTCAAGATAAGACTTGGCACGCTATCGGTGGTAACTGGAACGTAGCTCTCCACCACGAGAAATGCGGTCGCTTCGCTATCCAATTGGACTCTGACGATACTTACTTCGATGAGAACACCGTTCAAAAGTTCATCGACGCTTTCCACGAGCAAAACTGCGCTATGGTGGTTGGTACCTACCAATTGACCGACTTCGACGGCAACATGATTCCTCCTGGAGTAATCGACCACAAAGAGTGGACACCAGACAATGGTCGTAACAACGCACTCCGTATCCACGGTCTTGGCGCACCACGTGGTTTCTATACCCCAATGCTCCGCACTATCAACTTCCCAACCACCAAGTACGGTGAGGATTATGCAGTAGGTTTGCGTGTAAGCCGCGAGTATCAAATCGGTCGTATCTATGACGTAGTTTATAACTGCCGTCGTTGGGATGACAACTCTGATGCTAACTGCGATATCGTGACCATGAACAACAACCACTTGTACAAAGATCGCATCCGTACATGGGAGTTGAAGGCACGTATCCAAATGAACGAGGGTAAGTAAATTGAACCTCTTCATCATAACAAGCAATGCATTGCGAAAGCAGTGCATTGCTTAAATTTATGTGTTACTCTTATTTCATATTTTATGTCTCACAAAAAAGGAATAATAACAATCTTGATTTTGTTTTCACTCACATTTGCTTCTTGTGGGTTTATGAGTGCATTAACGGGATATAATTTTGATCATTACAACAAAGTTTATATCACTGATTATTCAGAAAAAATGGCAACTATTAAGCTCCATTTCCCCGAGATATATGACCTATATCGTGATGGTCTTGTTATTATTGATGAAGTATATGAGTATAAAGATAAAAATGGTAAGTCTAAAATTCATGTAGGCTATCGATACCGTTAATCATCTATGAGTCTATATAAAAAGATTACTAACATGTTTTCCCAGGAGTTAGGTCTTCGCGGGAGAGCTTTCGTTAACTACGGAGCTTTGGCTCAAGTCGAGGTCAAAGATATGACCATCGACGGTTTTCCTGCCAAGCTCTTTTTCAACCCTGCTCGCGTGCGCAGCGTGATGGCAGACGTTAGTCCCGAAGCCCTGCAAACACGCGCATGTTTCCTTTGTCCCGATGGCTTAGAGCACAATCAACTCACTACCGTTTGGGACTCCCCTACGGGTCAAACGTATTTTATACGTGTCAACCCCTTCCCTATCTTTAACCACCATTTCACCATCTCGTCATCTATCCACGAGCGCCAGACTTTTGCTCCACACATGGAGACTATGTTGCATTTGGCTGAGGCGATGCCCGAGATGAGTATTTTCTATAATGGACCTATGTGCGGTGCCAGTGCGCCAGATCATATGCACTTCCAAGCTGTACCTCGCCATAGTATGCCAATAGAAGATCATTTTGACACCAATTACGCCAATGCCGTTTTGGTGCAAGAATCTGATTTACACTCCCATTTAGCGGCACTTGAAAAAGTGTTATCCATGGCAAGTATCCCTGAGAACGCCAGCCAAACGGGTTCACTCACCGCTGGTGCCACCCACACCAAAGAGTGGGAACCTCGTTGGAACATCATCTCATGGTACGAACCAGCCTCTTCGCCTAATAGTCTTATCGCCTCATCGCCTAAATTCAACACAATCGTGTTCTTCCGCCGCGAATCTCGCCCTCAGTGTTTCTTTGCACCTGAGAATGAGCGCATTCTCTTCTCGCCAGGTACCGTGGAGATGGGTGGCGTAGGTATTGTGGCCAACCGCGAGAGTTTCGACCGCATCACTCCTGAGGTGCTGCGCTCTATGATTCAAGAGGTGGCAGACACTCTCTGCATTTAATATAACTTTTTCTTTGTTTATTATTCCCGAATCGTATTCGGGTATTCTTGCCTCTAAACTCTAAACTGTAGCGGCTTCGCCGCGTCCTCTAAACTATGCGCCAAGCGCACTAATTTTAAGATTTCCCTCTCTTATACCTTGCCTTATTCCACCGACCGAACACCGAGAGACGACCGAGAGAAGAGCGACAGAACTATTTTACAAAAATTCGCGTTTTTTCACACAAATCTTGCACATCTCAAAAAAAAAGTGTAACTTTGCCGTCGAAATAGACTAGTACCTATATTATGAACCTGACAACACTCATAAAACAATACTTCCATTCATCAAACAACGATGTGACCATTGATGTGTTTGATGAGAAAAACATTTACTCTGTTTACCAACGAGTAGTAAGTGTTTTAACGCAATATATTGATATTGAAACTACTGTATTGCAAGCTATGAGTTATTGCTTTTATGAGATTTTGGATAATGTCCTTACTCATTCTGGCAAAGAATTAGGTACTGTTATCACGCACTACGACCCTGCCAATCATATCCTTAGTTTCTTAGTTGCAGATGATGGTATCGGTGTACAAGCTTCGCTTTCTGAAAACGAAAAGTTTACAGAAATCTCCGAAGCAGAGGCACTTAGAATGTGTATTCAAGATGCAGTAACTGATGGTAAGGGCATGGGCTTTGGTCTGTATTCTACATCTCTGCTTGCGCGCGATGCGGGTTTGCGTTTTGAAGTTCGCTCGGGCAATCACACATTGCAAGTACAGAATGGTAATGAAGCTACAACGGAAAGTGAATATTGGCAAGGAACAATCGTTTATTTGCAACTCTGTACTAATAAAGAGATTAACCCTGCAGAGGTGGTTGCCAATCGTACCAATGTGGCAGCACAATATAATGAAGTATTTTTAATTGACAACGAATTAGAAGAACTATGGTAACATTCAATTTTATAGAATTTGGTGAGAATTTAGGTACGCGCCCATTGGGTAAGCGTGTGCGTGAGCAGTTGCTTCCTTTGTTGGAAAAGGACGAGCGTGTTGTGCTTGATTTTACAGGAGTGAATGTAGTTAGCAACTCATTTGCTGATGAGTGCATTGCCAAACTTCTACTCACAATGCCTTTGTCTGAACTTAAAAGTCGTACTACCTTCCGCGGACTCAATCCTATCGCGTCAGAGTGCGTACTAACTTCCCTCCAACGTCGTCATTTGACTATGGTGTGAGGTTTCTTATTCATAATTGATAGATCAACTAAAATTTGTACATTCATGAAAAGAATCGTTACTATCCTCATGTTATTAAGTTGGGTCTCAATGTCTAGTATAGCTTTTGCAACAACCACCACGTCAAAGAATACTAAAAAGAAAGACGCAGCAATTAATTTGAATAAACAGATTGATGTCTTAAACGTACGTATTGATTCCTTAGATACAGCATATCAAAAGAGTATCGAACTTGTCAAAAAGGAACAAGATGAAAAATATATACATTATTATAATCAATTGGATAGTGATTTAGATCGTTTCTTAATTTATATGTCTATCTTTTGGGGAATAATAGGACTTGTATTGGGTTTAGTTTTACCTCTACTTTTGAATAGTAAAGCAGAAAAAAGGATAGTGGATGATATAAATGATCTTAAAAATATCGTTAATCAGCAATTGAAAAGTCAAAATAGGATAATGGCAAGCCGATTACGAGAGCAATATAAAGAGATTGATACTAAAATTCAAAATCAGAATAACATATTTGGAAAACGATTTGCTCAGCATAAAGCTTATATTGATAAGGTAAGTATTGAGGTTGAAAGTTATGTCAAACAATCAAAAATAAATAGTTTGTTGACTCAGGCTCAGAATATCGTTCTAACAACGCCAGAGGAAGCAATTACTTTATACACACAAATTTTAGATCTAGATAACACCAATGAGACTGCATTCTTATGGAGAGGTATTGCTTATGAAATAATGAAAAAAGATTCAGAAGCATTAAGTGATTTAAATAAAGTATTGGAAATTAATCCAAGAAACGCAAGAGCATATAATAATATAGGTAATGTATATGCAAATAATAAACAAATTGAACTTTCAATTCAAAACTATATGAAAGGATTAGAAATAGATCCGAGATATGCAAACATTTACGGAAACCTATCTAGATTAGAATCCTCTCGGAAACAATTTGACAAAGCTATTGAATACATAAACAAGGCACTATCAATAGATGATACTAATCAAGATCATCATGTTGTTAAAAAATCAATATATAGAAATATGTTAAAGAATGAAACTGATGAGTCAAAGAAAGCAAAATATGCCAATATTATTAGAGAAGAAACAGATATAATAAATAGATTGAATAGCAAATCTTGATATATCACGTCAAAATAGACATCTATTGTCCTTAGTTATTTCTTGTATTTAACTATAACCCTAAAACTTTCAACAAAATTTTGCATATCTCACAAAAAAAAATTGTACCTTTGCACAGAAATGGGCTATAGATAGTTTCATAACAACAAATGTATTACTTTAGGTAGAAAAGAATCATTAGTATAATGCATATAGAAGAAATCCAAGCTAATCACACGGTACTTGTTGGTACATATAGAAATGAAAAATCTCAACAAGACTGGATTTTAGGCGTAAATCCTATACGCCAGGAAATCTTATATAACGTGCGATACAATCAAGATATCTTTGCTGACCGAAACGGTGGAATTACAACATTATCCAAACCTGATTTTGTATTACTATATGACTACCACTCATTAACAAGTACAGGACATTTATTTGAATGTCTATCATTTTCAGTCGTTACTGAAGATGATATGCTTCTTATGCAATATCCCCAACCTAACGGTTCGTATATAATCTATCGTTTAGGCGAAGAGGTTGATTCAAATTTCATTGATATCCAAACTATCATCAAGGAGCACATGAACCACAACATAAATCACATTGAGGGTGCTCCATTTATTGTTTCTACTAAGTATATTTGCCAACATATTCAACCAAAACCAATAGTTAAATTATCCGCAATTTGCAATAAAAAAGAAGTTATCCGCTTTGTTGATTTATTTGCAGGTATTGGTGGTATTCGTTGTGGATTAGAGCAAGCTATACGTGATAGAGGAATGGAACCAGTTTGTGTCTTCACGTCGGAAATTAAGCCATACGCTGTACGCGTATTACATGATAATCATCCTGCAGAAACAATCACAGGAGATATTACCAAAGTAGCAACGAAGGATATACCAGACTTTAATATTTTGTGTGCAGGATTTCCTTGTCAAGCATTTAGTTCCGCAGGAAAGCGTAAAGGATTTGCAGATACCCGTGGAACAATGTTTTTTGAGGTAGAAAGAATACTCCGAGACAAAAAACCTGCAGGGTTCATTCTTGAGAATGTTGAAGGTCTTGTAAACCATGACAGTGGTCGAACACTACAAATCATAACAGATCATTTGACCGCTCTTAATTACCGTTTTTCTTACCGAGTACTAAACTCTCGTTTTTTTGGCGTTCCGCAAGAACGCAAACGCATTTACATTGTTGGCACAAGAAATGATGCTCCTAATTTAGACAACTTTCCGAAAATTCAAACAACCCTTGCAGATATTTTAGAAGAAGGGTTACCAACCGAGAATTCTCCATTCATTGACACATTATTAAAGCACTATACCATAGAAGAACTATATGGTAAATCAATTAAAGATAAACGTGGTGGGGAAACGAATATTCATAGTTGGGATCTCGGGTTAAAAGGTAAGATATCACACGAAGAACGTAAACTATTAGAATGTTTGATGCGCGAAAGACGCAAAAAGCAATGGGCAGAAGAAATAGGTATTGATTGGATGGATGGCATGCCATTAACAACTGCTCAAATTAGCACATTTTATAAGCATCCTAATTTGCAGAAGATGCTTGACCGACTGAGTAAACTTGGATATATCAAATATGAACATCCAAAAAAACTTGTAAAAACTATTGATGCAGATGGTAATAAGTCCACACACCGTGAACCTGATTACACAAAACCCATGGGCTATAATATTGTTGCTGGTAAATTAAGTTTCCCTATCAGCAAAGTGTTGTCGCCTGATGAAGTAGCTCCAACACTAGTTG
Source organism: Paludibacteraceae bacterium (assembly GCA_045613525.1). Taxonomy (GTDB): domain Bacteria; phylum Bacteroidota; class Bacteroidia; order Bacteroidales; family Paludibacteraceae; genus Colicola. Next base: position 6,858 of record JAZLBE010000077.1, read on the forward strand.
CAATGGATATGCAAAAATTATATGTTGGCGATAATGGAGGTTTACGCAAATTATCTTTGCGCGAGGGGTTGCGTTTATGCGGATATCCTGACAACATTATCTTCAATGTAAACGAAAGCGAAGGCTTTGATCTATTAGGAAATACTGTTGTTGTACCTGTTATCAAAGCTGTTGCAGGAAGATTATTAGAAACTCTTAATTATTAAATCTATGAAATTAACAGCCCAACAAGTTTACGAGAAACTTATTAATGATGACAAAATTCTATCATCGAAAGGTCAAATCACATTTCATCTAGCCAATATAGAAATCATTGTGCGCCAACGCGATGTTGTTGGTAATATTATGCAGGAATGGGTAGAAGGATGGCTTAAAAAGAATAATGTAGAGTATGCTCTGAACGATAACACTCAAATGCCACCTGATTTTTATCTCGATCCTGATGATAAGCGACATAACCTCATGGAAATAAAAGCGTTCAATTAT
>JAZLBE010000078.1:0-2531 GCA_045613525.1 Paludibacteraceae bacterium
TAACTGCAAAACTTACTGTGGAGGCTAATGCATTCAGCAAAACTGCTGAAGAGGCTATCACAGCTGCTGGTGGTACTATCAACAAAATCTAATTAGTATGCGTAAGTTTATTCAAACAATCCAAAATATCTGGAAGATCGAAGATCTCCGTCAACGACTCTTGACCACACTTCTCTTTGTGCTCATCTATCGTTTCGGTTCTTTCGTAGTACTTCCTGGTATCGACCCAACAGCACTCACTGCTTTGCAAAGCCAAACAGCGGGTGGTCTGATGGCACTTTTGGATATGTTCTCAGGTGGCGCCTTCTCAAATGCATCTATTTTTGCTTTGGGTATCATGCCTTACATCTCTGCTTCTATCGTAATCCAACTGCTCACTATCGCAGTTCCTTACTTCCAAAAGATGCAAAAAGAGGGTGAGTCTGGTCGCCAAAAAATGAACCAAATCACACGTTACCTTACTGTAGCTATCCTCCTTTTCCAAGGTCCTAGCTACTTGGTTAACCTCTCTGTGCAAATGGCACAAGCTGGTCAAGCCGTTGCAGTAGGTTTCAACTGGTTCACCATCTCATCTACTATCCTCCTCTGCGCGGGCTCTATGTTCGTAATGTGGTTGGGTGAGCGTATCACCGATCGTGGTATTGGTAACGGTATTTCCTTTATCATCCTTATCGGTATCATCGCTCGCTTCCCAGCTGCGTTGGTACAAGAGTTTTCTTCTCGCCTCAACGAGGGTGGTGGTTTGATGCTCTTCATCCTTGAGATCATTGTCCTTTTGTTTGTCTTTGCATTTGCTATCCTCCTCGTACAAGGTACACGTCGTATCCCAGTACAATACGCTAAACGTATGGTGGGTAACAAACAATATGGTGGCGTACGTCAATACATCCCATTGAAGGTTAACTCTGCCAATGTGATGCCTATTATCTTCGCACAAGCTATCATGTTCATCCCTATCGCTCTTGCTGGTTTCTCAACATCTGAGGGCGCTAGCGCATTTACTCGTGCGTTCATGAACAATGACGGTTTCTGGTACAACGCTGTATTTGCACTCTTGATCATCGTTTTCACCTATTTCTATACAGCGATTATCATCAATCCTGTTCAAATGGCTGAGAACTTGAAACTCAACAATGGCTTCATTCCTGGTGTTAAACCTGGTAAGAAAACTGCTGAGTATATCGACACTATCATGACACGATTGACATTGCCAGGTGCATTCCTCTTGGCTATCATCGCAATCTTGCCAGCTTTTGCACGCCTCTTCGGTGTTAGCATGGGCTTTGCACAATTCTTCGGTGGTACATCGTTGCTCATCATGGTGGGTGTGATCTTGGATACGCTTCAACAAATCGAGAGCAAACTCCTCGAGCGTCACTATGACGGATTCTATGAGTCTGGCATGCGCATCAAGGGTCGCTCTGGTGCTATGGCATATTAATAAAAATGATATACCTAAAGACTGACGAAGAAGTTGAACTCATGCGTCTGAGTAATGACCTGCTCGGAAGGACTTTGGCCGAAGTGGCCAAAGTCATCCGACCAGGTGTTACCACAGCGCAACTCGATAAAGTAGCATACGAATTCATATGCGATCACGGAGGTATCCCTTCCTGCCTCGGATATGAAGGTTATCCTGCTACGCTCTGTACTTCTGTCAACGAACAAGTTGTACACGGCATCCCTTCTGACAAGGTTATCCTCAAGGATGGCGACATCGTATCAGTGGATACGGTTGTAAAATTGAATGGTTTTTGTGCTGACTCAGCCTATACTTTCCCAGTTGGAGAGGTGGCACCAGAGACATTGCAACTCATGCGCACAACGAAAGAGGCATTATACCTCGCTATTGAGCAAGCAGTCACTGGTAAGCGTCTTGGGGATATCGGATTTGCCGTACAAAATCACTGCGAGAGAGCAGGATACTCTGTGGTGCGTGAGTTTGTAGGACACGGTATCGGACGTGATATGCACGAGGAACCTGAGGTATGCAACTATGGACGTCGTGGTAATGGACTCGTTCTCAAATCAGGTATGACCTTGGCAATTGAGCCAATGATCTGCCTAGGAAGACGCAATGTCCTAATCGAAAACGACGGATGGACAGCTCGAACAGCAGATCGCAAACCTGCTGCCCATTATGAGCATAGCGTTTGTGTGCGCAACGGAAAGGCAGACGTACTATCCACATTTGACTATATTCAACAGGTTTTAGGAGATTGTTTCATTTAATTAATACCCCAAGCAATATGGCTAAACAAGATGCAATTGAAGTAGATGGCACAATCACTGAGGCATTGTCTAACGCAATGTTTCGTGTCCAACTCGAAAGCGGTCATGTCATCACCGCTCATATCTCTGGTAAAATGCGTATGCACTATATCCGCATCCTCCCTGGAGATCGCGTAAAAGTGGAGATGAGTCCATATGACCTCACTAAAGGACGTATTTCGTTCCGTTATAAATAAACTCTAAAACTCTATTAAAATGAAAGTTAGAGCATCTGTAAAAAAGCGTAATGCGGATTGCAA
>JAZLBE010000079.1:0-24665 GCA_045613525.1 Paludibacteraceae bacterium
TATTTGGTCAGTTCAAAAAAAAGCAGTACCTTTGCAGCCGATTTGGTAATAATCAATGGTGCCATAGCTCAGTTGGTAGAGCAAAGGACTGAAAATCCTTGTGTCCCCGGTTCGATTCCTGGTGGCACCACACAGAAAAGACTTCAGGGACACTGAAGTCTTTTCTGCATTTAAGGAGTTACTAATAATATACACTATGGAATTACGCATCATTGCCCACGCACATAATGGTTTCTCTCAGAAATTTGGTATTCCACGCCAAAGTCGTGAAAATTCTATCATTGAGACGCATATAATATTTACGCCCACCTACCGTGTCCGGGAGGCATTGCGTGGTATTGAGGAGTTTTCGCATCTATGGCTTCTTTGGGGATTCCATGAGGCGACGAGACAAAAAGACGAAGAGTGGTCTCCTACGGTGCGTCCACCACGTCTAGGTGGCAACAGACGCATGGGAGTTTTCGCAACCCGTTCACCATTCCGTCCTAATCCAATTGGACTAACTAGTGTCAAACTTATTCGTATAGAAGAGCACAAGGAGCATGGTATTTGTTTGGTTGTATCTGGTGCAGATTTATTGGACGGCACTCCAATTTACGACATCAAACCTTATCTAGCATTTTCAGATTGTCATCCAGAAGCTAAAAGCGGTTTCGCTCAGGCTACACAAGATTACCATCTTGCGGTAGAGATAGACCCACTATTAAAAGAACATGTCATTGCTCAAACCTGCCCATGGGATGCAATAGAAGAGATACTCTCACAAGATCCACGACCTGCTTATCAAAATGACCCCGAGCGCATATACCATCTAGACTATGCGGGTTGGTCGGTAGATTTTATTGTCAACAATGCAACCGTTTGCATAAAAAAATGTGCACGAAAATAAGCTTTTTCGAAATTTCGTTTGCACAACTAAAAAAAATGTAGTAACTTTGTCGCATTATACAGTATAATTAAATAATACAATGAAAAAAGTTTATACCCTTTTCTTACTGACTATCTTTTGTAGTGTACTCTCATTGGCAGCTCCTTATGGTTTGCTCATTAACAGCACGACTAAGTTAGAGGCTTCTTCGCTCTCTGAAACTGATTATCAAGGACGAGAGCAGTTTTTAGTATCTTGTGTTCAGTTGGCGCAAGGTGACAAAGTGCAACTATACGACTTTGCTAATGGTGCATCATGGATGTGTGCCATCGACCCATATGGTGAATATCAAAAGTTCACAGGCGGCAAGACCCAAGGCTATTTAACATGTAATACCGCTGGTTCATATGATTTCTACATCAAACTCAAATATGAGGATGATATGCTCTATATTGGTCCTGCACAAAATTGCAGTACAACTAATCCCGACCCAGGAACTGATCCTACCCCAACCGTAACATCTGTACCATCAGCATGTCCAGATGTAATGTTACAAGGATTTTACTGGGATTCGAACCAAGATAACAAAGGTCACGGCAATACCCGTTGGACAACTCTGCTAGCACAAGCTAACGAGATCAATGCATACTTCGACCTAGTATGGCTTCCACCTTCTGCAAAATCTTCTGGAGGCGTAGGTTATCTACCTAAACAATACAACAATCAAAACTCAGACTGGGGTAAACGTACAGAACTAGAGCAACTCATCAGTGCTTTCCATGCAGGAAACACCAAAGTGATTGCTGATATGGTCATAAACCACATAGATGGTAAAGATGGTTGGTGTACTTTCTACGAGCAAAACTTCGGCACATATGGTTCGTTTGCTGTGGACGGAAGTTACATCTGCAATGGAGATGAAATGAACTCTGATCCTAGTGCTGGCAGTTGTAATGGTCAAGCAACAGGTGGTAATGACGATGGTTATGGAGGAGAGTCTAATTATGGCGCAGGACGAGATTTAGCTCACAACAACGAGAAAGTTCGTGAGATGTGCCGTGCATATGCCAAGTGGATGATCAATGAAATGAAGTATGATGGTTTCCGTTATGACTACTGTAAGGGTTTCCACAACTCACATATTGGCGATTATAACCAAGCTGCTGATGCATACTTCTCTGTCATGGAGTACTGGGATGGCAATGCTAATACGCTATTGAATCGCATCAAAGATGCTAATTACAACACCCTTACATTTGATTTTGCAGTCAAATACACCACTTTCAATAATGGTATAGCATCAGGAAACTACAATGGTTGTAAGGGTCCTGGTTTGCTCGGTTTGGGCAAGAGCAAATACTCTGTGACCTTTATTGACAACCACGATTCGTATCAACGCGATAACAATGAGTTTGGAGGATTGGGCAACTCCATGAAACCAGCACTCAAGGCTAAGCTTCTACAATGTAACGCATTCCTACTGTCAATGCCAGGCGTACCATGCGTATTCTATCCTCATTGGAAGGAATACAAAACTGAGATTGCCCCTATGATTCTTGCCCGTAAGGCAGTTGGAGTACATTCTGAAAGTGCAGTGACTGACCAGGGAGATGCTAGTGGTTACCGTGCGACAGTGACTGGTACTAACGGAACACTTATCCTCGAGTTAGGCAACAGAGTTTCAGCCTCACAAAGTGGTTACACCAAAGTTGCATATGGTGAGGGTTATGCTATATGGATCAAGACCAATTCAGCGGTTGCACCTAAGCTTATAGTTACTCCTGGTACTACTACCTATAAAACTGAATCACTTAAGATTGAAATGCATACTGTCAAATTGGGTACAGGTACATCCACTATCTACTATACCCTTGACGGAACTGATCCAAAGAGTTCTGCTACCAAAAAGTCATATACTGGTTCATTCGCCATCACTGGCAATGTAACACTAAAGGCCTACACCATCGCTGATGGTTTAGCAAGTGATGTACAAACGTACACATACACCTATCAAGCTCCACAAGAAACACCACTCACTGTTAAGTTCCTCCCTCCTACATCATGGGATAAAGTGTATCTATATGCTTGGGATACTAATGGCAACACATTAGCGGGTAGCTGGCCAGGTACAGAATGGAAAACAAAAGATAACGAAGGATGGTTATATCATATCTTTAATAGCAACTTACGCGAAGTGAATATCATCTTCAACAATGGTACAGGCACACAATCAAGCGATATCCTTCTTGACCAAGATGCATGCTATGAGTGGGATGAGACTAATGGTTGCGAAAAACTCAGCGACAAGTGCTCTATTTCTAACATTCCATTCCAACTTATTATCGATCCTGAGGGTAAGGTCTACAAAACCGATAACCTATCTATCAGTATGACAACCGTCGGTGGAGGTGATAATGTAGCTATCTATTATACGTTAGATAAATCTAATCCTAAGGAGAGCGCTACGATGCTTACTTATACAACTCCTATTACTATAACAGGCAACGTAACACTCAAGGCTTATGCAGAGAGCGACGGTCAGCAAACTGAGGTACAAACACATGTATACACATATGAGACACCTCAAGCTACTCCACTCACTATAGCCTTCCAAAAGCCAGCTAGTTGGAGCAAAGTATATCTATATGCATGGAACGATGGTGGAGCTACGCTCTACAATGGTCAATGGCCAGGTAGCGTCATGACACAGACCAATGCACAAGGGCTATATTACCACACCTTTGACACTAGCGTCAAGGAGGTCAACTTCATATTCAACAATGGTAATGGAACACAGACTGCAGATCTATGGACCGATGAAGATGTATGTTATGGTTGGGAGAATAACAAGGCTGTCTTGATTGATTGTACAGGAACAGATGTGGAAGATGTACCCGTTGCAGAACAAACAACCAAATTCATCCGTAATGGTCAACTCTTGATTCTCCACGAAGGTGTTCTCTACAATATAATGGGACAAATAGTGGCAGAGTATGGAAAGTGTGATGAATTGTAGACATGATAAATGACGAATTGATTGCCAACGGAAAGTATGGCGACATTATAAACAAAGATGATAATAATTATTAACTATTAAATATTAGCTACATGAAAAAAATCTTTACCCTTTTCAGCGCATGTATTTGCGCGATGTCAATGTTCGCATTGACATACAATGTGACTGTACCTGCAGGTACTAATGCTTGCTACATCGCAGGCGAGATGAACGGTTGGAGCCAAGTAGAAATGACCAAGGTAGATGCTACCCATTACACCCTTGAAGTGGCTGACGCTACTGAAGCTATGAAATACAAATACTGCTCTGGTCCAGGTTGGGCGTATGTTGAGAAGAGTGCCGGTGGAGATGAGATTGCAGACCGCACATATACTCCAAATGATGTAGTAGAGAAATGGGCTGCAGTATACAACCCTAACAACACTTCTAATCCTGGCGAAACAAAAGATATCACAGTTAAGGCTAAGGTTCCTGCAGAATGGACCAATGGCATCACCGCATGGGTATGGCCTACAGGTGGTGAAGGTCGCGAAGTAATTCCTACACAAGAAGGAGAATGGTATGTTGTAACCGAAAACTGTGCGGAACTTAACATCATCTTTAAGAACGGTGCGGGATGGAATGGTGATGCGAACCAAACAATTGACATGACCTTCCAAGAGGATGCATGTATCGAGGTTACTGCCGGTTCTGGTAAGGCTAACTACACCGCTATTGACTGCGAAGACGCTCCTATTCAAGAGCCAAAAGACATCATCGTTAAAGCTACTGTTCCTGCAACATGGACTGACCAAATCACAGCATGGGTATGGCATGCTAACGAGGCTGGAAAAGAGGTTATCCCTACTCAAGAAGGCGAGTGGTATGTTGTGACAGAGCACTGCGCTGTACTTAACATCATCTTCAAGAATGGTGCAGGTTGGACTGGCGATGCTAATCAAACAGTGGATATCACCAATATCTCTGAGAACACATGCATAGCTATCAGTTCAGATGGTGCTACCAAGGCTACATATATGGTAGTAGACTGCCCAACAAGTACAGCTGTAGAAAATATCACTACCATTAAACATGCCACCAAGATGATGTACAATGGTCAGATTGTGGTATTGCGTGATGGCGTGATGTTCAATCTTCTCGGACAAGAAGTTAAATAATTAACGCGAAATATACCTAAAGAGGGGGATGCAAGTGAGTATCCTCCTCTTTTTTTTGAGTTGTTCGCCGTTGTTTTTCATTGTTTTTAGGGATTGCCTGTTTTTTGAAAAAGCAGTACCTTTGCAGCCGATTTTGGAATAGTCTAAACTAGACTTCTTTGAGCGTGAAAAACTAGGAGTCGAAAAGCAATTGATATAAAACAAAAAAACTATATATGAGTACAAAAAAAATTTTATTATTTCTTTTTGCAGGTCTATTGACCTCCATGCCGTTTATGGCTACAACACCGACAGATGCCCATGTTGCAGGACATGTGCTAGATGCCCACACCAAGGAGCACCTTCCTTTTGTCAATGTTCAAATCAAGGGGACTTCATTGGGTTGTCTAACCGATGAATCAGGACACTTCTACCTAAAGAACCTACCTGAAGGTCGACTAACAATTGTCTTTTCGATGATGGGTTACGAAACTGTTGAAAAGTATGTCACACTTCATCGAGACACACTCATTGAGATAAACGTAGCAATTGCTGAAGCTTCATTCCTAATTGACAATGTGGTTGTTACAGCCAATAAATATGCCACAAAACAAAAAGAAGTTGCTACTATTGTCAATGTTATTTCGCCTATTATTATTGAATCTACCTCCTCTAATTCGATGGCAGATGTTCTTAATTTTCAAACAGGTCTTCGTGTAGAAGAGACATGCTCTAACTGCGGTGTACCACAGATTCGCATCAATGGACTAGAAGGTCAATACACCCAAATATTGATGGACTCACGTCCTATCTTCTCATCGCTAGCATCGGTATACGGATTGGAGCAGTTGCCAACTGGTATGGTGGACCGCATAGAGGTGATACGTGGTGGTGGTAGTGCGTTATATGGCGCTAATGCTATTGCTGGTGTGGTTAATATCATTACCAAAGAACCTAGCCGTAACTTCTTCAATATCAGCAACTCATCTGCTTTTACCCAAGCGGGAACATATGACCTCAACACCAACATGAATGCTAGCGTTGTGTCAGAGAATCAGAAAGCAGGTATCTACATCTTCGGTGTTCAGCGCAATCGTCAGCAATATGATCGAGACGATGATGGTTTCTCTGATATTCCTCATCTCAACTCTACGACTGCTGGTATGCGTTCCTTTTTTAAGACATCGGACTACTCCAAACTTACAGTCGAGTACCATCATACTACCGAATTCCGCCGCGGTGGCAATGGTATTGACAGTCTTCAACCACACGAATCACAACTCTGCGAGCAACTAAAACACAACATCGATGCTACCAGCGCTAAGTGGGATATGTATAGTGCAGACAATCGTCATTTCCTAAGCGCATACACTAGTTTTCAGCATATTGCTCGCGATAGTTATTTTGGTACCAACATGAATCCTAATGCGTATGGCAAATCAACTGATATTGTTTCTGTTACGGGCGCTCAGTACCGTTTCTCTTATCCATGTGGTATCACAAATGCTGACCTAAGTGCAGGTGCAGAATACTCGTATAATCAGCTCCGAGACCAGATTCTTGGATATGATCGCAATACCCTACAAAAGGTACATCTTGGAGGTGGATATGTACAAAACGAATGGAAAACCACCGCTTGGTCTGCACTCATAGGCGGACGCTTGGAGCAACACTCGCTGCTGGAGAAACCCGTTTTCTCTCCTCGTGCCAATGCCCGTTGGAGTCCTATTGTCAATGGTAAGGGAACAATAAGTGACAACCCATTGCCACTGACAGACCTTATTATTCGTCTTAGTTATGCTAGTGGCTACCGCGCGCCACAGATCTACGAGGAAGATCTGCACGTAGGCGCTGTAGGCGGAGAGGTGTCGCTTATCTCGCTCGATGAGAATCTACGCCCAGAGTATAGCCACTCAATCAGTGGTAGTGTAGATATGTATAAACGTTTTGGCAAGTGGGATATGAACCTCACAGTAGAAGGATTCTTCACCCAACTTAATGATGTGTTTACGCTCGTAGAAAATGGTCATGATGCACAAGGAAATCTCCTACTCACTCGTACAAATGCAAGTGGTGCGCGCGTTTCTGGACTCAACTTTGAAGCGAAATTGGGCTATGGTCATTTGCTTACTTTTCAAGCGGGTTATACGTATAACCACAGTCGCTATATTGAACCACTTCAGTGGAGCGAAAACTCTAATATTGCTCCTCAAACACGCATGTTCCGCACGCCAGACCACTATGGCTATTTCTTGTTGAATATTGAACCTATAGAACACTTCCATATATTGACTAATGGTAAAGTAACAGGTAGTATGTTGGTTCAGCACTTTGCAGGTTATGTACCAGAGGATGAAGAAGTTGAGACACCGGTATTCTTCGAGTGGGACTTCAAACTCTGCTACGATCTTCCACTATACAAGCACTATACATTGGAGATCAATGCAGGTATCAAGAATGTGCTTGACCATTTCCAACGCGATTTGGATAAGGGTATGGATCGTGATGCAGGCTTTGTGTATGGTCCTGCTGCGCCACGAACATTCTTTGCTGGTGTGAATTTAAAGATTTAATAAGACGCCTCTTAAGAGGCTATGGGACGGCGTTCCGCCTATAGGACGCCCAGCTGGGGCTATAGGTTATAGGCAAGGGATATGAATCACATAGTAATCTCATAGTTATCACATAGTGAAAGCTGATGATGAAGCCGCAGTTTAGTGGACGGCTACGCCTACTGTTTAGAGTATGGTGTAGGGCGTAGGGTGTAAGGTGTAGAGGCAGAGAATAAAACAGGCAACCCACAAGGTTGCCTGTTTGCTTTATAAAGGATAATAGTTGTACTAGCAGAACTAGTTAAACTAGTAGCGCTAGTTAGACTAAGTATCTTACTTCAACTTCTTAAAGGTCTCGCGCATGTTGCAAGCTTTACTGAGAATTGCGTACAAATCGTCGATAGCTACGCGCTCTTGAGCCATGGTATCGCGGTGGCGGATAGTCACGCAATTATCATTCAAGGTGTCGTGATCCACGGTGATACAGAATGGAGTACCTACCGCATCTTGGCGACGATAGCGCTTACCGATAGAATCCTTCTCGTCATAATTGGTGTGGAAATCATACTTGAGCATATCCACGATCTCACGAGCTTTCTCTGGCAGACCATCTTTCTTCACGAGAGGCATCACGCAAGCCTTAACTGGAGCGAGGACAGCAGGGAGGTTCAATACCACGCGAGTGTCACCACCCTCGAGCACTTCCTCTTTGTATGCACCGCACATCACTGAGAGGAACATACGGTCTACACCGATAGAAGTCTCAATAACATATGGAGTGTAGCTCTTGTTGAGCTCTGGATCGAAGTACTCAATCTTCTTACCACTATATTGTGCATGTTGGCTGAGGTCAAAGTCTGTACGGCTGTGAATACCCTCAACCTCCTTGAAACCAAATGGCATTTGGAATTCAATATCAGTAGCCGCATTAGCGTAGTGAGCCAACTTGTCATGATCATGGTAACGATAGTTCTCATCACCCATACCGAGTGCTTTGTGCCATTTGAGGCGGAACTCCTTCCAGTACTCAAACCACTTCATCTCCTCGCCTGGACGAACGAAGAACTGCATCTCCATTTGCTCGAACTCACGCATACGGAAGACAAATTGGCGAGCTACGATCTCGTTACGGAAAGCCTTACCGATCTGTGCGATACCAAAAGGAATCTTCATACGGCCAGTCTTTTGTACGTTGAGGTAGTTCACAAAGATACCTTGTGCAGTCTCAGGACGGAGATAGATCTTCATTGCGCCATCCGCAGTAGAACCCATCTCGGTAGAGAACATAAGGTTGAACTGACGCACGTCAGTCCAGTTGCGAGTACCAGAGATAGGACAAACGATCTCCTCGTCTAGAATGATTTGTTTGAGTTCCTCGAGGTTGCTATCGTTGAGAGCAGTAGCAAAACGCTCGTGGAGGGCATTGCGTTTGTCCACGTTAGCTTTTACACGCTCGTTGGTTTGCTTGAACATCTCCTCATCAAAGCTATCGCCGAAGCGTTTGCGAGCCTTAGCTACCTCTTTCTCGATCTTCTCGTCGTACTTAGCGAGTTGGTCCTCGATGAGTACGTCAGCGCGGTAACGCTTCTTGCTATCTTTGTTGTCAATGAGTGGATCATTGAATGCATCCACGTGACCAGATGCTTTCCAAGTAGTTGGGTGCATAAAGATGCTAGCATCAATACCCACGATGTTCTCATGGAGCATGGTCATCGCATCCCACCAATATTTCTTGATGTTGTTTTTGAGTTCTACACCGTTTTGACCGTAATCATAAACAGCGCCAAGTCCGTCGTAAATTTCGCTGCTAGGGAAAACAAAACCGTACTCCTTGCAGTGTGCGACTAGTTTTTTGAAGGTTTCTTCTTGTGTTGCCATTATGTTGTATGTTTTAAAAAATTCTAGGGTTTGGAAATTCTGTAAGGTAGGATAAAGACCCTATTACGGAATTTCGGTGCAAAGGTAGTGTTTTTTTGTGACATACACAAATTTAAGAGAGAAATATTCTTTTTGTTTGCATATATGCAAGTTTTTTAGTACCTTTGTGGGCAAATTAGATAGATATAGGCGATATGAAAATAGTTATACTAGGTACAGCATGGCCATATAGAGGCGGATTGGCAGCATTTAACGAACGGCTAGCCAAACAATTTGTCCTAGAAGGACACGAGGTAGAAGTGTTGACTTTTACCTTGCAATATCCTAGTTTCCTATTTCCTGGCAAGACACAGTTTAGTCAAGAAGCAGCACCCGAAGGTATCACTATACGTCGTACTATCCACTCTTGCAATCCACTGAACTGGTTGCGTGTGGGCAAACGCTTACAGAAAGAAGCACCTGATATGGTAATCAGCTGCTACTGGATGGCATTCTTCGCGCCCTGCTATGGTGTCATACAAAAGTTGGTTAAGAACAACAAAAAGACACGCTGCATCGCATTGGTTCATAACATGATTCCACATGAGCCAAGTATCCTAGATAAGTTGTTTGCACCATTTTACGTGAAGCAGACAGATGGTTTCGTAGCATTATCCGATAGTGTGGTAAAAGATATTGCTAAACTTGACAAGGAGAACAAGCCTAAGACCTTCTCTCCCCACCCTGTGTATGACCATTACGGAGAGCAAATGAGCAAGAGAGATGCATGCCAAGCACTAGGATTAGACGATAAGAAGAACTATATGCTATTCTTTGGACTAGTCAGAGCATACAAGGGTTTAGACTGGCTATTGGACGCTTTTAGTCAAGTGAAAAACGAGTTGAAGGACTTGCATTTGATTGTAGCAGGAGAGTTCTACGAAGATGAAGACAAATATCGAGCGCAAATAGATGCTAACGGGCTCACCGATAGAGTAATCGTGAAGAACGAGTTTGTAGCAGATGCCGATTTGTGCAAGTACTTCGGTGCAGCAGATCTAATCGTACAGCCCTATAAATCTGCTACGCAGAGCGGTGTGACACAGGTAGCATTTCATTTTGAGAAACCATGCCTAGTAACTAATGTAGGTGGCTTGGGCGAAATCATCCACGACGGCAAAATGGGTTACGCCTGCGAACCAAACGTTGAAGCGATAGCGAAGAGTCTAAAAGACTATTATGAAAACGACAGGCAAACCACATTCACTGACTACCTAAAAGAGGAGAAGAAAAAGTATGAATGGGGAAAAATGACAGAGGCGTTTTTTGGCTTAAAATTGAATGATTAAAGTATAAAGGCAAAGGATATGAGAGCAATATCACCATCATTATTATCAGCCGATTTTGGCAATCTGCAACGCGACTGCGAGATGATCAATCAAAGCAGCGCAGAGTATCTACATATCGATGTTATGGACGGCGTTTTTGTGCCTAACATATCATTTGGTTTTCCTGTTATGGATGCTTGCCGCAAACACTGCACCAAACCCCTAGATGTACACCTAATGATTACGCATCCAGAAAAGTATGTAGAGCGTTTCTGTGACGCAGGTGCATGGAGTGTAGGTTTTCACATTGAGGCAGTAGAGGATCCTATGCCTGCCATTGAGTTAATAAGAAACAGAGGCGTACGCACCTGTCTCACGATCAATCCTAAGACAGATATCCACAGCCTAGATCCTTATTTGGGCGAAGTAGATATGGTGCTACTCATGTCCGTACAAGCAGGTTACGGAGGACAAAGTTTCATAGTAGAATCACTAGACCGCTTGCATTATTTAAGAGAAGAGATTGATCGACGCGGTCTGAAGACCCTGATTGAAGTAGATGGCGGCGTCAATGCAAAATGGGCACCCGAGCTATGGAAAGCAGGAGCAGACATCTTAGTTGCTGGTAGCGCTGTGTTCGGAGCTGAAGATCCAATAGCTATGGTTGACTTGCTGAAACAAGGGTAAGCGGTTAGAAGGTGAATAACGGTTAAGCAACTTAGATATATGAAATGGTTAGCGGGACATACATGGCTAATGGCATTGATTCCGCTAGTGGTAATAATTTTGTTGAGCGGCTACTGTGGTAAGCCGCTTAACTTATTGAAAGACACCGAAGTAGATTATCTAGACAGCACTAGGGTATTTGCTTTTCATATACACAGCGAAGGATTAGAACGCGCTAAAACAATTCGGTATGAGGCATTAACAGAAGATGAAAAAAAGGTTCTCCTATATCTCCAAAAAGACAGTTTACCTATGCCTCATGAAGGCGATATACTACTCGTCAAGACCACGATCAGTCGAGGAGATACGCTAGGTGATTTTGACTACGGATTGTACCTACGACGTCAGGGGATAGTCGGTAGCGCATGGGCACATAGAGCCAACTGGAGAATAGTGGGGCATCAGCCTAGAAAAGGCATCATGGCCCTAGCACAGCGATGTCAGTATGCGCTCAATGAGCAATACAAACGAATGGGAATAGACAACAAAGAACTTGGGGTATTATCCGCATTAACATTAGGCTATCGAGAAGAATTAGACAAAGATGTACAACAGAGTTTCTCTGCGTCAGGAGCCATGCACATACTGGCAGTCAGCGGATTGCATACAGGTATTGTATGGGGTATGTTGGTTTGGTTATTGACACTAGGCGGTTGGCGCAAACCTCTATACGAGGAAAAAGGTAAACGTTGGTTACTAAGTGGAGTACTATTAATACTATTGTGGGGTTATGCATTTATAACAGGTCTAAGCCCATCCGTAATGCGGAGTGCACTGATGCTGAGTTTTTGGGAGTTGAGTTACCTTCTTGGTAAACATACCTCACGTTGGAATGCCATATTAGCGGCTGCGGTCTTCATACTACTCATCAATCCGTTGGCACTATGGAGCGTCAGTTTTCAACTAAGCTTCGCAGCGGTAGTAGGAATCATGAGTATTGCCTCATGGATGCAGCTACAGACACGATTACAGCATCGTTGGAGCAAGTATTTCAGCGGCCTATTGATGGTATCTATTGGAGCACAGCTAGCAACCATGCCATTGACGCTATACTATTTTGGACAGACAAGTAATTATTTTGCGCTGACCAATCTAATCGTTATTCCTATGGCATTTGTCGTATTGGTATTAGGTTTAGCAACTCTCACATTCTCGTGGTGTATCATCGGCAAGTGGTTAGGTATTGCAGCCGAAGGATGTACGTGGTTGCTGCGCAAGGCCGTAGAATGGATAGAGTCACTCCCCTACTCAACCACTCAAATGGAAATCAGTGAAATAAGCGCAATGTGTATGTATGGTGCATTGATATGTGGAATACTCATGATGCGCGAGAAGAAAGTGAAATGGTGGTGGCTCATTGGTGTGGTGGGAGCATTATGCGCTTGTTTAGTGTTTAGAGATTTAGATATATGAAACAATACAGTTTATCGGAATTATGTGCTGAGATTCAGGAAGTAATAGAAAACGACTTGCTGGAACGCTATTGGGTACGCGCAGAGATAGCATCTCTGAGTGCTAGGGGGCACTGCTATATGGAACTAGTCGAAAAAGCCGAAGATAATACCCTTGCAGCCAAGATGCGAGCTACATGTTGGAGCAATGTGTACAGTATTTTGTCCGCATATTTTACCCAAGAGACAGGACAATCTCTACGAGTAGGTTTGCAGGTATTGGTAGAAGTGAGTATAACCTACCACCCTGTATATGGAATGAGTCTAAACATATGGAATATTGACCCAACCTATACACAAGGTGATTTAGCCAAACAACGCCAAGCAACAATTCGCAAACTACTCCAAGACGGTGTAATGGATCTGCAACAATCTCTAACAACTCCCACGTTGATTAGAAAAATAGCTGTCATCTCAGCATCAGACGCAGCTGGCTATGGAGACTTCTGCGACCAATTGAACAAAAATCGATTTGGCTTTAAATTTGAACTATCACTCTTTGCCGCAATCATGCAAGGCGATCATGCGCCCAAAAGCATCATTGCAGCATTGAGTAATATTGTTAGTCAAGAGGAGCAATGGGATATGGTAGTCATCATCCGCGGAGGAGGTGCCACAACAGACCTGGGATGTTTTGATGATTATGAACTAGCCAGTCATTGCGCACAATTTCCATTACCTATTCTCTCTGGCATAGGACACACAAGAGATATGAGTATCGTAGATATGATAGTCCATACCTCTGTCAAGACGCCAACGGCAGCAGCAGAATGGCTTATTGAACGTGTAGCAGAACAAATAGAAATGGTCAACCTATTGGCTTCGCGTCTAGAACGAGCCACTCAACATGCTATTGCACAAGAAGAACACAGATTAAAAGGATATTTAATACGAATAGGCCATTCTGCACAAAGATATGCGATACAAGAACAAAACAAATTGCAGATGTGGAACAAAACAATAGAACTACAGTCACCAGAAAGAATCTTTAAGATGGGATATAGCTTGACTATGGTCAATGGTAAAGCGCTCATGAAGATAGGAGATGTAAAAAAAGGAGACATCATGAAAACCTATGTACAAGATGGCATAGTAGAGTCTGTGGTTAAGTGACGACGAAAGTAAATATCAGTTATGCGAAAGAAGAAAAATAGGATATTTCTGTTAACAGGGGAGCAATGGTTGGGAGTACTAGTACTCACAATACTAATTGTTGGCACAATGACCATATTAAAGTACATACAACCATCAAAAGAGCCTATTGCACTAGTGGAAGACTCCATCAAAACGCAGTTTGAAGACTACCAAACACAACAAGATAGTATCTACCAAACACAACGAAAAAAAACATACAAACGAGATACCATCGAAATCCGAATGCAGGTATTCGATCCTAATACAGCGGATAGTTGCACACTCGTGCATTTGGGATTTAAACCCTGGCAAGCTAAGAACCTACTAAAATATCGTGCCAAAGGAGGCAAATATCGTAAGCCAGAAGATCTAAAACGATTGTATGGGATGACAGATAGCATGTATATGACATTAGAACCCTATATATGTATTGCACGTGATACAAGTAGAATAGATTCTATTGTCGTAGATAGTGCACGCATAGACAGCGTTCCTAAATGGAAAAGTATGAAGAAAGATACCATACTCAACCTACGCACAGCTGATACAACCGAATTGAAATTGATTAGAGGAATCGGTTCATATCGAGCTAAGCAAATCGTCCGTTATCGAGAACAACTTGGCGGTTTTGTATCTGTAGAACAGATTATGGAAGCTAAAGGCATGGATAAAGTAGCAGCAGATAGCATTATCCCACACTTCGTATTAGATAGTATTGTTATCAGAAAATTGACTATCAACCAATCGCGTCCAGAAGTATTATCTAGACACCCATATCTGAGTTTTGAACAAGCGAAAGCCATCTACGAATATAGGCGCAAACATATACGCATAAAATCTGCAGAAGAACTTAAAAAAATCAAAGAGCTAAGCCAAGAAGACATTGAAAAATTGTTAATCTACCTCGATTTATCCTAATAAAATCACTATTTATTTACATTTGGCACACTATTTGTAGTACATAAGTATGTAAACAAATCATAGCGTAATGACCCAAACAAATCATATATTATTGGTAGAAAGCGATGCTAACTTGAGCATGGTTGTAGCCGATTTCTTACGCAGTAAGTCCTATGTCGTTGATACAGCCAAGGATGGACAAGAAGCGTGGGAACTGATTCCAAGACGCCACTACGATCTAGTCTTGAGTAATATTGCTATGCCACACTTAAGTGGCTACGATTTACTCAAACTCGTACGCAGTTCATTTGCTACGCTACCTTTTGTTTTCATAAGCGAAAAGAAAGATAAAGATAGTATTCTGCGAGCATACGAACTAGGCTGTGACGACTACATATTCAAACCTTTTTCTATTGATATCCTAACCTATCAGATCGAGGCGATACTACGCCGTTGTCAACACCATAGTTCAAAGAATCAAAACGAGTTTGATTTAGGTGGGATACATTTTGATAGTGTACGCCAACTACTAGGTGAGCAACACCTAAGTACGCGTGAGAATGAACTATTGTTGATGTTTGCACAAAATATCAATAATCTCGTAGAGCGAAACTACATTTTGATGAGTCTATGGGGTGAAGATACGTATTTCAATGCACGTTCACTGAGTGTATATGTCAACCATTTACGTAATTATCTTGAACATAGCAATGCGCGCATATTGAGCGTACATGGAAAAGGATATAAAATGGTCCTTATGGACGAAAATCAATAAGATTTTATACGAAAACACGTTCAAATCGTGTCTAAATAAATAGTGTTTTTCATAATATAGGGAGGAGTTCGATGGGATATCGAGCTCCTTTTTTTGAATAGAAATTTGCATATGCAAAAAAAAAGTATTAACTTTGCAAAAAATTACAATACCACGCTATATGAAAGTTCTACTGATTTTAACAGGAGGTACCATTTCAATGGTTCGCAACGCAGAAACAGGAGCTCTGCATCCAGCAGACATGCATACTTTCAAGGCTTTTGTTCCAGAACTATTCGCTGGTGATATTCAGGTAGAAATGATACCTTTTGATCCATTGCTAGATTCCTCAGATTTGAATCCAGATAGTTGGATACAAATGGCACAAATGGTTTATGACCACTACAATGAATACGATGGTTTTGTTATTTTGCATGGTACTGATACCATGTCATACTCAGCGTCAGCATTGAGTTTCATGTTCAAGAATTTGAACAAGCCAATAGTCTTCACTGGTAGTCAATTACCCGTCGGTGTATTACGTTCGGATGCCAAAGAGAACCTATTGACTGCCATAGAGATAGCTGGTGCTTACGACGAGAATGGGCCTATCGTACCTGAGGTCAGTCTATATATGGATGGTGAGTTATACCGTGGCAATCGTACCACGAAACGTAATGCAGAACATTTCTCTGCATTCAGTTCATATAATTACCCCGCTCTTGCTCGTGCGGGAGTGCATATTACATACAACAAGCAATTCATTAAACCAAACGGCGAGAAACATTTACCACTAGCTGTGATGACTAATTTTGACACTCATGTAGCCATACTAAAATTATTCCCCGGCATCACAGAATCAGTAGTAGCAGCTGTACTAGATATACCTGATTTAAGAGGCGTGGTATTGGAGACCTTTGGCTCAGGTAATGCACCAACGCACGAATGGCTATACCGCTGTTTACGCAACGCAGTAGATAGAGGAGTGGTTGTTGTCAACAAGACACAATGCAACACAGGATCGGTAGCTATGGGACATTATGAGGTAAGTATGAACTTATTAAAAGCAGGAGTAATATCTGGTTATGACATCACTACCGAGGCATTACTAACCAAAATGATGCACCTACTAGGTGAAATCCCTAATGATGTAGACCAAGTGAAACACTTGTTATCAACATCTTTATGTGGCGAACTAACAATAGATTAATACATATATGAAAAATTTATCTCCAACAGCTGTGTGGGAGCATTTCTATAGCCTCACCCAGATTCCTCACCCATCGGGTAAGAAAGAGGAAATATCTGCATTTTTGGCAGAATATGGCAAGAATTTAGGTCTAGAGACCATCGTTGATGCCATTGGTAACGTAATTATCCGCAAGCCTGCTAGTCCAGGTTATGAGAACCACCCAGGTGTAATCCTACAAGGACACATGGATATGGTTCCACAAAAGAACAACGATACTGTTTTTGATTTTGACAAAGATCCAATCGAAGCATACGTAGATGGCGAATGGGTAACCGCTAAGGGTACTACCCTCGGTGCTGACAATGGTATCGGTGTAGCTGCTGCAATGGCCATCTTAGCAGATAAGTCTGTAGTACACCCACCACTAGAGGTATTGGTAACTGTAGACGAAGAAACAGGTATGTATGGTGCCTTTGCACTAGAAGGTGGCATGCTACAAGGTAAAACTTTACTCAACTTGGACTCTGAAGCAGAAGGCGAATTGTATGTAGGTTGTGCAGGTGGCGTAGACACTACTGCTAAATTCCACTATACCCCAATAGAAGTAGAAGAGGGTGATATAGCAGTCAAAGTTAGCGTAACAGGATGCAAAGGAGGTCACTCTGGTTGTGATATTCATTTGCAACGTGCGAATGCCAACAAATTGTTATTCCGTTTCTTGAAAGATGCAGTGGCTAACTACGAGGCACGCCTTGCATATGTAGAAGGTGGTAGTTTGCGCAACGCTATCCCACGCGAAGCTGCTGCAGTTATTACTATTCCAGCTGAAGGCTTAGACGAAATCATGGATCTTGTAGCAGAGTATGAAAACCTATTTGTGATTGAGTACGACGGTGTAGAAGACAATATCCAATTGACCGCTACCGAAGTAGAGTGTCCAGCAACCGAGTTACCTGAGGACGTCCAAGACTTCTTAATTCATGCCATTACAGCATGCCCACATGGTGTATATCGCGTGATACCTGAAATGCCAGACGTTGTTGAGACAAGTAATAACCTAGCCATGCTAACAACCGAGGACAACTGCGTAACTGTTATGTGCTTGACCCGTTCATCTGTTGAGTCACGCAAAGAGGAATTGCAATCTATCATTGAGTCTGTCTTCGCAATGGCAGGAGCTGAAGTTGTTTTCTCAGGTTCATATCCAGGTTGGAAACCTAATTTGAATAGTCACATCTTGCAAGTAATGAAGAATACTTACCAAGAGAACTACAATGTAGAACCTCGAGTTATCATTATTCATGCTGGACTAGAATGTGGTATTATTGGTCGCAACTACCCTGGTATGGATATGATCTCATTTGGACCTACCATCAAGTATCCACACTCACCAGATGAGAGAGTTAACATTCTATCTGTTGCTAAGTTCTACGAATACTTATTAGCAACACTCAAGGCACTTTAAATAAAACTATTAGATACAAAAAAATGGTTACTCATCAAGGGTAACCATTTTTTGTATAAGTTTAAATGCACTATAATCACACTCATTTTGCTAAATAATGCAAGTTAATATAAAAAAAAAGAGGATTGTCATCTCGACAACCCAATCTTTACTTAACCTTAAATCTAATACCATGAAAAACACGGTGCAAAGGTACTGCTTTTTTATATATCCACCAAATTTTAGGACGGAAAATTATGTTTTATAGCATGTTTTTCTATATTTTGACAAATAAATATTACAAATTTACACGAATTCTCACTTTTTTTTACAAATTATTTGGTCAATTCAAAAAAAAGCAGTACCTTTGCACTCGCTTTCGAAAAGGAAGTAAGACATATAATTGGTGCGGTAGTTCAGTTGGTTAGAATACATGCCTGTCACGCATGGGGTCGCGGGTTCGAGTCCCGTCCGCACCGCAAGAATCACTCATAACAAGTTAACATTCAACAAGTTATGAGTGATTTTTCTTTTACTTCACACGAAACTTCACACGAGTTTCGCAAAAGTATCTCTTTAAAGCACCTATACTAAGACCTCTTTTTGCAGATTTTCGACTTTAATTCTGATGGTAATCTCTCCCATTTGTCAATTTCAAGAACAGGCGTCCTTCCATTATAATGTCCAACCTCATATTCTTTCATAAATCCTGATTGGATAATCTCGTTTGCTTTTGTTTTTCCACAACCTAACACTTTTGCTATCTCCTCTACCCCCTTCGCCAACTTTGGTTGATCATCTACTAACTCTTTAACACCAACCTTTCCGTCAGATTTAACTATTACCTGAGGAGACATTATATTCATTAATTCCTCGTAATAATAAATTTTAGCATTTCTAATGTCGAAGAGCATTTTATACCAATCGTACTCACATTTTAAGTTCTTATCCACCTCTGCATCATGGCGCATATCCTCTACCGTCTCGGCAAACATAGGTAGATACGCATCCAACATGGTCATAAAGTCTTTTAATTGAGTATATAGAATAGCAGTATATCTCTCGTCAACCAAGATTGACATATTTGCCGCAGCATATAGTTCATTTAAGTATTTAGTATATGCCTCAGCAGAATAATAACCATTAAAACATTTTTCCTTATCGTTAATTTCAATCCGAATTAACTCCTTTAAAAACTCTTGCATATTACTCTTTATCTAATACTTTTCTATTATCATCATATATCTTCTGTAGTAGATTATGTAAATCTATCTGACAGTTTATCTCAAATGGTTCTCCTTTATAAACAAGAATACCGTACAAATCTTTTTGGTTATCTTGCTCAGGTTTCTTGAACAGTTCAGGGACTGACACATCGAGTGCCTCTGCCACCGCTGCCAATGTTGAATATTGAGGATTTCCACCCGATAGAACTCTTGATAATGCTTCACGTGCCATTCCAATTCGCTCTGCAAGTTCTGCTATCGTCATTCCTTTTGCCTTTAACAATTGTTTTACGCACAAATCGTCATGCGTAAGATTTTTCTTATAATATTCCTTCATATTGTATGTGATGTTAAAAATCACGGCAAAATTACTACTTTTTTTTCAAATATACAACAAAAATCACAAAAAGTGATTTATTTTTGCATTTTTTCGTAAAAATATTTGCACATGTCAGAAAAAATGTGTACCTTTGCATCACATTTAAAAACAATATGTGATGTATCATTACACAAAAATAAAAATTATGATTAGAAAAGTTGGAACATATCATTTTGGACGCTCGTATAACAAGTGGGGTATTTGGCAGGTTGAGTATGTTAGCGAGGACGGAACTTCTTCAAGTAGTCGAAAAGTAGAGAATTGCGACACCGCAGAACAGGCGTACCGTAGAATATACCAATTGAATGGTTGGGGGCAACCAAAATACATTCCAACATGGATGACGCAACAATAAGAATATTAACCAAAAAACAACATACAATTATGACAACTCTTGCAACTATCAGCACCACAGGCATGAACATGATGACCATTAACAACATGACTGCAACTCGCATGGCAACTATTCTTGACCGTACCCAAGATGCTATTATGGCGGTTGGCAAGGCAATGATGATTGAGAACTTGAAAACCAAAATGGCGAATGGTATCGCACACTTCGCATTCAAGAAAAAAGATGGTTCTATTCGTGAGGCATGGGGTACAATCCAAGAAAATATTGCCGCAGCGAAGACTAATGGAAACGGAGTCAGTCGTGAGGATTATGCTACATGTGCGTTCATAGATGTAGAAGATGGAATGAAATGGAAATCGTTTCGTTGGGAATCTCTTCTTTGGGTTGAGTAATAACAAGGGGAGTGAGAACTCCCCTACACCTAACTATATATTAACAACTAATAAATAAGACTATGTACATTGATCAATATATTAAGAAGATTCTAAGTTATTACCCTTGTATCGTTATGAGTTGGGGACTTGAATCATGTGTCCCAATTATGGAGTGTGAGGAGGGAGAAGGTGGACTATCTATCAGAGTAAATGGATTCAAGCATACAGGTGAGGTGCGTATCATGTTGAATTGGTTGGACTTGTTCGATGTGTATTTGCTGAATCAAGACGGAACTATTAAGGAGAAAATTTCCGATATTTATGTAGATAGTCTTGTGTCTGTGCTTGATAAAGCAATTGAAAAAGTAGATAACTACGAAGAGTGTGTTAAGCGTGAATATAGCATTCAATAATTAATAGAAGAATATACATCTAAATATATAAGATTATGAACGTAGTGTTGTTAGCAAGGGTGAGCACAAATCACCAAGATTATAATCGTCAAATTAACGAACTTACCGAGTATTGTGTTAAACAAGGGTGGAATATCTGCAAGGTATTTGCGAATAAAGTAAGTGGTGCAAAGACAATAGAGGAACGTACAGAAATTCAAGATATGATTACATACGTGCGCGCGCACGATATAGATAAGGTGGTAGTATTAGAGATTTCACGTTTAGGGCGCAATACACTTGAAGCGTTGAAGGTTATTCAAATGTTGAATGATGAAGGTATTTGCTTGTATGTAAAGAACTATAACTTAGAGACTATTGTTAATGGCAAGACCAACCCTGTTGCAAGTCTAATATGCACTATACTATTAGAAATCGCAAGCATGGAGCGTCTTACCATAGTGGAAAGAATGACAAGTGGACGCAATCAGTACATTGCCAAATGTAAAGCAGAAGGCAAGAAGATGGGCAGACCTGACACATACAGGAAGAGTAATGATACATACAAGGAGCAATATGCTAAGGATATTAGTCTGCTGAAGAAGGGATTGAGTTTACGCAATATCAATGCAATAACAGGTACTTCTATAATGACACTAAGGAAGATTAAGAGTATGTTTGTGAGCGAATAAATAGAAAGAGGAGGTGTACCTCCTCTCTCTGTTTCTTATGCAATGCGATGCAACTTATTATTCACTATACAACTGATATTACTCCTATTTCCATACTCTCCAAGTGTATGAATCATATCTACTAAGTAATGCCATCCACGCTTATCGCAGATAGACACCACTTTAGTGCCTTTTGGGAGGTGCATCTGAAAACACATAGAACCATAATGCTCTTGATATTCTACTGCCATTTCATAGTCTCCCCAAAAACATCCTAAGTTCTTACCTGTCTCCGAGAGGTTGTTTGCTCTGTAAAGAGTTTGTGGTTCAGGGATTTCTTCTCCAAATAGAACAACATACTTATGGATAAATGAATAATAAGATTTTTGTGTCTTTAACACCCAACGATACATACCTGTAGTGAACATAAAGTTCATAATTTCCTTTATACATCTTTCTCTATAAGTGTTATCACGGCAGACCTTACCTTCGTTTATCCATTTTACACATGCCATTAGAAGAAATTTCATATTATTCTTAAAAAGATATGATGTGTCATCTTTAAAAAGAACCACTTTACCCGTTCTTAGGTAGCAAGAATGAATTGCCTTTGACTGTTCATAGCAAATATTATCCCAAATGTCTTGGAAAACTAAGGTATTCATAACTTGGAATAAATCCATTTTTTGACCATTAATAATAATGCTCTCTTTTCTAATTTTTACCTGTAAATCTTTCATTGGTCAATCGTTTTTAAAGTGGTGAACCCCACCTTTAAATTATTATAAAACTTTGCAAAAATACTACTTTCGAGCGATGTATGATATACGGCGTTATACACACTATAACACAATGTTATAATGTGCACCCACCATACCAATCTATTTTAAAAACGTTCTTATACTTTTCCCTTACCCACATAATACACCGCCCTAAGGCATTCAGTCCAATATAATAATCACTAACGTCTTCTCCTTTAAACATTCCATTCTTCAATTTACTTCCATCGATGGCACCTGCCTTAACGTCCCACCAATCATTCGCCTCAACAAGCGGCAAATCTCCTGACAGTATAACCCTTTCTCTAAACTCAGGACAGCACAAATACTTATACTCTTGGCACACCTTCATTATTGATACCCAATCCTTTATGGACAAGTTTCTCTTCGCATCATACTCCTTAGCGATCCAATGCACTTCCTTAGCATCCCTTGCACGCATTATACGAGACTGCACATCGGGTCTATCTGCATATACATAGTATGTGAACATTTGTTCAGAGGAGTTAAATATCATACCATCATACTCTATTCTACAAGGATAGAAGTTAGAGAACACAGAACACTCCCCTTTATTCCACTTAAACCATCTCACCTTACCACATACACTTTCTCGTGCAGAATAAAACCCTATGCTATTGGATTTTAAATACTTACGGAGGTCTTTTTCAGCAACATCCTCCAATTTCATTTTTCTAATTTCACTCATATTTTACTATTTTTTTTCTAATTGTTTTCATTGATTTTTCAATCGAACGCTGCAAAGATAATATCTACCTGAGGAGTTTCATTTATTCTGTTATACGAGTTATAACACCATGTTATATTTGCAACAGTAAAAGCAATTTTAAAATAAACTCATAAGAAAGCACATTGAAGTTGTCTATTTGAACATATCTACAATTTTAAATTAGCACGAACTAAAAATGATACAAATACAATAGGATTTTCATATTAATTTTTGAAATGCTTGCTTTTGTCAATTATTTTTAGTAATTTTGCACGCAAAATTATATAACAATATGGCAACAATATCAGAACTCGAAAAACTCTCCACAACGGTCATCTTCTTATCCTCCGTGACGGCAAGACCTACAATATTATGGGAATGGAAGTGAAATAAAAGAGAACATTTTTCAAATATAGTCTTTTATGCATCGTGTACGAGTAGTTATATTATTGTTAAGTATCCTATGTTCTTTGTCTTCTTGTCACTGGCAAGAGGCAAGGGAAGTCATTGCAGTTGCTGATAGTATAGATCAAAATGAGCACAGAATCTACAACGACACCGTGGCGTTAAAGAAAGTTATTTGTACATTGGATAATCCAATTGGAAGAATCCTGCTACCTAACATATTGGGTAAGGCCTATTACTACTTGGGGAGGAACTACAGTTTTTCCAATCTGATAGCGAATGCTGCTGAGTGTTACATTGAAGCAGACAGATTGCAAATAGATGATCCTATTTATCGAGGACGTGTGAACTCGTGTATGGCACATATCTGCAAGCAAAACAACAATAGCGATAGTTTGGCACTTATTTTCTTTGAACGAGCAAACCAAGCTTTCAAAGAAAGTAACAATGAATGGTACTATGCCCATACCTTATTGGATGTCATAGAGTTCAATTGTTATCTTCAACACTATTCAATAGCAGACACTCTATTTCAAGCAGCTCAATCCTATTTGATGGATGATGCATACTACTATGCTCGCTTTCTTGAAACGAAAGGACTATATTTCTATTCTAAACAGGAGTATGATTCCGCTTTAGTATATTTCAAACAAGGATTATCGCATTGGAAAACAGAAGAAGATAAAGCCTATACTTATCTGAAATTGGTTCAAGTCTATTGCGATATGGAAGATTTGGCAAGTGCTTTGCCCTATGCCGAAAAGATTGTTCAATATTCCCAAAACCCAAATTATCTTGTAAATGCTTACTATTGTTTGCTTTGGGACGCAACAGTAAAAGATGATGCCAAACTATTAGCTGAAATTGCCCATACTCGTGCAGATATACAACAAACATTAGATAGAGGTATCTCCAAATATGCTAAAGCGATTCCGTTGTTAAAAGAATATCTATCTAACCCTTATCCTTGGCGTTGGGGATGGATTTCGTTGGTTG
>JAZLBE010000080.1:0-7196 GCA_045613525.1 Paludibacteraceae bacterium
AAAGAATGTTGTAGTAAAATCTTTTAAGTCTTTAATTAATGTATTGTTTGCTTTGGCCCAATTCATTGTAAAGTCAAAGCTATTTTTATTCCGTTCTACAGTATTCGCAAAATATCGCGTATCTGTGCCATTTGAAATAACAAAGACTTGAATATACTTGTACAATGAATTATCCGAATTAAAACTTTCCTTTGAATATCTATGTACTTGATTAAACGCTTCTCGAATAGCTACACCACGCTTCTTCAACTCCACATGAGCTAAAGGTAATCCATTAACTAAGATTGTCACATCGTAGCGGTTAAGTAGCAACCCCTCTTGTGAGAACTGCCTGATAACCTGAATTTTGTTTCGTGATAAATTCTGTTTGTCTATCAAATAAATGTTTTTAATATGACCATCATCAAATACAAAATCATATATATAATCATCTTGAATCTTTCTTGTTTTCTCGACAAGAGAATCATTAGGCTTGTCCAGATACTCTTCTACATATCTTGCCCATTCACTATCCGAAAACTCCACAGCGTTAAGTGTTTGAAGTTGCTTTCTTACATTAGCAAGCAATGCTTCTGGAGTATTTAAATCTGGCAAATATTCATAACCTTGATTTTGTAAGTCTTGAATTAACTCGCGTTCAAGCGATTCCTCTGTTTGATAAGCAACAGATGAAGCCGCTAATACTGAGTTATTTTCATAGTTTTCAAGTACTATGAAATTATTTGATTCTGCTATAGTGTTATACTGTGCCATTTTATTCTTCTTTAATATAATAATTGTTATCTACAAGATGTTTTAAGAGCACTCCTAATGTCTTTTTCTCTGGCTCTGTTGGTTTTCGAACTGCCTCATTCGATAATGTTGAATGATTGGTAAATTGAATGATTCTATTGTAGTATGTTTTTTTATCATCTGGCAGCAAATCTGACCATTGTGGATAACCTAGAAAGTTCGCAGTCTTTTCATATAAATTCCTAAGCAACATAAAATGGTATTTCTCAATTTTATTTCCATCTATAGCTTCTTGAAGAACTTGTTTCAAATAAAGATGATATGAAAAACTCTTATTTGAATCACCAAGTTTTCCTTTTAATTCATACGTGCCATCATTGTTTTTATCCAATAGATAGCAACATTCTTTTCCCTCCTTATTTTTTTTCTTTAAATCTAACTCATTGTAAAGTATATTGTAAAACAATGGATTATGCGTAGTAATGATAAATCTAACTTTTGATTGACATGATTTTATCAATTCTGCTATATTTACTGCCAATTCTATTAAATGATTTTCATCTAACGAACTTACAGGATCATCAATGAATACATATTTCAATTCATTAAATTGATTGGTATCTCTATCTGTTTCCTCTGGAATATTTAGAGTTTCAACAATCTGTTCGAGCAAACTATAGAACACACACCAAATTAAACAACTCTCTTCACCTTTAGAGATTTTAATGTTGCCTATCTTATCATCATCTCCACGTTCTAATGAAAATGTAATCTCGTTGAAGTTTTCGTTAAATGATGGAGTTAACTTATCATTTGTGTAATGCTGAAAATGCGTAATGATATTGCTTTCTTTCCCTTGCTCCTTGAGTATCCAATCCGTAAAACTGTTTGGATGTATGATTAATTTTCTGTTTGTATCTCCAGCCAAATCATTGTCCCAATAGAACAAATCTTCTGTAAAAGCATTGTAGTAAAGAACTTTTATCAGTTTTTCTTCCCCCTGTTCTTCATCGTTATTTTTGGGAGCAACCAACTTCTTAAACTCACGAGAAAGGCGAGTTTTTCCAACACCATTAAAGGCGTATATTAATTGTACCTTTTTATCGGCATCTATGAGCGTTTGAGCTATTTCAGTTAATGTTTTTCCCATGTCAAGTATTTGATTTATAGTATATATTAATTATTATGCTATTATAACAAGTTTTTGTAGCCAATAATGTCGGTAAAAGTTAACAACTTATCACGATAGTGTTCGTATTGCTTTTGTCGGAGTTCGATCTCGGCGGGTAGTCCCTCACGAATATCGTGGCAAAGTTTGTCGAAACGGTCAAGGATGGACACGATGCGCTCCTGAACTTCAAGAGAAGGGATAGCAAATTCAAACTTTGCCATACTTTCTCCAGAAACTCGAACTACTTTAGTTCCTGTAGCTGCCTTCTTCTTATATTTCAAAAATTGTTCCGTTTGAAATAGATATGCCATATATTTTGGATTCTGCGAATGTCTAAAAATATAGGCATCACCACTTACAGCTACATCTTCTTTACCCAACCATGCAACTGCTTTACAAACACCCTCTGCATCTTCACTTGTAGTTGCTATTATTAAATCACCTGTATGTGCTTTCTTTAATTTAGAATAAAGTGGATTTGCTACAAATGATTTTGTTTTAGTCGCAAATGTACCATAATAGGTATGAATTTGTCCATAATGGATACAAGGAAATCCCTCATCTACAAAGTCTTTCTTTTGTAAACCATTACCGCGAATAAACTCCCCTACCTCTCCCAATTTAACTCGTTTGGTATTTTCGTCGAATGTGAGTAATTGGTTTCGGTAGTGTTCATATTGTTTGCAGCGAGCTGCAAGCTCGGCTGCAAGCTCGGCTGCAAGCTCGGACTTATACAAAGTAAACTTGTCCAGTAAACGGACAATTTCACTTTGTACCGCCAAAGGCGGCAGCGGAATCTCAAAGTTCTCTGTCACTGGGAGAGATATTTGAGGGAGTGCTCCCATTCCTTTAGCTGCATCTCTAAAATGTTCTACATCATTTTGAAGAACATAATATAGATACTTAACAGAAATTTGACTATCCGTAGTGTATGCCCACATTTCGTTTTTGAAGGTAAAAGGAGTATCATAATAAAGAAAATCTATCACTCCTCTTGATTGAACTAAAACGGCTGGCACACGGATTATATTGGCGTTTGGAATATCTTTCTCAAATGCCTTTACAATCGTTTTACCTCCTGCTACAATGGTCACATCACCAGCATCATCCGCAATCTGCTTCATAGTTCCTGCAGTGATAGGAGTGCCTTTTAATCGCTTAAAGGCATCCCCCAGCTTTACCATTTTCACGCCATTGGGGCAGAGGTCTTGTATTAGTTGTTCGAGTTTTGTCATGATTTAGTACTTTTTTTAGTTTCTGCAGCTAAAGCTTTGATAGTACTCATATACTCCTGCTCTACTGGCGAAAGGGTGTTTGCTTGCCACTTGCGATATTCGTTGGTTGCCTTCTCTATGGCTTGTGCGTGACTCACTGAGCCCGAACCCTCCAACAAAGGGCGATTGCCAACCGATAGCACCAAATCCAATTGCTGAACATAGTCACTCATATACATTGGTTTATGCTCCATAGCATTGATCTCCGCCAAATCGAAATATCCAGATACCAAGTTATTTAAAATCTTCAACTCGCTCTCACTCAAGTAGTTCTTTGCCACAGAAATATCCTTTAACGCTGGCAACTCCCCCGAAAAAGTAGTCAAGCCCATAAATGGTTTATCTGCATCAGCACGCTCATAAATCACCTCAGCGGCCGTATGGCCATGTGCTGCATAGTGCAATTTGTTCTGCACAATCTTGAAGAAACGAACAGACTCCTCGCTCTTGGGATCGTAGTCCACGCTGGTAGCATACAAGTCCAATACTTGACGATAAAGCACCTTCTCCGATGAACGGATATCACGAATACGACTAAGAAGTTCCTTCCAATAGTTTCCTCCAGCATTGCCCTTCAGGCGTTCATCGTCCATCGTGAAACCTTTGATAATATACTCCTTGAGGCGTTGCGTAGCCCAAATGCGGAAGTTGGTTGCTACCAAAGAATGTACACGATAACCAAGCGAGATAATCATATCCAAATTATAAAATGGAATTTCTCGACTTACCATACGGTTACCTTCTTGCTGAACCTGTCGGAATTTCCGACAAGTTGAAATTTCCATCAGTTCACCCTCTTGATAAATATGCTGGATATGCTCTACAATATTAGTACGCGACGAATGAAACAATTCTGCCATCTGCTGTTGTGACAGCCATACTGTTTCATCATGCAGTTGCACATCCAACTTGGTCAATCCGTCTTCCGTTTGGTAGATGATGATATTTCCGTTGCCTTCCATACGCATGTTATTTTCACGATTATACCAATCCCTCAATCTCTTTGATAATCTCATCAATCTCCTTTCGCAGTTCGTTCTCTTTCTTTACGATCTCTGCTAGGCGTGCGTTGAGTTCTACGATATCCACTTTCTCGATAGTATCTTCTTTCTCTACATAGATGCTAACCGAAAGCGTATAATTCTGCTCCTCGCCAATCACTTTGTTATTCACCAATGCCACGGCGTGCTCTACATCCTTGCGCTCGGTATAGAGCTCCATAATATGCTCAATATGGTGCTCACGGAGTTTGTTATTGTTCGTCACCTTCTCGCACTCTTGCGATGCATCAATAAACAGCACATTATTGTCCTTCTTGTTCTTCTTGAGCACCATAATACAGGTAGCAATGCTAGTACCAAAGAACAAGTTATCTGGCAACTGGATGATACTATCTACATAGTTGTTATCAATCAGGTATTTGCGAATCTTCTGCTCTGCCCCACCGCGATACATCACACCAGGGAAACAAACGATAGCCGCAGTTCCATCAGCAGCCAACCAATGCAATGAGTGCATGATAAACGCCAAATCTGCTTTGCTGCTTGGCGCCAACACACCCGCAGGAGAGAAACGAGGATCGTTGATAAGCAGAGGGTTCTTATCGCCTTCCCACTTGATAGAATAAGGTGGGTTGCTCACGATAGCCTCAAATGGTTCGTCATCCCAGTGTTGAGGAGAAAGCAGTGTGTCGTCGCAAGCAATATCGAACTTATCAAAACCTATATCGTGCAAGAACATATTGATACGACAGAGGTTGTAAGTCGTGAGGTTGATCTCCTGACCATAGAAACCATCGCGCACATTATCCCTACCGAGGATCTTAGCAAACTTCAACAACAAGGAACCCGACCCGCATGCAGGATCGTACACCTTATTTACCTGCTTTTTACCTACGATAGTCAAACGGCAAAGCAGTTCGCTCACCTCTTGCGGAGTGAAGAACTCACCACCCGACTTACCCGCGCCGCTGGCGTACATTGCCATCAAATACTCGTATGCATCACCAAAAGCGTCAATGCTATTATCTTGGTAGTTGCCCAGCTTCATATTGCCGATACCATCCAGCAACTTGCAGAGCTTATCGTTGCGCTGGTTGAGCGTTGCACCCAGTTTCTTGCTATTGACATCCACATCATCGAACAGACCTTTGAAATCGCCTTCGCTGTCCGAACCCTGTGCACTCTGCTCAATAGCGCGGAAAGCGTTCTCGAGGGTGATATTCAGGTCGGCATCGTTCTTCGCGTGTTTGCGCACATTGCAGAAGAGTTGGCTTGGGAGAATAAAATAACCTTTCTCCTCTACCAATCCCGCACGCGCAGACTCTGCTTCTACATCTGGGAGCGCAGCGTAGTCAAAATCAGGGTTACCTGAATCGTGCTCACCTTTGTTGATATAGTGTGTCAAGTTCTCGCTGATATAGCGGTAGAACATGATTCCTAGAATGTACTGCTTGAAATCCCATCCGTCCACGCTGCCGCGCAGATCGTCGGCAATGCCCCAGATGGCTTTGTGGAGCTCCTCGCGCTCCTGGTCTTTGATTTTATCGGTCATAGTTGTTGATTTTACTTGTTTGGTTGTGTTTGGCGTTGCGCTTGTTGGGTGGATGGTGGTCGCTTTTCCCGATGCCATTTCGTGAGTGTCGCCAAAAGGGATAAATAGCATGTTTGATGTTTGCATAATTGTAGTAATTTTGTGGGTTAATAATTTCAAAAAATGCGGATTTTTCGTTTCCGGCTGCAAAATTACTACATCAAACTGACAAAACATGTCAGTATCTATATTTTTTTTTGTTTTTTTTTCAAAAATAATAACTTTTTGCATCTCGTGCCGAAAGTTTGTAACAGATTTCCTTTTACCCCGCAAAGTTACAACATTTTTTTGAAATATACAAATGTTAATATTAAACCTTCCGGAATTTCTGGATAGTTACTATATATTGAACTATTAGGAAAAGCCTAGAGATTGACTAACGCTTCTCTTGCAGAGTGTTTTGCAATTCATCAGCGGCAGTAGTTAAGTAATTCTTAACAACTGAATCTAATTGCAACTCATTTTCTTTCAGTATGTTAGATATGTGCATACTGATATTTGGCTTAGAGGTGTCAAAAAGTTCTGCTAATTGATTTTGGTTCATCCATACACTACCATCACGAGCATACAGCACTACGCTTGCACGCCCATCTACGGTATTGTAAATAATAAGATTGCTTTCGTTAGTAATCATGGTGTTTGTTCTTGTTCCGACTACAAAGTTACAACATTTTATTTCGACTGCAAAGTTACAATTTTTTTCTGAAATATGCAAAAGATTTGTGCAAAAAATCATGCAAAAGTTCTCTCGGTCTTCTTTCGGTCTTCTCTCGGTCTTCTCTCGGTGGAATAAGGCAAGGTAAAAGAGAAAAAATAGAGTGTACTTGCAATGGGTACACTCTATTTTTTAGGATATAGGACGCGCCTGATGCGCTATGGGGTATAGGCAAGAAAACTACTTATCGCAGAAATCTCTATTGAACAATGCTAGACGGCGGTCGAGTTCTTCAAGTTGGTCGTCCTTGATACAACTTACGCAGGCACGCATACCTTCACGTTTGGCACCCGTACTAGCCAGCGAGATAGCCGAGATACCATAGTAGATGATCTTATTGACCATCTTCTCGCCCGTCCAGTCCTTGTATCCAAACGTAAAGAAGAAACCATCGCCTACCTCCTCATCGTCAGCATCCTTGTCATAAACGATATGGAAACCATTGCGAAGCATGATTTCCTTAACCAGCTTGGCTCTTCGCGCATACTCGCGGGTGGTAGTCACAAAATCGATCTTTCCCTGGCAAGCGGCCTTGAACATAGCCGTCATGGCAAACTGCACACTATGTGTCACACCCGAAGATAAGCTATAGAGGACATTATAAATGAAATTGCGGAGGAACTCGCCATCGTTCTGATAACGCTCTGCCAAAGAGGCAAAACGGCGGTGTGCTAAGTATGGGTTGATAGCTATGATAGCAGCACGCTGACCT
>JAZLBE010000081.1:0-9510 GCA_045613525.1 Paludibacteraceae bacterium
TGTTAGTCTAGTAGTACCTGTAATGGTGAAGGCAAAGCCAGTAGGTTGTGCTGATGAGTTGCTGCTAGAACATAAGGATGAAGTGTCATTCTTTGCATATAACACGAATGAGATTGTTCAAGGACCTTTCGCTATTGATAGAGATAAAGGTGTACCAGGAACATTGGAGTTCCAACATTATGGAGCATCATGGGATCTAGGTATTCAGTATTATAGTGGTACTATCAAAGCGCAATATACAACGGATGATAACAGCAATTGGGTAGATGCGAAAGAGGTAACGCCTAAGGAAGACCAAGCAACCACAGAAACAGGTATCGCATTGCCACGCAATGCAACACAAATCCGCTTCGTGCGTCCTTCGGGCGGAACAGGTTATCACTACGTGTCCAACATACAAGTGCATCCTGCTCAATACTTGGAAACGGAGGATAATGTGGAAGAAGTGAATTTTGGAGAGATATTGATCGGTAGTACTGTGACAAAGAGTCTGAATATCAATTATTCCAATATCAAATCAGAGATTTATCCGGTGTTGTCATCGAATGAATTGTCAGCAGACCCAGTAGTCTTTGGACAATGTGGTGCATTTGGTACACAAACACTCAATATTTCTTGGCGTCCAAGCGTAGCGAGTGATGCGGTGGAAGAGACATTGACCCTAAGGGATGAACTAACAGGAATGATGAAGGAGGTTAAACTAACAGCTATTGTCATCAAGGGTGAACAGAAAATAACATGGAGTCGTCCTGGAACGATTACTACCTGTTTGGAGTTCCCAGAGGAGACCGATGTGCATGTGGCTGTAGAGTGGGAAATAGTGTCAGGAGAAGATTGTGCAAGTTTTGAGGGTAATATGTTGAATATCTACAAGAGCGGAAACATACAAGTCAAAGGTAGCGCTGCAGAAAGTGATAACTACAAGGCATATTCTATAGTATATAACTTTGTGGTCGACTATAACCCTACATATATAGGCGATGATGGAAACTGGAATGACCCAAGCAACTGGAATATATGTCGTGTACCTTCGAAGGAAGAAACAGTGACCGTAGATGCTCCGCTAGAATTAAGCACAAGCGTGACAGTAGAAGGTGTAGTAATAGCGGCAAACGGAACGATACATATTACTAGTACGGGTGGACTAAGCGTAGCCGAAGGAGGCATACAAGGAGCAAAAGAAGATGGTAGCAGTATCATCATTGATAATAAACCAGAAGGCGCGGGTTTTTTGAAGGTGCATCCTGCTGCGACTAAAAAGCCAGCTAAGGTGACAATCAACTACACCACAGCGGCATACAACTCGGGTAATCTGCGCGATGAGGTATGGCAATATATGGGTGCCCCAGGTGAGGACATGCATATGGCAAGTGATGTTGATAAGACTATGATATATCACTGGGATGAGGTGAACGGATGGGTGTATCAAACGGGTGCCGAATTGAAGCCATTTGTGGGATATGCTATGACACAAAGTAAAGGAAGTGTGGAGGCTCCAGCCGCTAATTTTGTGATAACTGCAGAACCAATTATATCCAGTGAATTACAAGAGATAGATTTGACCGTTACAGAGAAAGGAATGGGTGGAAGTAACTTGTTTGTGAATAGTTACTTGGCTCCAATTGACTTGACGAAATTTGATAGTGATGATTTTGAAGGAGAAGTGATACAAACATTCTATCTGTTCAATTCGGGTTCGTGGAAACAGTGGCAAGAGCAAGGCGGAAAAAATGAGATGACGAATGGTTCTTCACCGGGACAATATTATGCTATCAATCCGCTAGGAGCAGCGTTGCTAGATAAGAATTTGGATCAGACTACTATTCCACCAATGCAAGGTGTGTATGTAGTGGCACAAGGAACAGGCGGAAAAATCAAGTTGAATTATTTGAAGCACGTGTATGGTGCCCCTGCAAGCAACAAGCCTATGCGTGCACCAGAGGCGGAAGACGAGAGTATAAAGCGTGTCCGTCTGCAGGTGAATAGCGACAATAGCGGTGCCGACCGAATGTATGTGATACAATATGCTTCTGCTAGCTCTGGATATGACAATGGTTATGATGCAGAGAATATAGCAGTTGATGGTCAGGTGAGCATCTATACAGATGAAAAAGACGGCCAGATGGAGATATCTGTGTCGGATAAAATAGATAGTACATATATAGGTTTCCAAGCAGGAAGCGATAGTGAATATAGACTATATATAAGTTCGGTAGTCGGAGAAGAATTGTATTTACAAGACTTGGAGAATGATAGTCTGATATCGCTTGTAGGTGACGATATATACACCTTCCACGCTACACCTGGTATGATCAATGACAGACGATTCTTGTTGTTAGATCATGCAAATGAGTCAACAGAAGATGGCGGTTTGACAACGGGTATAGAAGATGTACAAGGCGCTAGAATATGGGTGGCAGGTAAAATGGTATGCGTGGATAGTGCACCTATGAATAGCAGGTTGGAAGTGTATGCTATGGGCGGATTGCTAGTGGGAAGCTATGCAGTAGGTTCGGCTCCATGCACAGTAGATCTGTCGCACCTGTCAACCGGAGTATATGTGCTGCGATTGAATGATATAGCATTGAAAATGGTTTGTAAATAGGGATAGATTTTTAAGGTAAGATTTTGAAGAGAATACTCATTATATTAATCATATTGTGTCCATATGCCGCAGGTGGCATCATGCAAGCACAACTGTACAGAACCTCTAACGCGGAAATCCATTCGTATTCGAGTGGAGGAGTGGGTGTGATGGCTCCAAGTACTGCAGACTTTAGGTCTACTAGTGCGTATGGCATTGGTAGCGTAAGGAAGCCTATGGAGAGGACAGCTGTTGCTCCGATGCATGTGGCTAATGGAGCAGTTAGAACGGTGGCATCATCTATAAAAGGTGGTGTGTTGTTGGAGGATTCAGAGACGGAGAGTGGTTATATTTCCCCTATTCGTAAGGCACCTGTGATACCAGGTGTTCCTGATACAAATCCGACTCCGATAGGTGGAGGATGGGATGTGGCATTGCTGCTAGGTGTCTTATGTGCCATGTATGCACTATGTCGATATCGCAAAAGTAGAGCGAAAATGATATAAAATAAGGAGGCGAAAGCGCCTCCTTATTTATTTCGGTTGGTTGTTGAGGGAACAAATCTGATTGAGAAAACATTCGTCGCATCTGCTCGTATCTACGGCAGTATGGAATGGAATATCAGGATTGAAAATCTCTTCTAGAAGAGCGGTGAGTTCCTCTAAAAAGTCGCGTACGATATCGTCTTGGAACAACACTGGCTCTGTTTGCTGATGAAGATATGTGAGTATATCGTCATCATGTAACTGGCGAACAGGGTAAATGTGAGGAGCAAAAGATAATGCCTCTGTGTGAGGAAGTTGTTTGATAAGTTGATGCTCTTGTAATAGCCAACAATAGAGGAGGGTTTGTATGATGTATTGATTGCTCTTTTGACGAATAGGTAAATCGGTGCTATCTGTTTTGTCATCCAAACCAAAGGCTTTTGTCATGGACTGAAATTTGAGGTCAGTGCCACCAGTCTTGTAGTCGATGACTCGTATGTGATTACCTCGAATATCAATGCGATCAATCGTTCCAAAGAATGCAACATCTTGGCCGGTGCGTGGTAGATGCAGGTTGCGATAGACATTCTGCTCAGATGCAATGTATTGGAATGGAGCCTGATTATAGTCGTGGTATAAGATGTTGCGCACGCATGTATGAACAATTCGCTTAGCAAGTTCATCACCGTTGAGTTGATCCAACGCATCCAATGAAGACCAATATTGATCGTCATTGATAGTGTTCATAAGTGATTCGATGTCGGATTTTTGTACGATTTGTTGGTGGAACTTGCTATATAGATGCTGCATGATGGCATGTACTACGATACCTATTGTTAGGTTGCTGATGGATATGCTTTCATCGGGTGCTGGTTCGTGTACACGTTCTAGGTATTTGTAGTAAAAAGATTTGGGACATCTAAGGTATTCGGCTAGCGCACTAGCAGAAAAATATCTATGCTCTGTGGCAGATGTGAAATATTTGGATAAAAGTTGTTGTACTTTTTCTGTTTTGAGAATAGGTTTTCTCTCTGTGGTATTAGAGGTTAATTCGTCACAGATAGTAGTACGGGTAATAGGTAGTTGGTATTGCCATGTGAGTTGGTAAAAATAGCGTGAAAGTTCGCCAGAGTGCTGTTCATCAGCGTGTGTGTTGGCAATAAACCAAATGTTCTTGGCATGCGATAGCATACGGTAGAAGTTGTATGCAAAGATGGCGTCCTGTCGTTCGATGGTAGGTAAATCAAAACCATGGCGTAGGGTATATGGGATGAAACTATTGCCGCGAGAACGACCAGGATAGATATCATCGTTGAAATCGGTGATGATGATGTTGTCAAAATCCAATGCACGTGTCTCCAATACACCCATTATTTGTAGTCCTTCGAGTGGTTCACCGGTATATGGGGTTGTCATGTCCAGGGTGAGCATTTTGAGAATCTGCTGTACGGATATGGCGGAGAATGGGATGTCAGAATACTGATGAATAGTATGTTGAATGAGATCTAGCGTCTTGTACAATTGATATATGCTTTCGCTATGATCGGATATGCTCTCTCCTTGTGAGTTGTAGACGATGCTGTTCTTGTATAACTCGTGGAGTTGTGTACGCATGCATGCGATGAAGTCTATGGCCTCAGTAGGCATAGGAGAGATATATTGCTCAGGATATGCGATGAGCATATATGCTGAGGTAGCACGTAGTGGATATCCCATAGTGACATTGATTTTGTCAATATGACTAGGGATGGTATGGAGCAACGGTATGAGTAGTTCTTCGTTAGGTAGAACGACTGCGGTACGAGTCCAATTGTCTGTGGAAGAAATATGCTGCGACAATATCCTATGCACTTGGTGGGTCTGAGCAATGGATGAGGATACAGTGACTAGATTGATGTTCTTATGAGTTGTGTCCGTTGTAGGGGTAGGAATGGTGTATTTAGATCGGAAAAGTAGCAAGTTGTCTTGCATGAATCTGGATGCAGCATTCTGTGGATCTTGTAGAAACTCATGTTGGTAATCAAAATAGAAATCGGCTCGTCCCATAGCTTGGATGCGTAGCATAAGTTGGCGCTCCGACTCAGTCATGGCATTGAAACCAACGAATACGTAATTGCTGTTGAACTTGTGCTGAGGTATCTCGTCCCAATGCTCAATGACATGGCGATGTAGTAGTCCTTCGTATGCAATATCGTCTTGTAGCAGGTTGTCTTGTAAGGCCTTGTATAAAGGATAGAGCAACTCCCATGTGCGTATGAAATGCGTATGCATATGGGTGTCGTTGTTCAGTGCGACAGAATGGTGGAACTCGCCCCAGAAACGTTTGATAGCTGCAAGTTGTTTGTCGGTTAATGTCGAGAAGTGTGCATCGATGTCATGCATATCTTCAACGAGTGCATATAGTGACTTGACATCTTGTACGAGGTGGTTGTCTATCTCAGAGAAGTCTGCAAGCATCATTTTGCCCCAATGCAAGAATTCTTCGATAGGTTCGGCATCTGAGCGATGTTGTTTGTACAAACGATATAGCCGCAAGAGTAGTGTGAGTTGGTCAACTACGCATAGATGAGTCAAAGATGCAAAGCACTCGTTGATAGTCAGTATCTTAGGTGTGAAAATGGTTTGGGATGTAGACTCCGCCAAATACTTACGAAAGAATAATCCCGCACGATGGTTAGGGAAGATAAAGGTGTAACTAGACAAATCTGGCCCGACATTGTGAATGAAGACTTGAGCCAGGCTACGAAGGTAGGATTGCATAAGGATAATTAAGGTGGTTTAAAGGTTGGTATCTATTTTTAATATTCGTTTGATAACTCGTTTACAGCGTGATATAAATGACCAAGTGGTACTTGCAGGTGGAATTTCTGTAAGCAAAGTATCCATATCTGGTCCGCTAGTTAACTGCTCAGGATAAACTACCATAGAGTTGTAACTTGTAAAATGTTTGCCCAACATCGTAGGAATTTGTTCGAATAATGGGTTGTAACTAGCTGTGGACTGACGTGATGACAGCAGAATCAGCATGTCGTTGTCCATGATAGTTTGGGAGAGGATATCAATCTCTTCCCACCCGTCCATTGTGCGGAAAGAGGCACGGAGATATTTGCCTGGACGACGACACATGGTCTGCAAGGCTACTTGAGTGTCAGGATGAGCATAGAACACCACTTTGGCTCCTAATTCGCCTGCTAAACGACGAACCAAACCAAAGCATGTGATAAAGTCACGCTCCTTCTCCGCATAACGAGGAACAGCTACTACCAAACGATTGATTGTGTTAATCGGTTGCGCTTCATGATATACGATAACCGACTTGCTAGTGTGCTCCACCATATTGGATACATCTTGCCAGTCAGCGGACTGTTTGATCTCTATATTGTCAAGCGATGCCATCTCACCTATTTCTCGTAGCGTTGGGCGAAGGTCTTTGCCGACAGAAGTGAGCAACCAATAGTCGTCTTCGTGATCAGATTCTAATTTTGCACTTTCTTGCAGGGCTAGTTCTTTGGCTGCGTGCTCCGAGATAAAGCTAGCCGTAGTACAAAGTACTAAAATCATCAAGACAGAGGCATTCAATACGTCAGAAGACAAGAGTCCCATTTGGTATGCAATAGTAACAATAGCCAATGTGCCCGCTGCGGTAGCATGGGAAAGGCCAAATACAAGTTGTCGTTCGTGTTTGGAGAAGCGGAATACACCTTGAGCTAGCCACGCAGATAGACTCTTGCCTATCAGTTTAGTGGTGATCATTACGAGTGCTATAGTCAATGTTGTCCAACCGCTCCAGAAAGCATGAATATCAATCATCAATCCCACACTGATGAGGAATAATGGTACGAAGATGCTGGTGCCTACAAAGTTGATGCGTCTCATTTGTGGCGAACGATTAGGCAGCAAACGATTGAGCGAAACACCACAGAGGAAGGCTCCTAAAATTCCTTCTAGACCTGCCAAATCAGCAAGCAAGGCGCTGCTCACCAACATCAACATCACGACAGCAAACTCAGAGATAGGGTCACGATAACGTTTGAAGAACATTCGCGCAAAACGTGGGAAAAGCCACAATACGCTAAGCAAAAATACAATCAGTAAGGAAAGTTGTATTATTTGTTCTGTAATAGTTTGTGCCGAACGGCTCCAACCTTCTACTATTGCTAACACAATGAGTGACAGTATGATAGCCCACATGGTGGCACCAACTGTGATATTTACTGCTACATTTTTCTGTACACCATAACGACTAACAATAGGGTAGGTCATTAGGGTGTGGCTACCATACATAGCACCCAGCAGTAGACTTGGCAACCAACCGTATGGGAGTAGGAATCTACTGGTGATGAGACCCAAACCAAAAGGAATGAAGAATGTACACAAACCAAAGAATAGCGAGCGATACTTATATTGTTTGAAGTCATTGATATCAATTTCGCTACCCGATTGGAACATGATATAGAGCATGCCCAAAGAGCCGAGAATCTTGATTGTAGGGCTTTCGCCCACAAGGTTCAATACTGATGGACCGATAATGATACCTGCCAAGATAAAGCCCACAATGCTTGGCACGTGGATTTTGCGGCAGACCAATGGTACAAACCAAATGATGCCGATTACTAATGTCAATATAAATAAAGGTGATAAACTCATTCTATTCTAAATATATCGTCCGGTTAAACTTTTGTCATTATTACGTATATCTTCCACTGTGCCTGTTGCCACAACAGTACCACCATCGCGTCCGCCATCAGGTCCCATGTCGATGATGTGGTCGCATGAGCGGATGACATCAGGGTTGTGCTCGATGATAATGACTGTATTTCCCTTGTCTACCAACTGGCGCAAGACTCCCATCAATACGCGTACATCCTCAAAGTGGAGTCCAGTGGTTGGTTCATCAAGTATGTATAGGGTTTTACCTGTACTTGGACGAGCGAGTTCAGTAGCAAGTTTGACACGCTGGCTCTCGCCGCCAGATAGGGTGGTGGATGATTGTCCTAGTTTGATATAACCTAGTCCTACATTTTGCAGGGTTTTGATCTTTTTGAGAATATAAGGCTGACTCTCAAAGAATTCTACCGCTTGGTTGATGGTCATGTTTAGCACGTCGGCGATGGATTTGCCTTTGAATCGTGCCTCGAGTGTCTCGCGATTATAGCGTTTGCCGCCACACACTTCGCAAGGCACATAGACATTAGGCAGGAAATTCATCTGGATGGTCTTGTAACCATTGCCGCTACACTCCTCGCAACGCCCACCTGTATTGTTGAAGGAGAAACGACCTGCTTTCCAAGAGCGGATTTTGGACTCTGGTAGTTGTGCAAAGAGGTTGCGGATATCTGTAAACACTCCAGTGTATGTAGCAGGATTGCTGCGGGGCGTACGACCGATAGGTGATTGGTCTACGGCAATCACTTTGTCAATATGTTCAACACCCTCAATGCTGTCGTAAGCCAATGGCTCTTGTAGGCTGCGGTAGAAGTATTGACTGAGGATAGGGTAGAGGGTCTGGTTGATGAGTGTGGATTTGCCACTACCCGATACACCTGTGACAGCGATCATCTTACCTAATGGGAAAGAGACATCCACGCTTTTGAGGTTATTGCCCCTGCAACCGTGTAGCGCGAGGCTATTAGGCGAAGAGGCGAGAGGCGAAGAGGCGAGAGGTAGCGTGGCACTCAGTTCACCTCGGAGATATTTAGCGGTGAGAGTGTCTGCTTTGAGCAATTCGGCAGGGGTGCCTTCGAAGACAATTTCGCCACCTAGACGTCCAGCCTTAGGCCCTATGTCGATGATGAAGTCTGCTTGACGCATCATATCCTCGTCGTGCTCTACGACAATGACAGAGTTACCCATATCACGCAGTTGTTTAAGTGAATCAATCAAACGCTGATTATCACGTTGGTGTAGACCGATACTTGGCTCGTCTAGGATGTAGAGTACATTGACAAGCTTACTACCCACTTGTGTGGCTAGGCGTATGCGTTGGTTTTCTCCTCCTGACAGACTATCGGATGAGCGTGAGAGGGATAAGTATGATAGTCCCACACTGAGCATAAAGCCCAGACGAGAGATGATTTCCTTGACGATAGGTTCTGCAATAGCGCGTTGCTTGTTGGTCAAGTGGGCTGGGACATTCATGAGCCATGCTCTAAGGTCTGTGATGTCCATAGCAGAGAGCTCGGCGATATTCTTGTCTGCTATGCGGAAACTAAGTGCTTCGCGATGCAGACGCTGACCATGACACGCAGGACACTCGCACCATACCTCTTCTTTCTCCTCCTTCTCGTCCTCTGGCTGTTGCATATACTCGAGGATACGAGTGTACCAATTCTCATCGTCTTTGATGATATTGTCCAATTCCTCATCGCCTAATTGCCTTTTCGCCTCATCGCCTCCCTTCACGCGTCCTAATCCTCTACAGGTAGGGCACCAACCTTGT
Organism: Paludibacteraceae bacterium; assembly: GCA_045613525.1. GTDB lineage: Bacteria > Bacteroidota > Bacteroidia > Bacteroidales > Paludibacteraceae > Colicola. Next base: position 9,509 of record JAZLBE010000081.1, read on the forward strand.
GG
>JAZLBE010000082.1:0-3435 GCA_045613525.1 Paludibacteraceae bacterium
AATTCCTGTATGGCACATATCGCCAAACAGAACGAGAGCGATAGCCTCGCCCTGATTTTCTTTCAGCGATCTAATCACGCTTTCCAACTCAGTGGCAAAGAGTGGTATTACGCGCATACCTTATTAGATGTCGCCGAATTCAACGCCTACCTTCACTATTTCAACCACGCAGATAGTGTGCTACATCTCGCCCAGTCATACGCTTTAGACTCTTTCTATCTCGCACGCTTCTATGAGACCAAAGGACTTTATTTCTACGAGCAACTCCAATACGACTCTGCTCTTTACTATTTTCACCAGAGTCTAGACTTCTGGCAGTATGAAGAATACAAATTCTTTACCTACAAGAAACTTATGCAAGTTTATCTAGATATGGACAATTTTGCGCAGGCCCTTCCCTTTGCAAAAATTATTGTAGATCTATCTAGCGATCCCAACGATTTGGTTAATGCTTATTACTGCTTGATGCAAGACGCCAAAGCCCAAAACGACATAGACCGACTGAGCCAATATGCTCATGCTCGCCAGGATGCCAATGTCTTGCTACACGATGAAATCGGCAAATACAAAGGAGCTTTAACGATTTTGCAAGACTATGTGGCTAATCCTTATCCATATCGCTGGGCATGGATAACTATTTTGTGTGCTGTCGCAGTTTGCTTGATTTTGACGCTCGGTATTGTCCTCCACCGCCACCATGCTAGAAAAAGCCTGCAAGTAGCTAATGACCAAATCGATGATTTGTATTTTGATGTGCAACTATCCGATATTCGTACCAAATACCCTCGTCCTCGCAAACAGTGGAATGACTACAACGTGTTGAAGAAAGAACTAGACAGCATTTTGCACGACTGGTTCACCAATTTAGATGAATTAGGGCTGTCCAACAGGGAGAATGTCTTCTGTGCTTATATGCTTCTTTACCCTCACGCGTCACTAGAAGAACTGGCGGATTGGATGCATTATTCCCCTACAGGCATTAGCACCTTCAAACGCCGTATAGCGCAGAAACTCGGAATATCCACCAGAGAATTATACGATTTCTTGCATGACACATTAGTTAAACCCGAAAAATAAAACTGTACATTTCACTATATAACCAACAGAATATTAAATATATACATTTTAGCGATTGCTACAATTGCCTCATACTATTGCACCATTGACAAATTGGCAGTAATTTTGCAGCGAAATAACAAACCGCATAGAGTATCACTACCCTAATTCACCTCTGTCAGTTACGGTTGATATACGGTAGATACACGGTAGATATACGGTAGATAAACGGTACATTAGTATAGGAACACCGTAGAAACAATTGTACAATCAAAATGTATAACAAATAAAAAATACTTATGAAAACTATCAACTCATTCCGCAGCAAGTTCTTTGCTCTCACCCTCGCCCTCATGGCAGGTGTGTCAATACAAGCACATGATTTTTCTGTCGATGGTATTTATTACAATATCTTAGACGGGAATAATGTCGAGGTGACATTTAAGGGGGCGCATGTTAATCAATATGTCAATGAGTATATAAACTCTATCAACATTCCCAATGAAGTGACCATCAATAACACTACCTATACAGTGACAAGAGTAGGAGATGGAGCATTTTATGCATGCAGAACCTTGAACTCTGTAACAATTCCAAATAGTGTGACATATATTGGAGATACAGCGTTCTATAGTTGTGACGATTTAACAACCGTTGATGTTGGTAACGCAGTGACTAGAATAGGTGATGGTGCTTTCTTTCGTTGTTCTTTCTTATCTTCTATTACTATTCCTAATAGTGTGACTAGAATAGGAAATCGTGCATTTAAGTATTGCTACTCAATGACCTCTGTTAATATCGGTTCTAGTGTTACAGAGATTGGGGAAGAAGCATTTGATGGTTGTACCATTTTGAATTCCGTTACAATCCCTAATAGTGTCATAAACATTGGAGCGATGGCATTTCAAGGATGTACGTATATGACTTCAGTAGTTATTGGTAATAATGTTGCTAATATAGGGAATGAGGCGTTTCGTTGGTGCTATTCTTTAACCTCTGTTAAATGTCATAACACTACTCCCCCCATCTTAGGAGAAAATATTTTCGAGTGGGGGTCTTTGGAAATGGGACCATATCAATTAGATACACTTTATGTTCCAGCAGAATCTTTGAATTTGTATAAAGAAGCTGAACAATGGAATCTATTTAATTCTATTCTACCTATCAAGGAAACTTCCTACAAATCCCAATGGTGCGACCAATGGAATATCCTTTCGCACGGATATCAAGGTCCGCAAGACCCGTTGGTAGCGGCGCGTACGAGCATATTTTGGTTGAGTAATAATACTGTCAATAGAGATGGTCAAGAGTATATCCCTCTTATGTGCTCATCCAGTAAACCTGATGTAGAATCAACTAATCTCATTGGTGAATTACGCTTTACAGAAGACAAGCAAGTGTATTTCTATTATGACAACACCGAATACCTGCTCTATGATTTTGATGTACAAGTTGGTGATACATTGGATATTTTTGGAGGTATTGAACTCTATAGTTATAGTTTTGTTGAGCAAAAGACTTACCCACATGTGATAACTAAAATAGACACGTTGGATGATGGCAGATTGCAAATCACATCAGATGCTATAGTTATATTCGAAGATGGCGAGGTCGGGACTTTTGAGGAAAAGCAGCAACAAATATGGATAGAAGGATTAGGATCAATCAATGGTATAGTTCATACTGGTATCAATCCAGGAATCGCTGGAAATCCAGCTATTGTCATGCTTTGCGCATATCGCGATGATGAGTGTGTTTATAAAACAGATTCTAATGATCCATACTGGATTGATTATACGCAACTTGGTTGTGTGTACAACGAAGGTGACTTTATTGAGGATGCATTCCCTATGCTGTCTGGCTTGCAACGAACAGTTTGCAATGAGTATTGTGGAGAAACAGAGGATGATAATTCTGTTAATTTTACCTACAAGCAGACTTTTGATAGCATATTCTTTGAGAATGACAAACCCTATATCCTTTGCAATGATTATCTCCTGCGCGAAGAAGATAATAAGATATTGATATACAGCCAACTACTTAATAAAGACCTTGTGTTGTATGACTTCACGTTGGAAGTAGGCGACTCACTGCCAGCGTTGTATATTTATTACCATCCGCGCAATGCTATGGATTGGATACCATATAACTTAGATGTGGTAGATTACAACAAAGACTTCGAAGACGGAACAATATACCCTGCTGACACATTTGTAGTGACAGATGTTTCTAATGTTACTCTCCTTGACGGAAAGGAATACAAAAAATGGACATTCGACAATGGTATGGAGTATGTAGAGGGTATTGGCATGTATGGCGGCCGTCGCAACGGTAATTTCTTCGGATTGATTCAAGAAGTCGTTGTTCCATGTCACATTG
>JAZLBE010000083.1:0-3812 GCA_045613525.1 Paludibacteraceae bacterium
GCTTGCTTCTGTTGCGAATAGCTCATCTACTGTACCGCCGTCAATACCTACAGTACTAGCTGCCATTTTGGCTCCTACGGTAGCCATTTTTTTGAATATATTACCGATTTTCTTTTTGCTTTCATCCCATTTTTGTGCATTGGGGTTAAGAGCACCTATTTGGTTGATACAACCTTCAAGAATACTGATGATGGCTTGAGAAGGGGTCTTCATCAAGGAGTATTGCCAGGTGTTAATCCACACAGGGAAGTATAATGCGTTGTCGCTATCACATAGTTCCCAACGGAGTTGGTTCATGAGGGAGGTCTTACCGCTTCCCCATTCTCCTTGTAAGGCGATGGTTATAGGAGTATTGGTTAGTTTGATAAACTTGATTAATGCTTTTTGGTATTTGTTGATACCAAACAAATCTTCCTCGGTATATTTACGAGGTACATCAATAATACTTGATTTCATATTTATATTTTTTTTGCAAGTCAGCGGAAACCCAATCCCGCTGACCTAGATAGTTTTTTCTTTTTTTGCTTGTTAATTACGCACTATTCAAAGGGGTAACTAATATCATAACACGTTTTTTGATATTTCTAAGTTCTTTTTAATCTCTTCTACATTTATCCCTTCGCAAATTATTGTCCCTTTTCTAATATCCTCAATATATTCTTCATTTTCATAAAGATAACGAGTCACTCCCATCTCTTTGAGTTGTTCGGAAATTTCATCATTAATATCCCAAATATCCATAAACTCATCCATCTCCTCATCCGAATAACATCCACCTAATGATTCTAAAAGCGTCTCCTGTTCTTCATTCAAAAATTCACAACTCTCTATTAAAACAGGACGAGACCAGTTTTCTTTTCCGAGAACTTCTAAAATATATTGAGTAACTTTTTCATCGTGAATATGATGCAGTAACTTACTAATACCTTTTAATTGTTGTTCTGTTAATTTTTCCATATTTTTATTTATTCTCTTAATTAGTTCTCTGAAAGGATTTAAAAGGATTTAGTAAGGAGGCAGGCAAATCCGCCTTTTGGATCATCTATGCTTTTACTTTGCAAGCCAGCGGAAACCCAATCCCGCTGACCTAATAATTATCTCCAGATACCTTTTTTATATCCTTTTTTCTCACATTCTTCGTTGAGAGTTGCTAAGGTTTTCTCATCGCTATAACTGCCTGTGTAAAAGGCGCGTCCTTCTTCGTTTGTATAACAAACTTGTGCATATAGACCGAATACCGTATCAAACTCTTTTTCCAATGTTTTAACCTTTTTATTTCCACTGATGGAGATGTCACCACCAGAATCAGCACGACGAACAGATGCTAAAGTTTTATCAGCATCAATATTGTGGATGCTTTCTCCTTTTGCAACAGCTTGACGGGCATAACTATATGCGATGCATAAATGAAGATAAGGAAATTTCTTTGTAAATTCCTTCTGCAATGTTCCGATCTTCTTGTTGCCAGTCACTGAAATTTCAACAGCACTTTTCGTTGTAGTCTTTGCAGCTGGTTTTGTAGTGGTTTTAGTTGTAGTGGTTTTCTTTGTTACAAGCTTCGCTGTAGTTGTTTTCTTAGTAGTCGTAGTTTTTTTAGCTGCAGGTTTAGCAGTAGTAGTTTTCTTGGTAGCGGTCTTTTTTGCCGCAGGTTTCTTTGTTGTTGCCATCGTACTTGAATTTAATGGTTATTATTTTCTCTTGCGTTCGCGAGCAATATTGTCTTTGCAATTCTCAATTTGACGCTTGATATAGTCAATTTGTCGGTCATGATAAGCAGCACGATCAATCTTGCTCTTACGATATGATGCTTTACCACTTGGTGTAGAAGAAAATTTCACCATACGAGCATAATACTCATTGTCTTTCTTCTTTGCGTCTTTCTCTTTTTGCAAACGGGCACGAAGGTCCACCATTTGCTTCTTGTAATACTCTAGACTCATAATAATAGTTTTTTAAGGTTACTTATATGTTATCTTTTACTTTTCCGCGCTCTTTCATCATGTATTTAAGCCAATTCTCGTTGATAGCCGAATTACCATCTATATTCAATGGATATACACCATGAACTATGCAAAGTGCCTCTAAACATTCCACCAAATTGGCTTCTTCTTGCGATATCTCAGTCCATTCAAAGTAGCATGCTTTCAGCAGATTGGTTATTTCTGGCTCATGCATGGACTTGTTATAGGCATCGTCTGTTAGCAGACTATGTATAGTTCTTCGTAGCGTAGAGATATGTACATTGCCAGTGCTATGCTGACAAAAGCGACGATAACCGTTGTTGCTCTTGCCGAAATACAAGGCATAATAGATTTCGCCCTCAAATTCGCGTGTCTCTACTCCTTTGAGCAAATCAGCAAACTCTGAATGGCCATCATTGAGATTGGTCAATGTGCTAACTACCACAGAATCCTTGTGAAACCACCAGCGATATAGTATAGGAGCATGTGGAACCGGAATTTTATCTTTGAACCCCACATTATATACCTGCATACTATCAACAATCTGATTGACTATTTTAGTGCAGCTGGATAATAGTAGTTCTCTATATGTTTTGAGGCTACTCATGTGCTTCGCATTTTTATTAGTAAGCATAGGAGCGATCAAACTCCTATGCCTAATATATAAGCCTACGGTTTATTATTTAAACAAGTTCTTAATCTTGTTCTTCAAACTGCCTTTAGCTTTACGAGCTGCTGCCATGCGTGCTGCTGCCTCTTTACCTGCTTTGGTACGTTGGTCAAGACGACCATCTTGACGACGACCTGCTTTAGCAGACTTCTTAACGGTGGTTTTGCTAGCTGCTTTCTTTTGTGCTGCGCGTGCTTTTTTAGCACGAGCTACCATCTCTTTGTATTCCTTGGTACGTTTATCAACCTTACCAGCTGCTGTTTTTTGTATAGCCATAATTGTAATAATTTAGAAAGTGGTTGATTACTCTTCGATAATTAAGTCTTCCTCTTCATCAATAAACACATCGAGGATAGCTTGTGCATCGTCTTCGTCCACGCCAAGCAATTCAGCAAAAGTAAAGAAGTTCTCCACCTCATCTGAAGACAAGAACGCGTCTGAGCAGAGCATTTGCAAGCAGAGAGTCAATATTCCCTCTTTCTCTGTTGTATCTACTTTCTTAGCTGCCTCTTCCAAGTGTGCGGTCAGTTCTTCACCTGACATATTCTCGGTAGCAGCAATGGCTTCCTCCAAATCTTTTGTGAGAGTCTTTGCATCCAACAAATCTCCCATGTCAGCTACGAGTGATTGCTCAAACTCGCAGTATTCTCCATCAGCCCAGACAGCTGCTGCCAGGAATGATGCTAATGCTGTTGAATTAGTTTTCATAAAGTAAATTATATTAGGTTAATAGATTATTCTACCACTACGAATTCGGTACGACGGTTCTCTGGTGCGTTAGGATTCTCTGTGTTCTTAAGTTGGCTGCTGCCCAATCCTTCGTAAGAGAGACGCTCTGCTGCCACACCCTCACGCTCTACGAGGAAATCTACGGCTGCTTTAGCGCGTGCCTCAGAGAGTTTCTGATTATGGTTAGCATCACCTTCTGCAGAAGTATGACCCAAAATCTTGAGAGTAAGACCCTCGTTGTCCTTCATCACCTTAGCCAAATCGTGCAAAACGAACTTAGCATCTTCGCTTAATTCTGCTTTACCGAGTTCAAACTCTGCTGCGTTGAAGTTCTTCTCAATCTCAGCAATTTGTTGGATATAGAGGGTGTCGTGTACTACCACAATTTTCTCTACCACTACCACTTGTGGCTCTGCTTTCTTCCCCAAGAGCAAGAAGAGAATCAAACCTAC
>JAZLBE010000084.1:0-2422 GCA_045613525.1 Paludibacteraceae bacterium
AGCATTTTGCGACGGTAATCAAATGCCATCCAATATTGTTTTTGCAAAGATGGTGAAAGGAACGAACGGCCAAGTAACTCTTTAACTAAAGGTTGTTCTGCCGCGAACATATCAATCTCTTGTTTTATTACTTTTATAGGAAGTCCAATACGCTTACCGAACTCTTCAAAATCAGAACGGCTGATGGTGTGAGTATCAGAAAATGCCATTCCCTCCTTAAAGAGACCTTTGTCAAGAGCAAAAATATGAGGATTCATAAGCTGCAAAGATGTATTGATAAGGTCATAGGCAGGAGATAGACGATATTCACCATTACGTTCTATCAAAGAAAAGTTCTTCAAGTGTGCATCATCATTCAATGTAACAAAGTTGAACAGGATTATGCGGAAAAATCTACGTATATCAATCAATGTAGCCTTTACATAGCGATGTATTACCTCGGCACACTCTTCGTAGCTGGCTTTGTCATATTTGTAATTAGATCCTGCGTTATCTTTTGTGTAACCCAATAATGCAGCGAAGTCCTCTTGTTTGTATTTACCCTTACTATGTACGTCAAATCTGCGTGTAATATATGCAGGAGTGCCATCATCAAAGAAGCAAAGCGCATTTGCAGCCGTTTCAATACCATATACCTGTGATGCAATTTGCATAGTTACGTGCTCATTGGCAACACAAAAATCTCTATTTATGATTTGATATGCTGTAGGACGTGGTTTAAGGATGAATGTTCCTTGTTCTCCTTCACGAATATAGCGTAGTTTATCATCATCTACAACAATGGAAAATTTGGGCTGAGCGCCTGAGAGCGATATACGTCCAACACTTTTTACAGCTTCATTTGCCTCAACTGTTCCTGTGTCTGGACTTGCTTCAGAGAAAATATGAGATACAGCATGACCATCAAATAGAGTTCTTCGAGCTATAGGCGAATAGGTATCATAACCCTCTTGTAATATTGAAGGGCAAACAGTTAAATCTTTCATAATTCTATCGGTTTAACGGTAATGGCTCCAACGGTATCATATTGACAAGTAGCCAATAGTATTCCAAAATCATCTTCAGGATCAATACGAAGTAGTTGAGATTGTATTTGGCGATTGTCCCCTTCTGATAGCATATTTGCGAATACAGAAAATAGGAACGGTGAACTATAAGGTTCAGAACGAAGCGGTAATGTCAGACTTACTGCATCACAATTTTCACTCAACAAATATGCTTTATCGTAAGTAAACATAAACTCACGATTGTCATTTTCAATTAATACACCAGCCTTTATTCCGTGTAGATACACTTCACATTGTCTCATAATGTTAATCCTTTAATTTAGTTACAAGCTGTAATCCTAGTACATCACAAACAGAAAGTAATGTATCCATACGTGGATTTCCTGTACCACGTTCTATAGCAACAATCGTATTTATACTCACAACAGCCAAATCAGCCAAATCTTGTTGCTTGATTTTAAGAGCTAATCTGCGAGCCTTAATCTGCATTCCCAACGCTTTCATATTCACAATATATTGGTATTTGATGCAAATATAGAGTGTTTTAACGAACAAAACAAACAGAATTCACAATATATTGCGAATTTGGTTAAATATGAGTTATTTTCGATAGCATTATGTGACAAAATCACAGTATAATGTGATTCTTCTATTTATAATCCGCCAAATCATGTATTTTAAAAGCGATTTGGCGGATTATGTGTGTGACGAGTATTTAGAATTCAAAATTACAGGATAGAAAATCGCTCCAAGCAACAGCTATCTGCTGACTTGGAGCGAATCTTATATACTTGCCCTTATCTTGCAACCAGGATTGTCCTCGCAGGCCTCCTTGTATTTTATCAGCCAAGGAACAAATCCATCATAAGAACCCCATCCGTTTGCAGGATTAAAAGGAAGGAGTTTTTTCCTATTCTCAACCATATAGGCGATACCTTGAGCAAGAATCTTACTCATTATAGAGGTGGTAATATTGCCATTCTCTCCAGGCTCCCATACATAGTCATATAAAGTGCCCTTATACTCCTTATTCCTGTATTTAACACAGATGGGAACTTGCAGTGCCATTCTACTCATGTTGTGAGTGATGTTTGCACTCCACTCTGTCTCCTCTGTGGGTACATCGTCGGGAGCAATCATGAAAGTACTACCACATGCAGCATGGGTTGCATTGTATTTCAACATTTTAGGTTTCTTGTATATTATTGTTACATCTAAGCTCATAATCTATAACTATTTATCTTATGTTTGTGTCATTAAATCGTTTATCTTGTTATCAAACCATTCTCCAAAGTCGGGGAACACAGTATTGCCATTTTCATCTTTGCCACTATGAGGAGCAAATCCAGGTTCGTTGTTCTTCAGCCATTCACATTGCTCAATAAAAGACTCTCTTACCTTATTCAGGCTAATCC
>JAZLBE010000085.1:0-55437 GCA_045613525.1 Paludibacteraceae bacterium
CGTTGAGCCACACAGCCCAGTTGCGTGAGGTAGATATCTTATCTCCCTCGAGGTTGAGGAACTCGTTGGAAGGTACATTATCTGGTACAATATAGCTGCCCTCTGCCTTGAGCATACTAGGGAATACAATGCAGTGGAATACGATATTATCTTTTCCAATGAAATGAATCAAACGAGTAGAAGGGTCCTTCCACCATGTCTCCCACGAGCCAAATTGCTCTGGTTTAGCATCGCAAAGTTCTTTGGTGTTAGAGATATATCCAATAGGAGCATCAAACCATACATAAAGCACTTTGCCCTCAGCACCCTCTACAGGTACAGGGATACCCCAATCGAGGTCGCGGGTCACAGCGCGTGGGCGCAAACCTCCGTCGAGCCAAGATTTACATTGGCCGTAGACATTTGGACGCCACTCTTTGTGGTCTTGGAGAATCCACTCCTCGAGCCATTGTTGGTATTGATCAAGTGGGAGATACCAGTGCTTTGTCTCCTTCTTGGTGAGTGGGTTGCCGTTGATGGCGTTGTATGGGTTGATAAGCTCCTCTGGAGAGAGGGTAGCACCACATTTCTCACATTGGTCGCCGTAGGCACCAGCTGCGTGGCAACGAGGGCACTCGCCGCGGATATTACGGTCGGTGAGAAACTCCTGAGTCTCAGGGTCATAAAACTGCTCAGAGGTTTGCTCTACGAATTTGTTGTTGTCGTATAAATGGCGGAAGAAATCCGATGCAAGCTTGTGGTGAGTCTTGCTAGTTGTGCGTGAATAGACGTCAAAAGAGATACCGAAGCCCTCAAATGAGTCTTTGATGATTTGGTGGTAGCGGTCTACTACTTGTTGGGTAGTGATACCTTCTTTGCGTGCACGAATGGTCACTGGTACGCCATGCTCATCACTACCTCCTACGTAGAGTACAGGTTCACCTTTGAGGCGAAGGTAGCGAACATAGATATCAGCAGGCACATACACGCCAGCCAAGTGTCCGATGTGTACAGGACCATTGGCATAAGGTAGGGCTGCTGTTACAAGAGTACGTTGAAATGATTTCATATATGTTTACTTTTATTTTTTTTCTGTTTCGAGTACTATACCATAGAATGGTAATAGATATTTTGTTTCCAACTCCTTGAGAGTGACTTTTTGTATCTTTTCGGCTTTAGCGACAGATATTTTACCCGTTTCTTCGGAAATAACGATGGTCAATGCATCTGTTTTCTCGCAAAGGCCTAATGCAGCTCGGTGGCGAAGTCCATAGGACTTAGGTAGGTCGACACGTTTAGAGACAGGTAGGATACAAGCCGCTGCGGAGATTCGATTGCCATTGATGATGAGTGCACCATCGTGTAGAGGGGTGTTCTTGAAGAAAATGTTCTCAATAAGTCGAGTCGAAACAGCTGCGTCTACAATTTCTCCTGTGTCTTCATATACTTTGAGTTCTTGTTGAGCCTTGATGACAATGAGTGCACCTGTTTTAGAAGCAGCCATATGCTCACAAGCATTCAATATAGCATCGACTTGTATACGAGAATTCTGTTTGTGTTTAGCTTTTGACCAACGATCTTTGAACCGCTCAACGTTAAACTGTGATCCTACTTTGTAAAAAAATGTACGAATCTCTTCTTGAAAGATCACAATCAATGCGATAGCTCCGACACTAATGAATCGATCAAAAAGTGCACCAGTCAACTCTAATTCAAAAACATAACTCACGAGTAGCCATGTGAAAATAAAGGCCATGATACCCCAAAACAAGTTGCTTGCTCCTGAGCGACGCAACACACGGTAGATGGCAAATAGTAGTATGGCTACTAGCAAAATATCAATGATGTCTTTAATACCGAGTAACATATCCTTACATTATTTATGTGTTAAGTTGTATATGGTTATAGCTTGTTTGGCGGCAGCAACATCGTGTACACGCAATATAGTTGCTCCTCGTTCTAGGGCTAATGTGTGTGCAGCTATTGTAGCTGGTAACGCCTGTTCTGGTGTGATATCAAGTGGTTTGTATAGCATTGATTTACGCGAAATACCAACTAAGATAGGTGCGTGCAACACTTGTAGTACATCCAGTTGCTTAAGAATATTGTAGTTTTGTTCTAAGTTTTTTCCAAAACCAAATCCAGGATCAATGATTATATCTGCAAGTCCCTTTTGGTGTAATAGGTCAAGTCGTTCTTGCATGTACGAAAGTACTTCTGAAAGCGCTTGATCTTGTCTATTTTCGTTGATTTGGGATGCGTGCGTAAGTATATAGGGGGCACGAAATCTGGCAACAACATCCCATATGTCTGGATCTGCTATACCTCCATATACATCGTTGATAATGTTTGCTCCCGCAGTAAGTGCCTTTTGTGCAATATCTGCACGGAAGGTATCTACAGAGATGGGTATATCAGGCCAATGATGACGAATCGCATTCAGCGCAGGTGCTAATCTATTCCATTCTTCTGTGGCATTGACAGGAGTGGAGTTAGGGCGGGTAGAACAAGCACCTAAGTCCAATAGGTCCGCTCCTTCCTGTAGAGCTTGTTCGGTAGCAGACAACACCTCATTTTCTGATAGCGTAGTACATGATGTATAGAAACTATCAGGGGTGATGTTAATGATTGCCATTATGCGTGGTAACGACAAATCTAACAATTGATTATGTGTGCGAATATAATTGCGCATTTTCCGTGCAAAGTTACAAAAAATCTGCCGATTAGACGAATATTTTGCTAAAAAATAGGGAAAAATAGAGCATTTTTTTAGAAAAAACACTTTTTCTTTGTTTTTTTTGTAGAAAAATTAGTGTGAATCAGTTTTTTTTTGTAATTTTGCAAGCTGAAAATTTCGTACTAGACACAAAATCACAAAATTATGAATATTAGAACAATTGTATCCAAGACTTTGATTTTTGCTGCTGCGCTTGCTTTGAGCGCATGTGGTGGTACAAAATCTGAATTAACTACAAAGACTTCTCAAACAACAGGTTGGAAGGATTTTAACGATGTGACTAATTTCCTCGGAGATGCTAGTTCTTTTACAGCAGGACCAGTAGGTATGTTGCCAATTCCAGGTGGAGTGTATAAGAGAGAGCAAAGTAGTTTCATAACTGCTCCTAATAATAGTCAACCTATTAATGTAACTGTAGATGCTTTCTATATGGATAAATATGAGGTGACGAATATTGCATGGAGAGAGTATTTAAAGTGGAATGAAGTAGTATTCTATACTGTAAGAAAAGATTTATTGAAGAAATTACTTCCAGATACTACAGTTTGGCGCGAAAATTTAGGAAAGACGGATAAATTAGAAAAGTTTTATTTCCGTCACCCTGCATATAATTTCTATCCAGTAGTAGGTGTAACATGGGAGCAAGCTATGGACTATTGCCAATGGCGTACCGATCGTGTTAATGAGGCTATTCTTGTAACAGGTAAGTATATGGAGGAAGTTCGCTATGATCTTTTGCATCCAATGAATGATACTGATATCGAAATCTTTTTTAAAGAACATAAGTTTGAAGTTGCAGACGTTACAAATTCTACGTACATTAACGATTGGGATTTACCACTCCATACGGCAAAGCAGTTTTACCCAGATACTACAGCAGCTCCTGGTGAGAAGATTAAGTTAAGATATCCTTCCTATGAGTGGCTAAAAAAGCATTTTGTGTTTAACACAGATAAGTACCTGCTTGATGAAAATTACAATCCAGCTCTAGGAACTGCTGCGCCTGAGAATGCACATAAAAAAAGTACACGCAAGGTGAATAGCTCTGATGGTATTTTGGTGTTGGGTTATCGTCTTCCAACCGAGTTAGAGTGGGAGTATGCAGCTAAGGCAAAAACTACAGAGGATAATGGTATCTTGAAGGAGGGTAGAACCTATCCTTGGTCAGGTGACTATCCACGTACAATGTCTGACAAAAATCAAGGTAAGATGTTGGCTAACTTTACCCGAGGTAATGGTGAGTTGGTATATGGAAATGATAATGAGGTAGTGACTGCTCGAGTAGATGCATTTGAGCCTAACGACTATGGTTTGTACAACATGGCTGGTAACGTCAACGAGTGGGTACTTGATGTATATCGTGAAACATCGTTTGAGGATATGACAAGTTACAATGGCTTCCGTGGCAATGTGTATAAAGAGCTGAAAAAAGATACTGCTGGTCTTGTATTAACAGACTATGGAACGGTAGATTATGATATTGTTGGTGACGTGCGTAACTATCGTGATGGTGATGAGGCTTCATTGTTCGATACAGACTATCCATTAGTATCTGATCTTGATAGTATAACAGACCCTACTGACATCTTGATTCCACGTGTAAATGATAGCACACGTGTATATAAAGGTGGTTCTTGGAAAGATCGCGTATATTGGTTGGATCCAACAACTCGTCGTTTCAAACAACAAGATGAGTGCTCTAGCACAATTGGTTTCCGTTGTGCAATGGACAAATTACCAGACGTAAAATAATAATCTTTTAATATAGATACTATGAATATTCCATCAAATTTGCGTTACACCAACGAGCACGAGTGGATTCGTGTAGAAGGTGATGTGGCATATGTAGGTATTACCGATTATGCACAATCAGAGTTAGGCGAGATCGTATTTGTTGATATCAATACAGAAGGCGAGACTGTTGCCCAAGGTGATGTATTCGGCTCTGTAGAGGCAGTTAAAACTGTTAGCGATTTGAATATGCCTGTAGAGGGTGAGGTGTTGGAGGTTAATGAGACCATCAACGATCAACCTGAATTGGTAAATAATGATCCTTATGGAGAGGGTTGGATGATTAAGATTAGCGTAGCTGATCCAGCGCAATTGGATGCATTGCTTGATGCTGAGGCATACAAAGCATTGATTGGATAAGAACACGATAACTTAGATAATGAATAACGGATACTCATGCGAGTAGCCGTTATTGGTTTATGATAAAGTTATTGCTTACTGTTGTAATAGCTTCTATTATCCTTATCGTGTTGTACTAAATCCTGCATATACCATCTCAAGATCCATAGGAGTAAGCGGATTGTTAGCAGAGCGAATACAGGTAGCAGAGATAGTTTGTAATGGTTTAACCGATTGAATAGAACCTGTAGAACTATTGGTAGATACTGCCACAGGAACAAGCACGAAGGTTAACTGATCTACTTTTTGTTGGCTACGAATATGATGGGTCAACATCTTAGATAGATCATAATTATAATTGTAATAAATATTCTCAAGGGTATCAGCTGTGGCGGTCAATGAAGCCACAATAGCTACAGAATCAGATGGAACTTTATTCTCCGCAAAGAATGTGTTAACTTCTTCTTTTTGAATAAGCATCATGTATGATGCAGGTGTATCCCAGTTGTCGCGAGGACGACCCGTAATAGAATCAGAATACAGCACATCCACAGTCAAATCCGCTTTGTTGACATAGACACGATACGCAGAAGTGTCACCCAATTGTGCATCGATACGGTCGTATACCTCATCCATACGTATGGAGAGTTCTGTGTAGATGTTTGCAGGGGATACAATATAATTGGTATCTTGAACCTGTGAGTATTTATCTAGAATAGTTTGTCTGTTAGGATAACTATAGCGATTGACTTGTCGTACTTCTTCGTTCGCATAGAATGCTCGTGTGTCATTAAGGATTGTGTCATTCATTCCTGGACGACTCATTGTGAAGTGGTAGAAGACAGTCATGGTGATGTCTGTAACGTACAACACGCTACTAGCTCCAAAGTCTGTTCGTATATAGAGTCCTTTGAATAATTCGTTGAAGGCTTTTTGAGAAGAGAAATCTTTGATACTAAAGAAACGCTGTGCGAACTCATCTGACAACTTGATACGGATAGTAGTAATATATGAATCTGTTACAGAATAGTAAGATGAGTCATAATGTGTGGCTGGAATAATGACGTTAGGTTGTGCTGAAATATAGGTAGAATCAACTAGACTACAGAAGTTATCTAGTTGCAAGTCGCTATTGAGTGGATATTGACCATCTAATGTGTTTTTATCCATCTCGTATACAGCAATACCTAAGGGTGTATGACCATCACCATACCAATTATTATAATATAGGTATAGGCAAACTGAGTCAACAACTGCGCTGTTGTTAGGATATACAAATCCTTCGGGACAAGCAAGCTGTGTGAGAATGTCAGCGTTGATGGTACCAAAATGTGTATCACATTCTCCCAAGAGGAAAGAGTCTGGAGTAAGACTGATAGCAATCTTACTGGTGTCAAGCTGAGAAGTGATAGCAAATGTGTCCGACATTACTCGGATATCGTTATCAGGCAGGGTAGATGCACCTGCGCTGACTGAATTATTTTCGTTGCAACTTACTAGTGCTAAAACCAATAGCAGTAGTATTATAATAGGATTAATCTTCGTCTTCTTCATTATTACCTAGTAACTCATTATAGAATTTCAGGTGGGCTTCTTTGTCTTCGCCAACATATGGCATGATAGGTTTGCCACTATTTTGTGCGTAGTTCAGCAATCGTTGATTGACATTCTCTGATGATAATACAATAGCATCGCAATAATCAATAGCGAGGCGCATTAAGTCTTCGTACGCAACGGGTAATCCAGCGATACCGCGAACATGGCTTTGAAGTATACCGCCACCAATGATTTTTTCGGCGAACTTACTATTGAAGGGTGTATCAAATTCTTCGCTATCAAGCGATAGAATAACTTTACTATTCTCAAAGAATGGTGTGTCGTTATACAACTTCTTGATAAACAATGGTGTAAGCGCAGACATCCATCCTGAACAGTGAACAATATTAGGAGTCCATCGTAGTTTTTTAACAGTCTCTAACACGCCTCTAGCGAAGAAGATACAACGTTCGTCATTATCTTTGTATTCTACACCATTAGCATCTGCTAGACCTTTACGGCGTTGGAAATAATCATCATTATCAATGAAGTAAATCTGAATACGAGCCGATTGAATACTAGCAACTTTAATAAGAAGCGGGTGGTCTGTATCTGCGATAATTAGGTTAATACCAGATAAACGTATAACCTCATGTAGTTGGTTGCGACGCTCATTGATTTCACCAAATTTAGGCATAAAGGTACGTGTCTCATATCCTTTGGATTGGAACCACTCAGGTAATTTCCTATTAAGAGTGCGAATAGGAGTCTCCTCATCTAAATAAGGAAAGATCTGTTGAGAGACAAACAAAATACGATTAGGCTCTTTCATATTGTGTATTTTTTTATAAATGGTATTATTTCCCGCTACAAAGGTACAAAAAAAATCTGATATTACATAATTTTTCGGCAAAAAACTTTCATTTTTCCCATATTTGTTGTACCTTTGCGGACTTTTTTGGTCAAATTGAGTTAATATATTATAAAATATGCAGATAATCAGTACAAAACAAGAGTTGATGAATCAAATGGCGGCATGCATCCGTCAAGGAAAGACGATAGGCTTTGTTCCAACTATGGGAGCTTTGCATGCTGGACATGCTTCACTAGTGAAGCGTGCATGTACAGAAAATGACGTATGTGTAGTAAGTGTATTTGTTAATCCAACTCAGTTTAATAATAAAGAAGACTTATTGAAGTATCCACGAAATATATCCAAAGATGCTGAATTGTTAGCTGATTTGGGTGTACATTTTGTATTTGCGCCTACTCCTGAGGAGATGTATAGTCAAGAAGAGATGGAGAATGAATTTGTGTTTGATTTCAGCGGACTAGATCAAGTAATGGAGGGAAAGATGCGTCCAGGTCATTTCAATGGTGTGGTGCAAGTGGTGAGTCGTTTGTTTGATATGGTGCGCCCTACACGTGCCTATTTCGGAGAGAAAGATTTTCAGCAATTAGCTATCATTCATCATATGGTGGAGCGTTCGTCTCTCTCTGATAAATATAAGGGTTTGCAGATAGTGGATTGCCCTATTGTACGTGAGGCGAGTGGACTAGCTATGAGTAGCCGCAATGAGCGACTATCTGAGCAGGAAAAACAGATAGCAGTAGCTATCTCTCAAACTCTATTTGCCTCCTTGGAATGGGCTAAAAGCGCTAGCGTTGAAGAGGTTCAACAACGAGTAATCGATACCATCAACGCTATTGATGGACTCGAGGTGGAATACTACGAGATTGTGGATAAGAATACGTTGCAAGAAACGAATAATTGGGAAAATGCAGTAGGTTGTGTGACTGTGTACTGCGGTCCTGTGCGCCTGATTGATAATATACGTTATCAATAATATATCCTATATCCTATATTTTCCTAGAAAATCTTAGGTGATTTATAGGTGATTAGTTGGTTATTCAGCAATGGTAAAGCAAGTAATAATAGACAAAGGTATCCCTTTTCTTGAAGGAGTTTTTCCTCCTGAGATAGATGTTCGCTATCTTTCTCCTGAGGAGATTACCCCTGAGACTGTTCGTTACGCGGACGCATTGTTCGTTCGTACGCGCACGCGAGTAAACAAGGAACTGCTTCAGGGTAGTAATATCCGTTTTGTCGCTACTGCTACCATTGGTTTTGATCATATTGACCAGGATTATTGCCGCGAGGCGGGCATACATTGGGTTTCTTGTCCTGGATGCAATGCACAGGCTGTTTGCGACTATGTAGAAGAAGCTATTTCTTCGATTAAGTCGGGCGAAAATGCACTAACAATAGGTGTTGTAGGCTATGGTCATGTCGGCAAACTCGTAGCTCAGATGGCTCAAAAACGAGGCTATCAAGTGCTTCTCTCTGATCCTCCATTGGGCATAGGAATGTCGCTAGAGCAACTCGCACCACTATGCGATGTACTCACTTTTCACACTCCTTTGACTTGTGAGGGAGAACATCCTACTTATCACCTTTGTGATGCAAATATTCTTCGCCTCTGCAAACCAAACACTCTTATTATCAACGCCGCTCGTGGTGGTGTTATTGATGAACAAGCCCTTCTGTCAACACTCAACACTCAACACTCAACACTCAACTATACAACCGCTATTGATTGTTGGGAAGGCGAACCAAATTTGAATGTAGAGTTGTTGAGTAAAGTTGATTTGGCGTCATTTCATATTGCGGGCTACTCTATCCAAGGCAAAATGAACGCTAGTGAGATGTGTTTGCGTGCTTTTTGTGAATTTTTCTCGCTTCCAATTTTGTCAATCAACAAAAAAGTAGTACCTTTGCAGGGTGATTCTGATGAAGGATGGCTTTTGCGCTTGACAGAGCAGTTAAAAGCTGCACCAGAGCACTTTGAACAATTACGTAAACTATATAGATTAAGATAATGGCAAGTTTTCAAAAACTTACCCCTCGAGCTACAGATTACTCGAAGTGGTACAATGAACTAGTAGTAAAAGCAGATCTAGCTGAACAATCTGCTGTACGCGGATGTATGGTAATCAAACCTTATGGCTACGCTATTTGGGAGACTATCCAAGCGGAATTGGATCGTCGTTTCAAGGAGAATGGCGTGAAGAACGCATATTTCCCATTGTTGATTCCTAAGTCTTTCCTCAGCCGTGAGGCAGAGCACGTAGAAGGTTTTGCTAAGGAGTGCGCTGTGGTTACCCACCACCGTCTGATGAATGATCCAGAGGGTAAGGGTGTAGTGGTAGATCCTAAGGCACGCCTTGAGGAGGAACTCATTATTCGTCCTACTTCAGAAACCATTATCTGGTCCACCTACAAGAACTGGATTTCATCTTATCGCGACCTTCCTATCCTTTGCAACCAATGGTGCAATGTGATGCGTTGGGAAATGCGTACCCGTCTTTTCTTGCGTACCGCTGAGTTCCTCTGGCAAGAGGGTCACACTGCGCACGCTACCGAGGAAGAGGCAGAGAACTATGCAGCAACTATGTTGGATGTATATGCAGACTTTGCAGAGAAGGTAATGGCTATTCCAGTTGTGAAGGGTGTTAAATCTCCAAACGAGCGTTTTGCTGGTGCTTTGAATACTTACTCTATAGAGGCTATGATGCAAGATGGTAAGGCTCTTCAAGCCGGTACTAGTCACTTCTTGGGTCAAAACTTTGCTAAGTCATTTGACGTAACTTTCCTCAATAAAGAGAATAAGTTTGAGTATGTATGGGCTACTTCTTGGGGTGTTTCTACTCGCCTTATGGGTGCACTTATCATGACTCACTCTGATGACAATGGTCTCGTTCTTCCTCCTAATCTTGCTCCTACTCAAGTGGTTATCGTGCCTATCTTCAAGAAGCAAGAGCAATTGGATGAACTGATGGCTAAACTCAATCCATTGGCAGACGAGCTCAAGAAACTAGGTATTCGCGTACAAATCGACGCTAGCGACAAAGCTACTCCTGGCTTCAAGTTCGCTGAGTACGAGCTCAAGGGTGTACCTTTGCGCCTCGCTATGGGTGGTCGTGACCTCGAGAACGGCACTGTAGAGCTCGCTCGTCGTGATACATTGACCAAAGAAACAGTAGCATTTGATGGTATCGTAGAGACCATCCAAACCTTGCTCAAAGAGATCCAAGATAATATCTACCAAAAAGCGCTTAACTTCCGCATTGAAAATACCCGCGAGGTGGATAATTGGGAGGATTTCAAAGAGGAGATCAAGAAACCTGGCTTCTTGCTTTGCCACTGGGATGGTACTCCAGAGACCGAGGAGAAGATCAAGGCTGAGACCAAGGCTACTATCCGTTGTATTCCTTTGGAGGGCGACAAGACTCCTGGCAAGTGTATCTATACTGGTAAACCAAGTGCACAACGAGTTATTTTCGCAATTGCCTACTAAAAATATAGAAAGGTATAAAGTTTATATATCAGAAAAATCGCACACAACGTGCGATTTTTTTGTGTATTTCAAAAAAAAGCAGTACCTTTGTCGTCGGAATGAAGAAAGCTTGTAAAGCTTAGATTCATTATAAAAACTAACGAGGACTTTGTGAGTCCGAGTTAAGAGGAGGAATCGCGGCAAGCCAAATTCGCAGGGCGAGTTTCTTCTTGCAAGCCCATTACGACGACGGGATGTGGCGCAGCCCGGTAGCGCAACGGTCTGGGGGACCGGAGGTCGCAAGTTCAAATCTTGTCATCCCGACAAAGGCAGTTGATGAAAACAACTGCTTTTTTGATATATAACCAAGAAACGATGTTATTAAAAGGTAAATTTGAACAATCGCATACTGTGATAAAATTCATCCAATGGTTTGGATGTATATTTCTATTGAGTATTCCTGCTGGGGGAATTATCTTCTTATTTCCTCAACCTCTGTCAGTTAATTCTTTAAAGTGGATACAACTTATTCAAGTGTCAGGATTATTCTTGTTGCCACCACTCCTTATGGCATATTTATGGAGTTCAAAACCTATTGAATGGCTCCAACTAAGAACATCGAATAACAATGGTAAATTGAAAATACGCACCATATTTTATGCCATAGCAATTATGTTGTTGGCATTACCAGCTATAAACTTGAATAGCCATTGGAACCAACAGATTGATTTGCCAACATCTCTAGGACCAATAGAAACATGGATGAAAAACAAAGAAGCAACCCTAACTCAATTGACACAAATGTTTTTGAACGTTGATACGATAGGTGGTCTGATTGTTAATTTGTTGTTGATGGCTTTGTTGCCAGCTTTAGCAGAAGAATTGACATTTAGAGGGATATTACAACGTTTGATAGGAAAAAAACAAGAGGACAAAGGCATCGTACCTCATATGGCTATATGGGTTACAGCGATTGTCTTTTCGGCTATCCATATGCAGTTTTATGGTTTTATTCCTCGTATGCTGATGGGCGCTTTGTTTGGTTATATGATGGTATGGAGTGGTACTATATGGATTCCTATGTTAATGCATTTTGTTAATAATGCAGCCGCTGTGATACTATATTATATTTCGAATCATGCAGGTTGGGATATGGATAAGGTTGATGCCATAGGCACAAACAACACCTTGTGGTTAGGCATTGTCAGTATTGTTCTTACAATAGTAGGAATTTACATGTTTCGTCGTTCTACGACAATAAGAAGTGCTTCTTCGCGAATATCTAGCGGTAGTTGAATATTACGCAGTTGAATACTGCGCACCCAACCGGGCACATCACTTGCCTTGAGTGTCTCAAACACTTCTCGAATCATTTGATATTGTTCTTTAGTATAGTCCTCTACGGCTATACCTGCAAGTGTGTCTAATTCCTCGTCATCGTAATAGATGATTTCAGCATTGGTTTGCAGAAGTGTTTCTCTCTCGCAAACGAGGTGCTCGCCACAGCAACCGTCATCTTCGCTTCGCTGTTCAGTAGCGACATCTGTCGCATGTTCAGCATTGTTCAAAAGTTCAGCGTTGTTTTTCTCTTTCCTTGCTCGTATCTCAAAGATAATAAGGATAGCAATGCCGAGGCAGACAAATAATATCAATGGAATCATAATTGTTTTTTACTCATAACTCATAGTTCGTAACTCATCACTCACTCTACGTCTTCTTCTACCACTAGGTTGTTGATGATGAAGTTTTGGCGCTCCATAGTGTTTTTACCCATATAGAAACCAAGCAAATCACTAACCGCATCTTCTTTGCGTAAACGTACTTGATCTAAACGAATGCCTTTTCCGATAAAGCCTTTAAACTCATCTGGACTAATTTCACCAAGACCTTTGAATCGTGTGATTTCTGGATTTGGTTTTAAGTCCTCTATGGCTTGTAGGCGTTCTTCTTCGCTATAACAGTAGCGTATTTCTTTCTTGTTCTTAACACGGAAAAGTGGTGTTTGCAGAATGTAGACGTGTCCTTTTTTAACCAAGTCAGGAAAGAACTGGAGGAAGAAAGTGAGCATCAACAATCGAATGTGCATACCATCTACATCGGCATCAGTAGCGATGATGACTTTGTTGTAGCGCAATTCGTCTAATCCATCTTCTATGTTAAGCGCTGCTTGCAGACAGTTAAACTCTTCGTTTTCATAAACGACAGATTTGCTCAATCCGTATGAGTTAAGTGGTTTACCTCTCAACGAGAATACAGCTTGTGTACGCACATCACGACTTTTGGTGATAGAGCCAGAAGCAGAAAGACCCTCGGTGATAAAGATGCTGCTCTCCTCGCGCAAATCATCGTCAGCGTCTTTGGCTGATTTGGTAGGTTTGGCGTCGTTGTAGTGCACTTGGCAGTCACGCAACTTAGGGTTGTTGAGCATGATTTTTTTAGCACGTTCGCGGGCTATTTTGGTAACACCAGCAATAGCTTTGCGTTCCTTTTCGGATTCAAGAATCTTCTGTAGCATAGTTTCAGCTACTTCAGAATGTTTGTGTAGGTAGTTGTCAAGTTGTTGCTTGACAAAATCATTGACAAACTTATTGACCGATAGTCCGCCTTCTGGAGCCATATCCTTAGAGCCTAACTTCACTTTGGTTTGACTCTCAAATACAGGCTCTGAGACATTGATAGCGATCGCACCCACCACACCGCTGCGGATATCGCTAAGCTCGAAATTCTTGTTATAAAACTCTTTAATGGTTCGTCCGATAGCTTCACGTAATGCTGCTTGGTGTGTACCGCCTTGGATAGTGTGTTGTCCGTTGACAAAGGAGTGATACTCTTCACCTGTTTGGTCTGTATGACATAATGCTATCTCTATATCTTCGCCTTGTATATGGATGATAGGGTATAGCGGATCAACAGTCATGGTCTCTGTCAATAAATCAAAGAGACCATTCTTAGAGGAGTATTTTTTGCCATTATAGTTAAGAGTCAATCCTGTATTAAGGTACGCATAATTGCGCATCATGGTCTCTATAAACTCATCACGGAAGCGGTAATTCTCAAAAAGTCCTTTGGAATTGTCTGGAACAAATTCAATGAGAGTTCCGCGTTTTTCGTTTCCGTTATAGTCCTGAATATCTGTATCTTCTACAAGATGTCCTTGTTTGAAAACAATGCGACGTGTTTTACCTTCACGCCATACTTGTACAGCGAATTCAAGACTCAATGCGTTGACGGCCTTAGTACCGACACCATTGAGACCAACAGACTTTTTAAACGCTTTTGAATCGTATTTACCACCCGTATTTAGGATAGAAACAGCCTCTACCATTTTGCCCAAAGGAATACCGCGTCCATAGTCGCGAACTCGTACGCGTTGGGAGTGATCTTCAGGAGCAGGTTCCGAAACACTAACTTCTACGACTTTACCTTCGTTCATTCGGAACTCATCAATAGAGTTATCGATGGTTTCTTTGATGAGGACATATATACCATCATCTGAATGACTACCATCACCTAATTTACCTATATACATACCAGGACGACGACGAATATGCTCGCGGTCATCTAAGTGGACGATATTATCTTCGTTATAAGTGGCTACGTTTTTGATCTCTTCTGCCATATTGCTTTTAATTTCGGGGCGCAAAGGTACTAAAAAAATCACATATCTGCAAGTTTCTTAGGATATTTGTTGTATATCCTAGTGTACAAGGATAGGTAAATCCTATGGTGAAGGTTAAGCAAAGATTGAATAAGTGTTGATACCTAATAAAATTAAAAGGTTGCGCCTGTGTTTTGTTCTTGTGCGTTTGTATCTAGTTGATGTTGGTCCTCAATCCACAACCATGTAGTATTACTCTCTTTACCAAGGTATTGAACTTTAGCTTTGACAATTTTGGTGCTTGCAGGAATAGCAGTAGTGTTATTATAAACTCTCCACTCTCCGTCATCAAGCGAATATAGTAGTTCGCCACCTTGCATGACCTTGTTCATTTGAATGAGCAAATGGCTCTTGTCGAGTTGCAATTGTGGATTGTCTATATTAGCCAATCTGACACCTGGTTGTTGTATGTGGAAGTTACGATTTGCAGCAGCTAGCTGTGGTAAGAAAGTGTTGTATACCAATTGGTTATAGTCTCCAAGAGTTAGAGCGCTGCGGTTGTTCCAAGCACGTTCAGCAAGTCCGTAAATCTTAGGATAAATTTGCCATTCAACTTGGCTGAATGAGCGGATGACTTCTCCCCAGAGTTGTGCGTTCATTCCGATTACATTTGGGTGCATGAGAGGCTCCCAATCAAACGAGCGATATTCGTCTGTATATCCTCCCCAGTTGAGTCCTTTTTCCTCGTGGTGATTGCAATAAGCGAAGTCAAAATATAGACGATTAGCATTAGCAAGAACAACAGGATATCCTGCTTCTGCCATTTCTAATGGTTTGGTGTTACTGTTGAGCCATGAGTAGCATACAGCTTTACTTTCTGGTTTGCAGAAGTGTGTGATTTCTTCCCATCCCATTGGTTGCAGGTTGTAACGCTCAAGAATAGCCAAAACTTGGTCAATGAATGCTTGGTGCTCCTCTTTTGTAAGTGCTCCTTTAGGAACCTCATCTCCTCCTATATTGAATTGGGTCAAAGGATAGCCTGCTTCCTTGTGCATCTTCACAATCTCGGTAACGACATGGTCGATGAATTGGATAGCATATGGTTTGGTTACATCAATCACATTGTCTGTATAGTTCTGAGCCGATTTATAAACTCGTGCGTCAAAATCACTGTCAGTCAATAGGTTACCCATTGCCTTTTTAGCAGCTCGCATGTGTCCTGGCATATCTATTTCAGGTATGACACGAATATGACGTTCACCTGCATATTTGAGCAGTTCAATATATTTTTTGCGTGTGATATATCCATTGGCAGTAGTGTTTGCTTTAGGATCCCAACCGCCGCAATACATAGGCAATAAACATTTTGACTCGTCTGTGGTATATCCGCGGTGTCCACCGATTGCAGTAAGTTGAGGTAATCCTGGTATTTCTAGTCGCCAAGCTTCATCATCTGTAAGGTGGAAGTGTAATACGTTGAGCTTGTGGTAAGCCATTACGTCAAGTATGCGGAAGATAGAATCAACAGGGTAGTAGTTACGTACAACATCCAACATGATACCGCGGTGATGTAAGTCTGGGTAGTCGGTTACGGTACCACAAGGTATGATTTCACCCCATTGTTTAAGAGTTTGTTTCGCGTAGAAAACACCAGCATCGTCACCCGCTTCAATGGTAATTTGATCTGGAGTGATGATTAAGGTGTAACCTTCTTTAACCATGTTTGCATTGGTGCGGATGACCAATTCGGCATTTGCTACCTCACAAACACCTTCAGAGTAGGTGGCATGTTTGGGTTGAGGTAATAGTGGTTGTACGTGTTCATTAGTAGGCGCATCTAATATATGTTGCACATAATCAAAAACATATGATCCTTCAGCATAAGGTGTTTTCTCCCAGGTTACGATGCCTCGTTTCATTTGTTCTTGTCTAGTAAAAGGCGAATATGTGCATGGGATAGATATAGGTTTTTTACTACCATCCTTTACCAAGAAAAATCCTTCGGGACGTGATGTTTGGCGAATAGCGTTGCCTTTGAAGAGTAGTTTGAAGGTACGACTAGAATCGGGTAAAAGAGTTTGAAAATCAGTTGTTGGGGTAATGCTATGGTAACTAGCTTGCAATTCTGTTTGTAAAATTTGATCTCCCTCTGTATAAATAGGATGGAGTGACATATAATTGAAATATAATGTCCATCCCTCATTGGTTATAGGTTTAGTACTATGATTAGTAATGGTATAGTATAGTTCGCAGATGCCTGGTTTGACATCGTTTTTACCCATTTCCCAGTGAATAGACATAGGAGGAGTGGTAGAAGTGCAAGAAATAAAGGAAATTAATCCTGCGATACATAGCAAACGTGCAAATGTTTTCATGATTGTAGAGTGATTAAAACGATTTTACAAAATTTCCTGCAAAGGTACATTTTTTTTTTCACATTTCCAAATCTTTTATCGTATATTGTGCCATGGTGTTCATTTAACAACTGAACTTGATAATATAAATATTATATTTGTACAAAATGTTTGTGTATGTTAAAAAAAAATTGTAACTTTGCGGCTGTTTTTGATTTATATAACAATGACCCGCAAATTTGATATACATGAAAAGATTTTCCGCACTTTTTCTTTTAATGTTTGTATGTATCTGCATGCTTGCTCAGAGTATTAATCCAAAGCGTGAGATGCGTGCAACTTGGTTGACAACAGTTGTTAATATTGACTGGCCAGTATCTACCACTAAGGGTATGGAGGCTCAACAAAAAGAGTTAATAAGTCTTCTTGATGCATGTGTCAAGTTTAATATGAATACGGTGATGTTCCATATTCGTCCTGCTTGTGATGCATTGTATAAGTCTAGTTATGAACCATGGTCTAGCTATTTGAATAATGGTCGTGGAGTTGATCCAGGATGGGATCCATTGCAATTCTGTATTGACGAGTGTCACAAACGTGGTCTAGCTTGCCATGGATGGATCAATCCTTATCGCTATAACAATCGTGGTGGTAGCGATAGCAATCATCGTGATTGGACGGGTAATAACGATACCACTCAACTGAACTACAAGCATACTCATCCAGAATGGTTGCTCTATTACAAGGTGGATATTATTCTAGATCCTGCTTTACCAGAGGTGCGTCAACAAATTAAGAAAGTGGTGGGAGATATCATTAACAATTATGATCTTGATGGATTACTGATGGATGATTATTTTTATCCATATGGTGGTACAACCAATCAAGACGCAGCGAGTGTGGCAAAATATAAACCTGCGGATATGAATGTAGGTGATTGGCGTCGCCAAAATGTGAACATGATGATAAAAGATGTCTATGACACCATTCAGGCCGTTAAACCATGGGTGACCTTTGGTGTATCTCCTTTTGGTATTTGGACTACGGATAGCAGCGTAGCATCTAAGCGAGGCATAACCTTACCTTATAATATTACAGGTGGTAACATGTATGCTGAGATATATTGCGATCCAGTGGCATGGCTAGAGGAAGGAACCGTAGACTATATTTCTCCTCAACTCTATTGGAAGATAGGTGGTGGTCAAGATTATAAAAAACTAAGTAAGTGGTGGGCTAATTTGTGCAATCGTTTTGGTAAGCATTTTTACTCTAGTATGGCATTGTATAAATACGAAGATGGTACATTTAATACTACGGAAATATGCGATCAAACCATGTATAACCGTGTTGTAATGGATAATGCTCCAGGTGCAATTTGGTATAATACTCGTGCTTGGACTAATAGTTCTAAATTACGCGTTAATATTACAAAAGAGGGTGCTGAGTATCATGATTTGGCATTGCCTCCAGCTATCAACTGGAAACCAGCTGCTGAAAGAACTATGGTGGAAGATTTGTCTTTGAGTGGTCAAGTTCTTTCTTGGAAGCATGCCGATAGCGATGTTCATTTTGCAGTTTATGCAGTACCAAATGACTCGTTAAAATTAGCTAATGTATATTCACGCGGTGATATGTTGGTAGGTATATCGTATGCATCAGAATTTACCTTGCCTACAGAAATATCAGCTTCTACTCACCAAATTGCAGTGAGTGTGCTTGATAAATACAATAATGAATATGCTCTGCGTATTTTAGGACAAGCGTTGGGAACACCTTCTGCAACCACAAACCTTAAACCTTTTGGTGGAGCAGTGAAAGCTTTGCCATTTACCTTTACATGGAATGCAGTAGCAAATGCGGATAGCTATATTATTCAGTTTGCCAAGGATGAAGCTATGAATGATATTGTGTTTGCTCAAGAAGTAACTCAACCATCTTTTGAGACAAAATTGCGTATTAATTTGGAGTATCTCCCTCATGGTGATTATTATTGGCGTGTTAAGACACGTATCCCGAATGCAGGAGATACATGGAGTGAGGTACAGAAGATCACCATAGCATTGGCAGATGCTGTAGAGAATGTAGAAACTAATAACCCTGAAACCATTAAGTGGATTGAAGAAGGACAAGTATACATCATGCGTCAGGGTGTAACTTATGATATGTTAGGCAATGTTGTACAATAATCAAATACCAATAAAATATGCGTAAAATTACTTTCTTGTTAGGCTTATTGTTTGCTACTATGCTTGTAGCAAAGCCTACCGTCAGTATCCAAGATCAAAAGATGTTGGTTACAAATGGCGAAACGAGTTATGTGTTGGCTCCTAACGGAGACGATGCTAGTTATTTTTGGGCAAGTGTTTCACCAGATGGTAAGCATCTTGTTTATGTAACCGCCAAATATGGCACATTTGTGTGCGATATTAATGGTAATGATGTACGTTCTATGGGACGTATGAATGCACCTAAATGGTTGGATAATAACCACATTTCAGGTATGCAAGAGTTTTATACTGGACATGACGAGATTGATCATATCCGCTATATCTCTCGTAACATTAACAATCATAACACTCGTGAATTGTCAGAGATAGAGCGTTCTATCTTTATGGCAGCTGAGACACATCGTCTCGAAGCAGAGAAGAAACGTCAAGTAGCTCGTTTGGCAGCACGCAAAGAGGTAGTTACTCGTACCGACTTGAGTGGTGTCAAGATTTACCTGAACGCTGGTCACGGAGGCTATGATAGCAACGACCGCAGCTGCTGGACTATCCCTGTTCCAGAAACTTGGACCAATCCTGAAGGATATTGGGAGAGTAAGTCTAACTTGGCAAAAGCGCTTGCTTTGGAAGAGATGCTAAAGAAAGCTGGTGCTACAGTCATCATGTCTCGCCGTACCAACAAATCTGGTATCCGTGACTTGGATTACTATCCAGGTGCTACCGAAGCAGAGAAAGCAGAGCTACGTAATGGTGATGACCGCGACCTTAGCGCGATTGCAGAGGAGGCTAATGCTAACAATGTGGATCACTTCTTATCTATCCACTCTAACGCACTTAACGGCCAAACTAACTATTTGCTTATGCTCTATCATGGCTATAATGATCAACCTACTGTGCCACAGTCTGATCTTATGGCTGCTAGCAGCGGTAATTTGCAAATCTTGAACGAATTGACTGTTTGGACTAGTCCTAAACCACTTCTCCGTGGTGACTTTACTTTCTACGGTGACGATATGGGTCTTGGTGTATTGCGTCCATTGACCGTTCCTGGATTCCTTAGCGAGGGTAGCTTCCACGATTATGCTCCCGAGACACACCGTTTGATGAACGAAGATTACTGCCGTCTTGAGGCTCTTCGTATGTTCCAACACTTCCACAAGTGGTTTGGTGCTCCATTACCACAAACAGCTACTATCAGTGGTTGGGTAAAATCTAGCAACGAGAAGGTAGACGTGTTAGGAGAACCTAAATTCGTATATGTTAAGAACTCAGATGACCAATGGTTGCCACTCAATGGTGCTAAGGTAGAACTCTATAAAGGTGATACCAAAGTGGCAGAGAAAACTACCGACGATTGGTATAATGGTGTATTCGCTTTCTACGATCTTCAACCTGGCACTTACAAACTTGTAGTAACAAAGGCTAGCTATGGTACTGTTACCGAAGAAATCACCGTAGCTGCAGAGGAAATAGGACAAGTGAAAGTTCGCATGAAAAACAATCGCTTGCATGTAGCTGATTATCCAGAAGGCGAAAGTGACGTGGTTGCATTGGATAAATATGAATTCGAATTGATCGGTTCACAGGCAAATATACCTAACAATGTAACGCGCGCGTTGTATCGCAATGGTAAGGTTTATGTCTTGGCAAATGGTGTCATTACCCAACATTCTCTTGACTTTACCGTTACCACTCCGTTACCACTCCCTACAGGTGTCGAGTTCTGCGACATGGGCTTTACTGCTGACAATTACCTCGTAGCCAAAGTTAAAGACTCTGGAGTGTTCTACACATGGGATGAGAACCTAGAGAATCCTACTAAATTCTTTGAGGTAAGTGGAGTAAAAGGAAACTCATTTGCTGTAAGCGGTGCACGTTGGGAGAGCAAATACTATCTCGGCGAAGGTAAAACTATGTACCAAGTGGCATACAACGAAGATAACAACGCTGCTACTGTTACTTCAGAGACGACTACTGAAGATCTAACCAACAAGCAACTCACTATTATGCCACAAGGTACTGTGAGTGCAATCAATGGTGCATCCTTTATGAAATATGCTGGTCATGCTTATATGGTTCAACCAACCAACAATGCAGACCAATTCCAAATGTTTGATGTTACAAACGGTCTTGCTAATGCTCCAGTTGCTAGTGATCCTTATCCAGGTCTGGCAACTGCTAACGTTGTTAACAACCAAACTTTGGCTTGGGTAGAAGGTTATATCATGCACGTTATGACCATCGCAGAAGGATATGGCATGAACCACTATCAAACACTCACTTCTCCTGTTGCAAACATTTACGCTGGTGAGGTGAACTACGATGGCAAGAACTTCATCTTCCGTCTTAACGAAGATGCAACCGATGTAACTATCTCTATTGAGAAGAACAACGAAATTGTAGCTTCACAATCAGTAGGAGCACTTAAGAAAGGTCTTAACAAAATATCTAACCCATTTGGTAAAACTGCATTTGATCACTATAGCATCACTGCTAGTGCTCGTCCTGTAGCTTACCCAGCTAAGATTTCTGGCGACGAGGAGATCTTCCAATTCTACGCAGCTCGTGGTGTAGCTGTAGATAAAACTCCTACTAGCCCATATTTTGGTCGTGTATATGTAAGTAACTCTGTTGCTGGTCAATGTAGTGGTGAGGGAGGAGGTCGTCCTGCTGCATCCTATCGTAACTCTTCTATGGGTATCTTTGTGCTTAGTAACGACTTCCAAGATGTCACCAACCAAGGCGCTAACGCATGGCATGGTAATATCGAATGGGGTGCTAACAATACATCCGCCAATTATCAATGGGCATTATCTCGTCCAGTTGTAGCTCCTAACGGCGATGTATTCGTTAGTAGTACTTCATTTACTTCTGCTGGTGTATACATCATGGAGGCTAGCAAACCTAATGGCACTTTCCTCACTGTATTTGATGGCAAGCGCAGCAAAGCTACTGGTCAGCTCAAGAAAGGTACTAAAGTGGTATGTAATCCAGTTATGCAAGCTTACGTTACTGGTGTAGGTAAAGACGAGGTGCTCTACACCTATGACCGTGATAACTCAATGGGTACTGTATACAGCCATATCTCACAATATAATATTGGTCAATTGGATAGCCTACCATGGAACGTTGAGCCTACTGCTAGAATATACAACGATATGACTAATAGCTTTATGGAGAACGGTAGTGGCCAATTAGCTCCTGACCACCGTGGTGGCTTCTATATGAGTCAATACCGCTACAATAGTAGCTACGCTAAACCAGCATTGATTCACGTGAACAGCAAGGGTGAAGTAGACTTCAACATCGCTAATAATGGTATAGACGCCGCTCAACAAGGTGGTATGGCTGTAAATGCTGATGGTACACTTCTCGCTATGGGTACCGAGTATAACACCGTTAAACTATGGTCTATTGAATACGACAATCAAGGCAAACCTACATTGACTGAGCAATACACCATCCGCTGGGGTGAGGGCGAATGCGTAACCATGGGTGTTGACTTTGACGCTGCAGGTAACCTTTACATCGTATCTAACACTAATGAGCGTTTGATGGTATATGCATTGCCTAATACCAATAATACATACACTACTCGTGTTCCACTCAACCGTGAGACTTATCCACGTGTACAGAAGGGTGAGCAACCAGATAACACAGATCCAGGAGAAGATACAGGTATGCGTAAAGAAGGATTGAACGCTTATACTTCTAATATGTCTTCTGCTGCTTTGAGTACAGAAAACAAGGTAATCATTGCCTATACATTGAATGCTCCTGCGTCTGGACTTGAGTTACTATTGCTTGACGAGGCGAAACAAGTGGTAGCAACTGTACCTATGAATAACGCAGAATATCGTACCAAAGGACCACACCGTGTAGAGATGAATATTAGTGGTCTTGATATCGAAACTGGCGACTATCACTGGGCACTCAAAGCTAAGAGTCTACCTCTTAGCAACAACGAGCCACTTTGGGTTGTAGATAACCTGCCAGAGAAAATGGTTTCATCCAAAGGTATGGACATTGACAATGACTACAATTCTCCATATTTTGGTCAGTTGTACGTAGCTGACTCTCCAGGTGCGAATAAGTTATGGGGAAATCAGTTTATTTACATTTATGATGCAACATTGGAGCTGACAGAAAAAGTGACATCCAGCCAATGGTCACAAGCTATATCTGCACCTTGTCGTATAACCGTAGGCCCTGATCACCAACTCTATATCTCCGAGTGGTCTGATGCATATCCAAACAACGCATACATCCTCGACCCAGCTAATACTAGCGTACTGAATCCTATCTTCGGCGGTACTCCTGCAGCTGATGGTATCTATACAGCAGCTGATGGCAAGGATATCCACGGTTCTATCAGCCACATTTGGGTTGAGGGTACAGGTAAAGATCGCGTGATCTACACCTTTGACGAGGATATCAAGTACGACGGTCTCAAGCACCCTATGGGTTTGTATCAATATAATATCGGCGAACTAGCTACTCCATGGGAGCAAGCTCCTACCGCTATGATTTTTGATAATGCAGACTTCTTGCAACAAAACGGTAATAGCTATATCCAACCTGATGCATATGGTTGGTGGATTAGCCAAGACCGTTCTGCGGACAATGCAAAGATTCCTGCTCTTATCCATATCAACAAAGAGGGTAAAGTGGATTATAACTCAGCGGGTGCGCTTGGTGGTCGTACACGTGGTGCACTTGGTTTCAACCAAGATATGACTCAAATGGCTACAGCGATTACTAATGGTATCCTAATCTGGAATATCAAGTATGATGCAGCTGGCGTTCCTACATTGGAGGCTGCGGGTCGATTGGAATCAACATTTGCACAATCATGCTGGAATATCGTATTTGACGTAGCAGGCAATATTTATGCTTCTGGTGAGGGTAGTGTATGTGCATGGGCTATGCCTTCTGCTGACAATAGCTGCACTGTTTCTGCTCCAGATACAGACAAGATTACTTATGTGTTCTCTAAAACTGCTGTGGATAATATCGTAGTAACTCCTATCGTCAAGACAGGAATTTACACCATTACGGGACAATATCTTGGAACTGACGAGTCTAACTTACCTCAGGGTTTGTATATTATTAATGGAAAGAAAGTTATAAAATGAAACGATTAGCATTTTTATTCATTGCATTGGCTACTATGTTGGTAGCCAATGCTAATGTGGTTACAGGTCTGGTGACAGATGTACAAGGTGAACCACTTATTGGTGTAAGTGTAGTCGTAACTGGAACTACCGATGGTACTATTACCGATTTTGATGGTTATTATACCATTAATGCTGCCAGTGATGCGCAATTGCAATTTTCTTATATCGGTTACACAACCGTGACAGAAAAAGTGAATGGTCGCAGTGTTATCAACACCACCTTGCGCGAAGATACTCGCGCCTTGGAAGAAGTAGTAGTTGTAGGTTACGGCACCCAACGCAAAGCCAACCTTACAGGTGCAGTAGGATCTATTAGTGTAGAATATCAACTCGAAGGTCGTCCTATTGCCAACGTAGGTACTGGTATGCAAGGTGCAGTAGCAGGTTTAACCGTTACTAACTCTTCTGGTCGTTTGGGTGATTCTCCTAAGTTTCGTATCCGTGGTGCTGTAGGTACCTTGCTCAATGAAAGCGGTAGCCAACCACTTATCCTTGTGGATGGAGTAGAGATTAGTGATATCTCTATGATTAATGCAGATGACATCAAAGAGATCTCTGTGTTGAAGGATGCTGCTTCTTCTAGTATCTATGGTACACGTGCTGCATTTGGTGTGATCCTTATTACTACTAAATCTGGTAGCGGCTTGGAATCTAAGTTCACCGTTAATTATTCCAATAACTTCTCTTGGGCAACTCCTACCGCTTTGCCTGAGGTAGCTAAATCCTATGTAGGTGCTGAGATGGCACTGGAGGCGCGTAATCGTCGAGTTCCTGGTACCACTATCTTTACCAATGCTTGTGGTCTTGTTTGGGATGCGAGTGATATTGAGATGATGCGCGAGTGGGATCAAATGTTTGGTAGTGTTGATCTAGGTCCTGAGATGGTTGAAGGTCGTGACTTTATTTTGAAATCAGGTGTTCCTCACTTCTATCGCAGTTGGAATGCTGCTGATGAATATATTAAGGATTTCTCATTCAGCCAACAACACAACATGAGTTTCTCTGGTACAGCTGGCAAAACCAACTACTATATGGGACTCAGCTATATGGGACAAGGTGGTGTAGTAAAAGTTAACCCAGATTCTTATAAACGTTATTCTATCAACTATTCTACCGATACTGAGATCAAGCCTTGGCTCAAAGTTCGCAGTAAAGCGCTCTATACACGTACTGATTTGGAGACACCTTTCAACTTCGGTGGAACATCTTACGATGCCCTTTACTACCTCTATCGTTGGCCATCTATTATGCCATATGGTACCTATCAGGGAACACCATTCCGCAACTCTATCACTGAGACTGCTGCTGCCAATATGGATAGCAATATTAAGGATTATATGCGTTTCTCTGTAGGTGCAACATTGGTATTGGGTACTCCTGATTTGACTTTGGATATTGATTATACTTACAACCTCGATAACCAAGCTAAGACACAGCGTGGTGGTACCGTAGGTGGCTGGGATTTCTGGAGTGGTAGTATGGCATTGGTTGACAACTGGGCTGCTACTGCACGTAACAAAGTTGATAAATACCAATGGAATCGTAGCTACCATGCTGGTAATGCCGTACTTCGCTACAAGCATACTTGGAACGACGCACATAATTTCAGCGCATTTGCGGGTATGAATATTGAGTACAAGGAAGTTGATTATGTCAACTCTGAGATTCGCGATATGCTTGATCAAAGCAAGCCTGAGATATCTCTATCTGTAGGTGATAAGTTCATCTATGGTAGCCACACCTCATGGGCTATTATGGGTTTCTTTGCTCGTGCTAACTACGCATATAAAAACCGCTACTTGGTTGAGTTGAACGGACGCGTTGATGGTTCATCTCGTTTCCCTACTGACCAACAATGGGGCTTCTTCCCTTCTGGATCACTTGGATGGGTAGCTAGCGAGGAAAACTTCTGGGAAGTACTTAATCCATATTGGAGCTTCCTCAAATTACGTGCTTCTTATGGTTCAATCGGTAACCAAGACATTGGTGACAACCGTTTCCGTGCTATTATGTCATCTTCTAATAGTGGTTGGATCATTGGTGAAACCAATGTATTGGCATTCTCTATGCCTAATGCATTGGCAGATGGTTTCACTTGGGAAACAATCAAAACTATGAACTTTGGTCTTGACTCACGTTTCTTAAACGATGATTTGGGACTTACTTTTGATATTTATCGTCGTATCAACGATGGCATGGTGGTAGGTGGTAGCGAGGTTCCTAGTACTTTCGGTACTTCTGCTCCATATGAGAATGCAGCACAATTGACAACTAATGGTTGGGAATTGGGTATTGATTATCGCCATCGTTTCTCTAATGGTCTAAACTTGACAGTATCTGCTAACCTTGCAGACGCATTGACCATCGTAACCAAGCACCCACGCCAGACTTCATCTGTTATTGATGGTAGCAACTACGAGGGTAAAATTATTGGTGAGATCTGGGGCTTCACCACCGATCGACTCTTCCAAGAGAGTGACTTCAATGAAGATGGCACATTGGTTGATGGTATTGCTTCGCAATCATATTTTGAAAAGAGTAGTGGATATGGTTACAAGTATGGTCCTGGTGATGTAAAATACAAGGATCTTGATGGTGATGGCGAAATCACCTGGGGAGATAAGACTGTGGACAACCATGGCGACTGGAGTCGTATTGGTAACACCACACCACGTTATGAGTACAACTTCAAGATTGGTTTGGACTGGAAGGGTGTTGATCTCAATATCTTCTTCCAAGGTGTAGGTTCACGCCAATATTGGGCTACTGGTACCATGATGATTCCAGGATGGAATTTCTCTGAGGGTACATATTATGCGCACCAAACAGACTATTGGACACCAGAGAATACGGACGCATTCTATACACGTTTGGCTGAAACTAACCAACCTGGACAATATTCAGCAGCTGGTTTCAACTATCTCTGCCAAACACGCTATCTTTTGGATATGAGTTATCTTCGTTTGAAGAATATCACCGTGGGTTATAGCTTGCCTAGCAAGGTGCTCAAGAAAATGAACTTCCAAAAATTCCGCGTATATTTTAGCGCAGAGAATGTATGTGAGATTGATCATTTGGGTGACCTACCAATTGACCCTGAGACTGAAACTTCTGCCGGTGATGGTGGCGCTATGGGATTCGGACGTATCTATCCATTTACTCGCCAAATTAGCTGTGGTTTGCAAATCTCATTGTAATGAAACATTGAATATTGAAACATTGAAACTTTCATAAACATGAAAACTAAATATATTTTTATATCCGTTTGGGCTATGATTATGGCCTTTACGTTGACTGGTTGCGAAGGTTTTCTCAATCAACCTCCTTACGATGATTTCACCGATGAGGAATATTGGAAGGATGAAGCCCAAGCACGTGCTTTTATGTATGGATTCTACACCTCAGTCTTTTCTGGCTATGGTTCAGGATCTTCACACGGACAATTCTTAATGGGCGAGACATCCAACGATGATTTTGCCTCAGACGTTGAGCAAAAAGACCTCACTCCTTTGGTTGTTCCAGAGTCAGATGGCTCATGGTCATTTACCAATATCCGTAAAGCTAATTATGTCTTGGAAAATATCCATCGCATTGATGCAAGTGACGCTGCAAAGAATCACTGGCGTGGTGTTGCACGCTTCTTGCGTGCTTACTACTATAGTAATCTGGTATTCCGCTATGGTGATGTACCTTGGTACGATCGCGTGCCTAAGCTCAGCACTAACAAGGAAGATATGGACTATTTGTATAAAGATCGCGACCCACGTGCATATGTGGACTCTTGCATTATGGCAGACTTCCAATACGCTATGGATAGTGTTCGTGCTGATGATGGTCAATTACAAATTAACAAATATGTGGTAGCGGCTATGGCATCACGTCTCTTGCTTCGCGAGGGAACCTACCTCAAATACCACAATATTGATCTTAAGATGGCAGAAGAATGCCTCACTATGGCAAAAAAGTCAGCAGAGATGGTGATGAACTCTAATAAATATTCCATTGCTCCATCTTACAAGAGCTTGTTCACGAGCGAGGACTTGAGTAGCAATACGGAGGTTATTATGTATCGCCAATACGAAGATGGTCTTTTGGCTCACACCACCTTGGCTTACTCTTACACCGAGGCTCAATCTGGTTTGAGCAAATCG
Organism: Paludibacteraceae bacterium; assembly: GCA_045613525.1. Lineage (GTDB taxonomy): Bacteria > Bacteroidota > Bacteroidia > Bacteroidales > Paludibacteraceae > Colicola. The sequence continues at coordinate 28,225 of JAZLBE010000085.1, forward strand.
TTGGCAGAGTCATTTGTGGATACCTGTGGTTTGCCTATCTATGCTAAAGATGCTAATTGGCTAGCTAAGACCGATAAGGACTTTTTCGCAGGCCGCGACCCTCGTCTCGGTATGTGTATTCGAACACAATATTGTATCAAAGGCAACGAACCTAAGCCATTTAGCTACGCGCTCTCTGGTTACTCTTGGAATAAGTTTATGGATGATAGTAGAGCAGGTGAGAAAAATGCGACTTGGGCAAAAGAGAAAAACACTACCGATGCGCCATGCGTACGATATGCGGAAGTGTTGCTCAACTATGCTGAGGCCGCATACGAACTATACTTGTTGACTGGTGCAGCATTTACACAAGCAGATCTGGATAAGTCAATTAATAAGATTCGCGCACGCGAGGATGTCAACTTGCCAACATTGCAAATACTTGGTGGTCAACCAGCCATTAATGGTGTTGCCTTTGACGATCCTAAGCGTTTGCAAATTGAACAAAATGCAGATGGTGGTGTGACCGATGCTATGCTTTGGGAAATTCGTCGTGAGCGTCGCGTAGAACTCTGTATGGAAGGTTTCCGCAACGCAGATCTCAAGCGCTGGTGCAAACTAGATTACATGTGGAATCAATGTAACCCTGATATTCGTTATGGTGCATATATCCAAACTAGCAATTACCCACAAAAAGCAGGTGAGATTATCTTAGTTGCTACAGTAAGTCCTACTGCAAATGACACTGTGACTAAAGAGGGATATATCTTGCGTAACACTTTAGCTGCACGTAATCGTCCTCTTAAACGTAACTACATCAACCCTATCCCATCTGGTCAAATCACACTCTATAAGAGCAAAGGATATACACTTTCACAAAATCCTGAGTGGGAGTAATATTGATAAATATCTATTAACAGTAAATACATTTTAATCATGAAAAAAAACCTATTATTCTTTAGTATCGCCAGTGCATTGTGCGTACTATTAACTGGTTGCCCTGACCCAGATCCACAAGGTACAATAGAGGCTAAAATCAAAACTATCTCTATTAAAAACACTACTTATTCTGGTGAGGTTAACAACGAGACGTTCACTGTTACATTCAACGATGTAGCAGCTGAGACCAACATTGAGGCTATTCAATTTACTGCATCTTTGTCATTAGGTGCAACACTTGACAAAGAGACTTATGATTTTACTCAAGGTGCTTCAGAGGATGGCAAGCAATTGGTACAAACCATCAAGGTAATCAACCAAGGAATCGAGCAAGCTTATACTGTAGTTATCAACCTTTTAGACCCTACATCAGCTCCTATGTTGGATCAACTTATTATGAAGAAAGCCAGCAATGGTGAGGAGGTAAAGGCACTTCTCTTTGATGGTGCTGTAGCTATTGGTATGCCAGAGGAGACAGAAGCTATCTTCGGTAGCATCAACGTCATCCCATCTCGCGCTACTTATAGATTTACTACTATGCAAAATGATAAGATCTCTGCCTCTAACCCAGGTCAATTGATTATTGAATTCATGGGTCTTGAGACTGTATTGGATATTACTTTCCAATCAGCTCCAACACCAGGTGTTGATTTTACTTCTGCAGTAGTTCACGATTTCTCTGTAGCCACTGAGAATGCTCCAGCTGAGTTCGCAGCTGAGAATACTCGTGGTACAGACTTCGATGGTGAGCATGTACTCGTAGTATCACGCAACGATGATGGTTCTGCATTCCCACACCTCTACAAGGTTTCTGATCTTTTGGCAGATAATGCAGGCAACAAGATAGCTCTTAATACAACTGGTATTGAAGGGGGTACACACGTAGTTAGCTCTGGTAGTTTGAACCATGGCCATATCTACATCTGTAACCTCACTACTACACTTAATGCTGATGCTCCTCTCAAGGTTTATCACTATGCGGACGCCAATGCAGCTCCTGATGTTTGGGCTTGGGATGGTGTGCTCGGTATTGATGAATATGGTGATACGATTGGTGCTCCAGCACGTTTAGGTGATAATATTTCAGTAAATATTGATCAATCAGGTAATGGCTATGCATTCTTCTGCGGCCAAGAGGGTTCTGCTGAGAAAGTATATCGCGTTCAAATTACTAACTTTAACCAATTCTCTAACCCAACTGAAATCATCCTTGATGTTCCATTCCCATATTACGGCTATATCAATGAGGTTCCAGAGGCAGGTCAATACATCTTCAAGAGCCATTACATGGCAGTTATCCGCTTAATGGATGTAAATGGTTTACCATTGATGGAAGATATTGAGTTGGATATAACAGAAGCAGGTTTGAATCCACGTAGTGGTGTAGATCCTCAAGTTATCATGTTCAACCGTGCTCGCTATCTCATGTTCTCTACTCCTTACAACAATGGTAAGCGTATTGGTTCTGGCCCTGGTCTCTTCGTACAAGATATAACAGATGGTGTGGATACAAAGGCTGCTCTAATCAAGTTAGCAGAAGTGTTGTACGATGAAGAGGTATTGTGGGAACCTACATATCATTATAGTCTTGATCCAGCAGAGCCAGATGCTAACAAGACTGTTGGCGCTTGCGCTGCTCAATGTAATGTAGCAGAAGTAAATGGTAAACTCGTTGTATTTACCGCTGCTACTAAGGGTGGTTTTGCTCTTATAGAGTTCCCTAAAGCGAAATAATTAATTTATGTCATACACACATAGAGGCTGCTCTGCGGCCTCTATGTTATAATAATCTATTTTTGGATTATATCTCAAACGCATGAAAAAAGCAATTCTATCTCTTTTTCTGTTGGTTTGCATCATACCATCCCAAGCACAAAAAATAATGAAAGTTTGGAGTGACAAGGGAATGGTCGAATACAATATTGACCATGTTGATAGTATCACTTTTGAAATTCGTTCAGAACATATTGGTGTTTTCTCTGTAGCAAATAACAAAAAAGTTGCTTTTTCACCAGGAAACCTTCAATATATCCCAGCATCTGGTACATGGCTTTTTTCTTCTGAGCAATACGAATACATAGGTATACGCAATATGGTTAATAATGTGTTTGCTGATACTATAGACCTCTTTGCATGGAGTACCGATACCGATCCTTCTACCGCTTGGGGAGTAACACTCGTTGAGAACAACGATTTATTCACAGGTAATTTTGTGGATTGGGGAACAGCAGTAGGCGATGGCAACACATGGCGTACTATGACATCTGCAGAGTGGGAGTATTTGCGTGCGCAACGCAAAAATGCATCTGAACTCATAGGCGTAGGTTCCATAGCGGGTTCACACGGATTGATTCTCTTGCCAGACAATTGGGTAGCTCCTGAAGGTATTACTTTCAAGAGCGGTTATAGCGACAAGGAATATAGTTCTGTGGCATTCGAGGAATATCAATCTTTCACGGTCGAACAATGGAGTGTAATGCAAAATGCAGGTGCAGTATTTTTACCTTGTGCGGGTTTCCGTCTTGGTACATCACTAGCATATATGCAATTAGGTGGCCTATACTGGACATCGTCGCCACACGCTGCATATGGTCCACGTTTTGCTAGTTATTTCCTCTTTATGTGCGATGGCGCTGGTATCGGATACGACTCACGTAGTGGAGGCAATGCCGTTCGCCTTGTAAAAGACTTATAATCAATTTATAACTTCAGTTATATTATGAAACGTATTTTTAGTTTTCTTGTTATTCTTTGTTTTGCTTTTAATCTCCAAGCAGCGCATGTTGAGGTGGGTGCAGAGCAAACCAAACAATATTTACCGTTGCTCATGGGTAAGCGCGTTGCACTACTGAGCAATCATACTGGTATCGTAATCCAAGGGAATGACACGATACACACCCTAGACCTATTGCTACAACACGGTGTAGAAGTAACTGCGATTTTCTCACCAGAACATGGTTTTCGTGGTACTGCACGCGAAGGTGAACATGTAGCCAGCAGTGTGGATCCAAAGACAGGTATACCTATTCTTTCACTGTACGATGGCAAGAGTTACCGCCCTTCTAAAGAGGCTATGGCTAGTTTTGATATTCTAATCACCGACATTCAAGATGTAGGACTTCGTTTCTACACATACTATATTACAATGTTCCGTTTGATGGACGCATGTGCGCATGAGGGTAAACAGTTTATGGTATTTGATCGTCCTAATCCGAATGGCTATTATGTAGATGGTCCTATTCTTGATATGAAGTATAAATCAGGTGTAGGAGCATTGCCAATTCCTGTAGTGCATGGTATGACTCTTGGAGAACTTGCATTAATGATTAATGGAGAATATTGGCTCTATGATTCTTTGCAAGTAGATCTTACAGTTATTCCTTGTAAAAATTATACCCACCAAACGCTTTATCGTTTGCCTGTAGCCCCATCACCTAACTTGCGCAATATGCTCTCTATTTATCTTTACCCATCTGTATGCTTGTTCGAAGCTACACCAGTATCGTTAGGTAGAGGTACCGATAAGCCATTCTTGTGCTATGGTCACCCTAATTTCAATGCACCTCGCACAGAGACTAGCATCTATGGACCATCTATCACCTTTACTCCTAACCAATCTACCCAAAAGGGTCGTATCTGTGATGGTGTGGATTTGAGTGGCATGAGTGAAGAAGAGGCACGCCAAGTTGGCTTCTCTTTGCGCTATTTGCTGGATGCATATGAGCACCTACATATGGATAACTATTTCTTCCGTCCTTTCTTCGAATTGCTCGTGGGTGTGGATTATGTTCGTAAGATGATCAACCAAGGCAAGAGCGAGGAAGAAATTGCAGCTTGCTGGCAAGCAGATGTGGCGAAGTTTAAAGAGCAACGCCGTGCTTATCTCCTCTATGAGGAATAAGTTGAAGGTTTAGAGTTTAAAGTTTAATAAAAGAATATGAATCCGTTAACAATTTTATTAGTTATTGCAGCATATTTTGCGCTGCTATTCTTTATTTCTTATTTGGCTGGTCGTAAGGCTGATAATGCTGGTTTCTTCTCAGGAAATCGCAGCAGTAACTGGTTATTGGTTGCTATGTCAACTATTGGTGCGGCTATCTCAGGTGTGACCTTTGTGAGTGTACCTGGAATGGTTGCAACCTCAGGTTGGGCATATATGCAGATGGTACTAGGTTTTACTGTGGGTCAAATACTTATTGCATATGTGCTGATTCCTTTGTACTACAAATTGAATCTGACATCTATTTATCAATACTTACAACAACGCTTCGGAATGAGTACTTATAAATCAGGTGCATGGTTGTTCTTTGTGAGTAAGATGTTGGGTGCAAGTGTGCGTTTGTTTGTAGTGGGAGAAGTATTGCAACTATTGGTTTTTGGACCTTTAGGAATACCATTTTGGGTAAACGCTATATTCACAGTCTTGATAGTTTATTTATGCACATTTAAAGGTGGTGTGAAGTCTTTAATTTGGACAGACCTATTGAAGACATGCTGCTTGATTCTGTCAGTTGCATTGTGCATCTACTTTATTCTGCGTGCGGGAGTAAATATCGAGGGATGGACTAGTAGCGCAATGACTCGTACCTTCTTCTTTGATAACCCTAAAGAGGGAACATACTTCTGGAAACAATTCTTAGCTGGTATATTTTTGGTTATTGCTACTACTGGTTTGGATCAAGATTTAATGCAACGAACCTTATCTTGCAAAAATCCTCGTGAGAGTCAAAAGAACTTGATTGTAGGTGCTATGATGCAAATTGTTGTTATAGGTTTGTTCTTATTCTTAGGTTTCCTTTTATATTCATATGCTCAGCAAATGGGTATTACAGAGGTGGCTACTATGAAGGGAGATGATGTCTTCCCATTTTTAGCAGCTAAGATGACCGTCTTCCCTGTAGTAGTAGGCGTATTGTTCATCATCGGATTTATTGCTGCGGCATATTCGGCTGCGGGTGGAGCTTTGACTGCTTTGACCACTTCATTTACTATTGACATTCTCAATAAGCAAGATGGCAAGGACACATCTCTTACGCGCACGCGAACATTAGTACATATAGGTATGGCAGTATTGATGGCTGTATGTATCTATGTTATTCATATGCTCAATAACGATTCTGTTATTCAGACTGTTTATAAGGTGGCAAGTTATACATATGGTCCATTGTTGGGTATGTTTTGCTTTGGTATTTTTACAAAGAAACAAGTTAACGATCGTTGGATACCATTGGTAGTAATCTTGGCACCTGTTATAACATGGATATTGGATGTGAACTCTGCTGCATGGTTTGGAGGTTATGTATTCTCACATGAACGTTTAATCTTTAATGCATTGTTTACTTGTATAGGAATGATTGCTTTGGTTAGAAGAACAAATTCAAAGTAATAGATAAAGATATTTATTAAATGAAATAAGGCGCCCACCAAGGCGCCTTATTTGTTTTTAGAGAACGATATTAGAATTTATATTTTACGCCACCAAGGAAATGACATCCTTGAGATTGGTATCCGTAAAATATATCATTCTTTCTATTCAAATAATTGTTGAGTTGCAGATAGACTAATAACCAATTATTAACAGCATATTGGCCACCAACGTTAAGAGATATCGTATTTTTCAATTGCTCAATGCCTTTGTTTGTATGGGCAAATGTTTTACCTGCAAAATAATTCTCGCTATAAACACTCCATTTAGAGTCAATGTTGAAATCTACTCGCGCATATAAATCCCAAGTTGGGCGATCATATACCTCTGTCGTAGCCATATTTTTCCATGCGTAGTAGTTACCTTTAACATTAACATTAACAAAATCACGATAGTGATAGTGGAGTGATGCTCCCACTTTCCAAAGTTGATAATTAGATTGTGTTAATGAGTAATCAATAACTGAAGGAGTAACTGTATCTACAATAGCCATCATGTTGCATCCATTAATAGTGTAAGCGTATCCACCATATACGTCAATAAGCATAGTATTGATTGGACGTATCTTGAATCCTATTTGCATATCAATTGGATTGTATGATCGTGGAGTATTAAACTTAACTCCTTCTACGATGTTTAAATATCTATTATATCCAAGGTACTCTTCAAGTGAGCCAATTCCCATCGAACCTTTTGCCGTTGTATAGAAATGGAATATATTGTCCATCATGTTCCATTCAAATTCTATATTTGGTGATGGAGCAAAAGAGATATTATCTACTGTACTTAACAAATTACCTGTGCCAATATTCATATCTACATTAACACCTGCATGTAAACGAATAGATCCGTGCTTATATTCGTAGAATGGCTCTAATCGTAAAGCATGTTTGTTATGTCGTACAGAATCTTCAAAAAGTTTTGTGTAGAACGAATTTTGTAAGTACAAATTGACACCTGCACCATGTTTTTTACGAGCTTTCCATGTCAAATCAAAATAGGTACGCACTTGATTCTCTACAGCATAATCTGCAGCTATAAATGCTTTGTAACCTGTTTGTATGCCAAATTGGATAGGTTTCTTAGGATTGGTTGTTCGCATTCCAATTTTGGCATTGATTTTCCATAGGTTTTGATGATCAATAGGTGTACCAATAGGAACTAATAAACCTTTATTTCCGTCGTATTGGCGTCCGTAATACGTGAAATATTCATTATTTCCATCTACACCAAAGAAGATATTCATTTTCTTAAAGTGGCGCACAAGTTCCATTCCAAGTTGTGATTGCGAAAGAGCATCTCGTCCCCAATATGCATCGTGGTTCGCAAACAAATTCAAAGACATGCCTTCTACTTCTGTAATACGATATCCAAAGGCCATATGGCTGTTACGGTGTCCAACAGCTCCTTCAACAAGACCTTTGAGTGTACTTTGGGGTGTGAAGTCAGTTTTTGCAGCCTTTAGAGGATGAAGGTTATAATCCACTACCAAAGGGTTAGAGTAGGAAGAGTAAATAACAGAACGAGACTTAGTATCTTCGGTCTGTGTATATGGAGTTAGTTGAATTTTTGAGACTTGTATGATGTCTGGTCGATAATTTCGCTCCACAGTGACAACTCGATTTAGAGTCGTGTCCTTTGTGTTTGCAAAGCAATTGGCAACACAAAGTAGAGTAATGAAAAATGTTATTATAGATCTCATTTGCATATATTAATCGTTTATGGTTGTGTCATAAGTTTGTGCAGCTTCAATATCTTCGATTTGTTCCAACTTATTCATTACAATTTGTTGGATTTCGTCAGCTTGGCGGTAATTGTTAAGCAAAGCTAAGAGGTATTGTTTAGCTTGGAAGAGATCGTTTTTATCAATATTGATATCAGCTAGTAAGATTAAACTCTTAGCCAACCAATATTGATGTGTTGTCTGCATTCCTGTAAATGACATGATTTCTTGTTCTGCTAAATCAATATCTCCTAATAGGTAATGGCATTCTGCTATTCGATATTTAGCCTCTGCTCCCCAAGCGTTGCGTACATCTTGTGCTAATTTTGCAAAGTCTTTTTTAGCAGCGTCATATTGCTTAGTTCTATAATATGCACTAGCACGATAATATAGCGCTTCGTTGAACATCGTATTATTAAGTTTATCTTGTTTTAATACTTCTGTTGCATGTTTGATTGTTGTTGCATCGTTATTGATATAATAGCTACATCTTAACATTCCTAACAATGCAATTTGATCACTTTGTTGATTAGATGATACATCATACATCTTTTGGAAGTAATGTAGTGCTGTGTTGTAGTCTTTTTTATCATAACTTAATTCTGCAACACGCATACATGCTTGTTCCATGTATTGATGACCTTCTTTATTGGCTAAATCAATGTAATATTCGATGGCTTCATCATATTGTTCGAGTTTATAGAAACTATTACCTGCATAATACAATGCATTTACGCAGAAGCGACCTGTAGAATTATCATCTTTGCAGAAGCGAGCAATATAGGTTGCTAGTCCAGCAGCAGCTTGTTTGTAATTATTAAGCATATATTGCAACTCTGCGGTTACATAAATTAAAGAGTCTTCTTGCGTTGCTGCTTGTGTACTCATTTTAGTTAGAGTTTTGGTATATGCTAGATATTCAGAAACGTTGTTTGTTTCTACATAAATCTGTTCCATTCCATCCAGTGCAGCAAATGCTTCATCTGTATTAGGATATTTGTCAATAGTTTGCTTAAAGACGTCAATAGCTTCGTCGTACATTTTAAGCGAGCGCCATGTCATACCAAGTTCCAATAAAGCTTTTGGTCCATATCCGCTTTTTCTATTTTGTTTGAGGAGTTTTTCGTACCAGATAATAGCATTATTATGATGCTCAAGTTGAAGTTCAGCTCGTGCAATTTCGTACATAGCATCATCTACCAAGTCAGATGTAGGATATAGTTTGACTAATTGCTCCAATACTTTTACTTTTTGTTCGTATTTATGCATAACTCCGAGTACATATCCCTGTTGCATCATGGCATACTCTGTTTGATATGATTGATCAGCTCGTTCTGCGACTAATCGATATGTTTCTTCTGCTTCCTTGAATTTACGTAGATAAAAACAACAGTCTGCCTTTCGGTTGAGTGCATCTACATATGTGGCATGGGAAGGATCTAAGTTCTTTAAATATTCAGTAAAAACAACATATCCTGTTTCATATTTCTTTTTGTTGAAGTATGCATATGCTTTGAGATATTGAGCGTTCTTTTTGTTTTTAGAACTCTCGTAGTTAGGCTGGCTCGTATATTCTGCCAGTGTTCTAAGCACCATTTCATATTCCCCTTGTAGATATAGAGCCTCGGCTTTGAGATAATAAGCATCAGTCAAATATATGGATTTTGTTTGAGGATCCTTCAATACTTCTTTACACCATTGTAGTGTTAAGTCTCGATCTCCTTGAACAAAAGCATCAACAGCCATTTGATATTGCAATTGTTGAAGTGTAAGTTTAACTCTGTTATTAGGATTAGGTACTTTTACTAATGCATCAACGGCTTTGAGGTAGTTTTTGCTGTTTAAATACGCATCTGCCATCAGCGAATATACCTCGCTAATATACTTAGAGTTAGGATATTCTTGAATAAAGTTGTTTACAGCAGTAATGTTCTCTCCGAGAGCAGAATTTTGCAAGCATGTGACCTGTACGTAATTATACATAGCCTCCTCACGGAGTGCGTCATTAATTTTGAATTCAAGAGCCGCAGCGTAAGACAACTTAGCTTTTTCCAAATCATTGATGTGTAGGTAACAGTGACCTAAATGCAAGCAAGTACTTTCTGCGATAGAATCTTGCAATTGTTTAACTTCTTTTAGGTAGTTAATTGCGTCTTCGTATTGTTTCTCTTTGTAACATGAAATACCAAGTAAGTATAAATCGTTACGAACAATATCTTTGCGTTGTTTTTTGCGCAGTTGATGGTATGATTTTAGATAGTGTACGGCATCATGATATTCACCTCGTTGATAGTATATCTCTCCGATCATTCGACGCAACTCTGCGTTGTAGTCATTATCAGGATAACTAGCTAAAAGTTTTTGTGCTAGCTTGAAGACCTCATCGTAATTGCCGTTAGCATAATAAATTTGTACGATGTAATAAGGAGCAATTTTATTATAACCTCCTAGTTCTTCCAATGATAAGAAGGTAGATAATGCCTCTGGGTATAACTTTTGTTTGTAATAGCAATATCCTATATAGTAAGTGGCTTGTAAGAAGTAGGGGTTTTGCTGTTGTTTAAGTGGCAATAAAACAGCGATGGCTTTGTCATTTTGGTCTAGATTGAGATATGTATATCCCAAATAGAAGGCGAACATCGTTTCGGATGTTTGTGACAAATTTTTAGGATTGATCTTCTCAAAAATCTGTAGAGCTGGTCTAAATTTGTCCTTTTCTACTTCAAGTACACCTTTCATCAATCCCACTTCATCAACATAAGGGGTGTAAGGATACTTGTCTAAATACTTGTTCAACGCTGTTGATGTACTATTAGCGCGTTCCTGAAACAATCGTTGTATCTCTTTAAACTCTGTTTCATAGTTTTGGGCATGCATAGCACATGCACCAATGCAAACTAATAGAACTATAAAAATTCTCTTCATATCTTTTGCTTACAAAAAAACCTTGTGTCTATTACTTATGATTATCTTCTACGACTGCGTTTTTTACGCTGTTGCATCTTTTGTTGTCGTTTTTTATTAACGGTTTGTATGACAACAACAATAATGATTAGTGCAAGAATGATACAAATGAAGATGACCATGCCAGCTCCTAGATTATCTCCCTTGATGCGTGACCACATGGCAATTAAGTCTTCTGTTCTTTCACCGCAATCGTGCATTAATGCACATCTCTCAATAACCTTTTGGTCAGGATAGAATACGTGGTTTACATGGACAGAATCGGCATTTTCTCCAAAGAAATAGCTTAGGTTTGAAGCTTCTGGGTATAGATCAGAATCGTTAGCCCAATCTAATATTTCAGGTGAAGCAATAACGCTAACGTATCCGATTTCCTCCATGTTCTTAATTGCATTTTCTGGCATACACATGTAGTTAATGAAGTAACTAGCAGCCTTAGTGTTTTTAGCATATTTAGGTATACACCATCCATCGAACCATACATTGCTACCTTCGTTAGGAACTAAATATTTGAGTTCTACTCCTATGTGAGAAGCTTCTTCGATAGCCCATTGAGCATCACCTGACCAACTTAAGTTCATCCATGCTTTGCCTTTGGTCATTTCCTCTTTACCAAAGTCTACCTCCCATCCAGCAACATTGATTTTGATTTTGTTGAGATATTCTTCCACACGAGCGATACGTTCTTCTGTAACATTGGCTACCAATTCGTCACGAGTTACTTCTCCGCGTGCTATTTCGTCTCTATAGACATAAAGAACAACAATAGAGTATACGTCACGGAAAGCATTTTTCATGAAGATTTTTCCGGTAAACTTGGTGTCTAGTAGACCTCCTAAAGAATTTACTTCTTGTTCGCTAACAAGAGCTGTATTGTATAGAATACCAGTAGTACCCCACATATAACCAACTGTGTAGTCGGCTACACACATGCTGCTGTCCACAGCCATTTGTTGGAATTTCTCTACGGCAAATGGTGATACTAGCTTAGTATAGTCAGGAGTCTCACCATAATTCTTATCAATTTTTTGCAAAAGTCCTTGGCGAAGCATTCGTTCGATAATGTATTCAGAAGGACAAATAACATCATAATCTTCGTGTCCGACTTCAATCTCGGTCAACATGGACTCGTTGATATCAAATGTTTGATATAGGATAGAAACTTCTTCACCAGTTTGTTCTTTGTACCATTGTGGGAAATTATTCAACACATTGGTCATGTCAATATAGTCTGCCCAGTTGTAGATCTTCAATGTTTGCGAGCGATCTGCTGCTTGAAGGTTAGGTGCACAGAAAATAGGTAGCAACAATGCTACAAAAGCAAAAAAGAACTTTTTCATTTTGTTTTGTTTTGTTGTTTATGGGTTCGTATATTCATTATTATCAAAAGTATCAATATTGTCAAGAAAATCAATGAGAACAGAGGGCGTAACTCAGGTGTTAGACCACCTTTTCTAGCATCTGCATAGATAAAAGTGGACAAGGTCTCTAAGCCATTGCTTCCTTTGGTAAAGAATGTGACACCAAAGTCATCAATACTCAAAGTTAGACTAAGTATGAAACCACTAATCATACCTGGCCATAATTCCGGCATCATGACTTTGCGTAGAGCTTGGAATGGTGTTGCTCCTAGGTCTAGTGCGGCTTCATAAATATTAGGATCCATTTTACTTAGACGTGGAAGCACGCTCAAGACAACGTAAGGAGTACAGAACACCACGTGTGCTGCAATGACTGTACCAAATCCGCGACTTATACCTAGGAATACAAATAGCAAGAACAAACTGATACCCGTTAAGATGTCAGGGTTGATCATCGGTATGCTATTCAAGAATGTCAATGTTTTTCGTCCTCTTGGACGCATATAATAAATTCCGATAGCTGCTAAGGTTCCTAGGATAGTAGAAATTAAAGCAGCAATGATGGCTATAGTTACTGTAAAGAATATAGCCCGGTATAAATTAGGATCAACTTGTACATTAGCAGCAGTATCATAACCTGTGAAAAGGTTTTGATAAAGTCCAAGCGTAAAACCTTCCCAGTTGCCAAATACTTTGCTTTTGGTAAAGGAGAAGATGATGATGAGTAATATAGGGGCATAGAGAACAACAAGTAGCAACCATAAATAGGATTGTGCTACGATGCGTTCCCACAGACTTCTCGTCTCTAATTTTGTTGTTTTCTTTTCCATAATTTAGCCTCTAACTATCGATTAATATCTTCTTTATCTCCTCCAAAGAAGCTAGTCAGTCCAATGATGATAAGCATGATGAGTGAAAGTGCTGCTCCGTAGTTCCACATAGCAATACCTCCCTCTCCAAAACTGCGTTGGATAAGTGATCCGAACAATGTGATTTTGTTGTGTGTCAACAACTCAGCAATAGCGAAAGTGGAAACGGTAGGCATGAATACCATTACAATGCCAGAATAGATTCCAGGCATAGATAGTGGTAATGTCACTTTTGTGAAAACTTGTGCGCGGTTTGCTCCTAAGTCGTGTGCTGCCTCTATCAAACTTGTATCCATCTTCTGCAATGTGTTGTAGATAGGGTAGATCATGAATGGAAGGAAGTCATAAACCATACCAAATAATAGAGCTCCTTCTCCAAGTGGAAGTCCAAACATGTGGAATAACTCAACTGTTGCAATTGTGCGCAATAGAAAATTAATCCACATAGGGAGAATAAAAAGCATAGCCATAACATGTGGTGTCTTGAAATCAGCCATAGCCATAATGTAGGCAGCAGGATAGCCTAGGAGCAAGCAAATAATCGTTGTGATTAATGCTATAGCCATGGAGTATATAAATGTGTTGATGGCTTCAGACTTGGTGAAGAAGCTCACGAAGTTCTGTAATGTGAAATGCCCTTCTGGATCGGTGAATGCGTATACACCAATCAATATGAGGGGCAATGCCACGAGGCATAGCAAGAATAGGGTGTAAGGCCAGGCCCATGTGCTACGCGACTGCAGTATCATTTTCCAATTACTACTTTTCATTGTTAGTCTTGGTTGTTAGCTTATTGCTCTTGGCTCTTCTTATACAATCTGATATAACTTGGCGCAACTCGTATACCTACACGATCGCCGTCATCCCAAACATCGTTGGTGTCAACAAAAATATCGTCTCCCTCGTCTGTACGAACAGTTAGGTGGTAGTGGTCTCCTTTGTACAAAATGAAATGTACTTCTCCACACAATGTACCATCTTCTTCGTCGTCTTGCAGGTTGACGCGGTTGAAATCAACTTCCACCTCAACTTCTTCTCCGACTTCAAATCGATCTGCTACTCGTTCAGGTATATCCCATACTTCATCAAGGAAACGAACTTGGTTGTCTTCTAGAACCTCTCCGTCAAAAGTGTTATAGAGACGCTCTTTCTTCATTACTTGTATATCCTCAGGCTTGATGAGTAAGCCAACTTGGCTACCCACTTCGAAAGCGTGATAATCTTGGATCATTAATTCGTATCCGTTTTCAGTAAGCACTGTCATCTCATAGTGCACACCTTTGAAGATACAGCTTTTGACTTCACCATGTAATTGCCAAGGGCTCTTTTCGTCTCCACCGTCTTTGATTGTGCCAATGTATACATCCTCTGGACGTACAACAACATCTACTTCTTGGTCTTCTCCAAAACCTTTGTCTACACACTCAAAGTCATTTTCGCAGAAATTGACAATACCATCTTTAACCATGGTAGCGTCCAGAATGTTACTCTCTCCAATAAAATCAGCTACGAAGCAATTTTGTGGTTCGTTGTATACATCAGTAGGTGTGCCAATCTGTTGAATTTTACCTTCTCTCATCACCACAACTCTGTCGCTGAGGGTTAATGCTTCTTCTTGGTCGTGTGTGACATATATAAATGTGATACCAAGTTTTTTGTGCATTTCTCTCAGCTCCATCTGCATGTCTTTTCTCATTTTGAGATCAAGTGCAGCAAGTGGTTCGTCAAGCAGCAATACTTCTGGTTCGTTGATAATGGCTCTTGCGATGGCTACGCGTTGCTGTTGTCCACCACTAAGACTAGAAACATCACGATACTCGTAGTCAGTCATGCCAACTGTTTTGAGGGCATGTTTGACTTTCTTCTCGATGACTTTTTTGTCCATTTTTTTGAGTTTGAGTCCAAAAGCCACATTGTCATACACATTCAAGTGAGGGAAGAGTGCATATTTTTGAAAGACAGTATTGACGTCTCGTTGGTGAGGAGGCATTTGTGTTACATCTTCTCCATTGAGTAGGATATCTCCTTCACTAGCTACTTGAAAACCAGCGATACATCTCAACAAGGTCGTTTTTCCACAACCAGATGGACCTAGAATGGTTACAAACTCGCCTTTCTTGACAGATAAGCTTACATCGTCCAAGGCGAACTTGCCGTCCTCAAACTGTTTGGAGACGTGATTCACCTCAATGATATAGTCCGTTTTTTGCATTTTTTTGATTAAGTTTATATTAAAAATATAACAATTTTCGCAATTTGGGCGCAAAGGTACAACAAAAAAAGCAAATATGCAAATTTTTAAGTGAAAGTTTTTTGTTTAAATTTAAAGGGTGTATATGTCTAGCTTAACTTCTGCTTAACTTGTGCTCAATATCTGCTGTTTTGTGGCTGGCAAGTAGGTCAAAAATTGGTTGTTTTTAGAGTCGTTGAGTGCTACTTATCTTCTCGTTATCTTCCCGATATCATCCGGTAAAAAAGGGATGGTAAATTTTTTGTAAAAAAACTTGTGTATATGTAATTTTTTTAGTATCTTTGCGGCGAAATTGAGAAATGTGTAAAAACAGTAGAAATACGAGTGATATTATGAAAAAAATAGCCGTAATATTTTGCCTTTTATTGTGTGTCAGTGGTGTTTGGGCTCAAAAGTTCTTTCTGAATGGTGTAGTTTATAATATACTTGATGAAGCAAAGGGCGTTGAGGTGATAAGTAGTGGTGTTCCTTATGCGGGCTCTATAGAGGTGCCAGACTCTGTTGTTTTCAAAGGTGTAGTTTATACGGTGAGTGCAGTAGGTTCAGGTGCATTCAAAGATAGTCGTTCATTGGTATCTGTGGTTTTGCCAGAGACAGTCACAAAGATAGGACGTTTGGCGTTCAGCGGTTGTAGGGGTCTGCGCTCTATTGTTATTCCTCGTTCGGTGACGTCAATAGGCGTGGATGCGTTTAAGGGGTGTGCGCTATTGCAAAAAACTACTTACAATGGAGATGTAGCGAGCTGGTGTGAAGTGGTGTTTGGAAATAGGGATGCCAATCCGGTTTCTTATTCTAAGAACTTGTACTTGTCGGATGAAGAACTGAAATCTTTGGTAATTCCTGATGGATTAGAAGGATTGAGTCCATATACTTTTGCGGGTTGCTCGGGTATAAGTACTTTACGCATAAAAAGTGATTTGATGCATATAGGTGATGATGCTTTGGCTGATTGTGCTTTTGATACAATATACATCGAGGCGGATACTTGGGATGCGTATTTGAGTTCGTCTATCAATCACGCTTTGAAAATGGCGGGCTGTGATGGTGCTCGTGTTTTAGAAATAAGTGGTTATGAATCAACTGCTGTTGTATGTCCGGACACGTTATCGAATGTGAAAGATTATGCGTTTTATGGTTGTGTAGGTTTGCGCTCGGTTGCATTGCCTAGTGGTATTAAAAAGATTGGAGCATCAGCTTTTGCAAATTGTTCTGTATTAGATAGTATTGTGCTGCCTGAGGGTTTGTTGAGTATTGGGGATGAGGCGTTTTTGCATTGTGATTCGTTGGTAAATTTGGTGCTGCCATATAGTGTTCAGCAATTAGGACGAGATGCATTTGTGGGCACTCCTTGGTTTGATAGTTTGCCTGATGGATTGGTCTATGTGAATCGTATGTTGTATGCCTATAAGGGTGATATGTTGACAGATACAACATTGGTGGTTCGTGATGGTACGACATTGTTGAATCCATATGCATTTAGTGAGTGTAGATCGTTGGTGGGTATTGAACTGCCTGCGTCTTTGACGAAGATAGGTTGGGCAGCTTTTGCGGGATGTTCGGGTCTTCGCTCGATTGTTATTCCTTCTGGAGTGAAAGAGATAGGTGGTGAGGCTTTTGTGGGTTGTAGTGCTTTGGAGGAGATTAGTATACCTGAATCAGTTGTGAGTGTTGGTGAGGCTGCTTTTGATTCTACTCTTTGGTATGATAGTTTGCCAAATGGTGTAGTCTATGTTGGAAAAACTTTGTACAAGTACAAAGGAGAAATGTTGAGGGATACGTCGATAGTTGTGAAAGATGGTGTGGTGAGTGTTAGTTCGTATGCTTTTCGTGATTGCTTGGGTCTACGATCAATTGATTTACCAGAGAGTTTAACAAGTATAAATATTGGGGCATTTGAGAATTGTTTGTCCTTGTCAAGCATTGTCATTCCGAAGGACATTATAGAGGTTAATAGTCGTGCTTTTGTTGGTTGTGCAGCCTTGGATACTATGGTTTGGAATGCTAAGTATAGTAATCATGCTCTGCCAGTTGATGGTGTTCGTTCTCAGATACGTTATCTAATATTTGGTGATGATGTAGTAAATGTTCCAGCTTATTTCTGTACGAATATGAGTGCTTTGAATAGTGTTCGTATTGGATTGAATGTGAAGCAAGTAGGTGTTGGTGCATTTGATGGTTGTAGCGCGTTGGAGTCAATAGAATGGAATGCACGTCGTTGTCGTGACTGTAAAGAAGGTTATTCTCCATTTGCTGGTGTTGTACATCACATACAATCGTTAACAATAGGTAGTGAGGTGGAGTATATACCTTCGTTCTTGTTTGCTGGAATGAAGAGTGTTGTGCGTTTGGAAATACCAGCTAATGTGACAACGATAGGTGCGGGTGCGTTTAAGGGCTGTACTTCGTTAAATAAACTGGTGCTGAATGATGGTGTAGAACATATTGGTTATGCAGCTTTTGACGGTTGTGAGTCGTTGGTTGAAATGGAGATGCCTAAAAGTGTAAAGCAGATAGAACAACATGCTTTTCGTGATTGTCGTTCGTTGGAAGTTGTTGCTTTGCCAAGTGGTGTAAAGGAGGTTGGAAATGCAGCTTTTCAAGCTTGTGATAAGTTGACAAGCGTTGTTATTCCTGAAGGTGTGACTCGGATTGGCGAAGGTGCATTTCGTAGTTGTGTATCTTTGTCTTCGGTAGTGATTCCAGAGGGAGTTACGGCGATTGAAAAATCTGCTTTTGGTGATTGCGTTAGTCTAACTGATGTTACCTTGCCAAGTACGGTAACAACGATAGGTACGACTGCATTTAAGGGTTGTACTTCATTAAATAAACTGGTGCTGAATGATGGTGTGGAGCATATTGGTTATGCAGCTTTTGATGGTTGTGAGTCGTTGGTTGAATTGGAGATACCGAAAAGTGTAAAGCAGATAGAACAGCATGCTTTTCGTGATTGTCGTTCGTTGGAAGTTGTTGCTTTGCCAAGTGGTATAAAAGAGGTAGAGAATGCAGCTTTTCAAGCTTGTGATAAGTTGACAAGTGTTGTTATTCCTGAAGGTGTAACTCGAATAGGTGAAAGAGCATTTTATAGCTGCATTGCTTTGTCTTCGGTGGTTATTCCAGAAGGAGTTACTACGATTGAAAAATCTGCTTTTTTTGATTGTGTTAGTCTAACTGATGTTACCTTGCCAAGTACAATAACAACAATAGGTGATGAAGCTTTCCGTTATTGTTATCATTTGGATTCAATAGTTATTCCAGAAGGTGTAACAACGATCGGAAAACACGTTTTCCGTGGATGTAGAAATCTGGTTGATGTGGTTTTGCCAAGTAGCATAACTACGATAGAAGATTATGCATTCTATAGTTGTCCTTCGTTGAGAAAAATAACATTACCAACCAATTTGCGTGAGATAGGTCATGGTGCATTTATGGACTGCAGAACTATGTATTCAATCGTTATACCAGAAGGTGTAAGTGAGATTAGTAATTGTATGTTTGAGTACTGCGATATGTTGCGATCAGTCACATTGCCATCAACAATAAAGACGATGGGATACGGTGTGTTTAGTGATTGTGTATCGCTACCAAGTGTGGTTATTCCTGATGGTGTAGAGCAGATAGGTTCTGGCATATTCTCGGGTTGTAGAATGTTAGAGGAAGTTTATTTGCCATCTACTTTGAATAGTATAGGTGAAAATGCATTTGAAGGTTGTACTCGTCTAACTACAATTCGAGTTCCATCAGGTGCTGAAGCACTAAAAGTGCTTATTGAAGAGATAGGAATGACGGATAAAATCGTTGAGAAAAATGTAATAGAGGATGATCCTCTTGATTAAAAATATAATTGTATGAAAAAAATCTGTATGCTATTTAGCGCAATGTTTTGCGCATTTAGTTTGATGGCCCAGTATGATGATTACATGGAAGAATTCTCTGTGGATGGTATCAATTATAACATTATTGGTGAGAATTCAGTAGAGGTAACTGATGATTATGAAGCTTATTCAGGCGATTTGATTATTCCAGCTGCGGTCTCATACGGAGGAGTGACATATTCAGTTACTGCAATTGGTGAAAGTGCGTTTGAAGATTGTAGCAAACTGACTTCAGTAAGTATACCTAATAGCGTATTGACTATATATGAGAATGCTTTTGCAGAATGTACGAAATTAGTGTCATTGCATATCCCTGCAAGTGTGAAGAAAATACATGAGTTAGCTGTGTATGGTTGTTCGTCATTGACTTCAATTACGGTCGCAAGTGGAAATGCGTATTATGATAGTCGTGAGAATTGCAATGCTGTTATTTGTAAGGCAACTAATACATTGGTTTTCGGTTGTCAAAAGACGACTATTCCTAAGACAGTGACTAGTATCGGTTATGGTGCATTTGCTCTTTGTAATACGTTGTATTCTATTGTTATCCCTAGTAGTGTAACTAGTATCGGTTCGTATGCATTTTATGAATGTGAATACTTGGAGGAAATTCATGTACCAGCTAGTGTAACATTTATTGGAGAGGAAGCTTTTGGAGATACAGAGTGGTATTCGGACTTACCAAACGGTGTGGTTTATATCAACAATGTTCTGTACAACTACAAAGGTTCAATGCCTGAAAATCATTTTGTTGTAGTTAAGCCAGGTACAGTAAGTATTAGTCCTAATGCGTTTGCATATGAGACTGATTTAACACATGTGACATTTGCTAACAGTGTTACACGTATTGGTAAAGGAGCGTTTAGAGGATGTTCTTCTCTTGTATCTGTTGTCTTGCCTAGTAAGTTAAGAGAGTTAGAATACGATATGTTCTACAATTGTACCTCTCTGCGTTCAGCTCAATTGCCTAATGGTTTGAAAAAGATAGGCTCAAATGCTTTTTACAATTGTTATAATTTGTCTTCAATAACTATTCCTAAAACAGTAAGACGCATAGAAGAGTCTGCGTTTGATGAGTGCACAAATTTGGAGAAGACGAATTATACAGGTGATATCGCAGATTGGTGCTCAATAGTGTTTGAGGGTATAGATGCTAACCCGATATATGCGAGTAGAAATCTTCATATCAAAGGAGATATGGTGCGAGACATGGTTATTCCTTCTACTGTAGATAGTATTTCGGCCTACGCATTTGCTGGTTTGGAAACACTAAATTCCGTAATAATACCAAATAGTGTAAAACGCATTGGTTATTACGCTTTTAATGATTGCGAAGAGCTTTCAGTTGTTTCTTATGCGGGTGATGTCGCATCATGGTGTAATATTGAATTTAAGAATATTTCGTCTAACCCATTGTTGTATTCATATAATTTTTGTGTAGGTGGTGATACTATCGTTGATTTAGTCATTCCAAGTACGGTTCAAAAGATAGGTGATTATGCTTTTGTGGGTTGTGGCTTTATGGAGTCAGTGACTATTCCTAAAAGTGTAAAATATGTTGGATATCAAGCTTTTGGTGAGGTAGACGGATTAGGTAAAACTATCTATTCTGGTGATGTTGCAAATTGGTGCGATATAGTGTTTGCATCTTTGGAATCTAATCCAATGCATGAGACGGAGAATCTATACATAGGTAGTATGCTTCTTAGTGATTTGGAATTGCCATCTTCCGTGGATAGTGTTTTAGCATATTCATTCATAAATTGTACTTCACTACGTTCGGTAAGCGTTCCTAGTAGTGTAAAATATATAGATGAATATGCGTTTAATAGCGGTTGTACGGCGCTAAAAGAGATAGTTTGGAATGCAAGTAGTTGTATAGGAGAGTTTCCTTTTGATAACATTAGGACACAGATTGGTTCATTGACTTTTGGTGATTCAGTGGTGTATATTCCTGAGAATTTGTGTGCTGGAATGTCATCCTTAAAAGAAGTTACTCTTCCAACTAGTGTAAAAGTTATAGCTGCGGGAGCTTTTGCAAACTGCTCTTCATTACAGCGTACAAATTATTTAGGTGATATAGAGACTTGGTGTAGTATAGAGTTTGGTAACGCGAATTCTAATCCAATCTATCAATCTAGCAACTTGTATATCAATGGCATAGAGGTGCGTGAATTGTTTATACCTGAATCAGTAACTCAAGTTAATGATTACGCATTTTTGGGATGTCGCTCCTTGGTTAATGTTTCTCTACCATCAACTATAAGAAGAATAGGTTTAAGCGCTTTTGAGGATTGTATTGAGATTAACAAAACAAGTTATTCGGGTGATGTGGCAAGTTGGTGTTGTATAGAGTTTGCAAATGCGACTTCCAATCCGATGATATATTCAAACAATTTCTATCTAAATGATATTGAGGTTCGAGATTTGGTTGTTCCAAATTCTGTATCAAAAATTCCAAGTTACGCATTTTTAAATTGTCAATCTCTAAAAAGTGTAGAGATTATGGACAATGTTCACTCTATTGGTTCAAGTGCCTTTGAAGGTTGTGAGTTTATTACTTCTATCAGTATTCCAAATAGTGTGACCAATATTGTGCGTGATGCATTCAATGAGTGTACATCATTAAATACAGTAGTTTGGAATGCAGGATCTTATGCTGGTTCTTACCCATTTGATGCTATTCGTACTCAGATAACTACTTTAACATTTGGTGATTCTATCAAGATTATCCCATCGTATTTTTGTAGTGGTATGAATTGGCTTGAGAATGTTACTATTTCCTCTAGTGTACAAGTGGTAGATGAGTATGCTTTCTATGATTGTGATGCACTTAAAACAATCGTATTAGGTGATAATGTAACACATATTAAGGAATATGCTTTCTATGATTGTGATCGTCTGGGCAGCATAACGATTAATAATGCAATTAAGTACATTGGATACAATACATTTGCTGATTGTGATGTGTTGACAAGACCAAACTATAAAGGTGATGTGGCGAGCTGGTGTAACATTTATTTTGATGGTTCTTCTGCTAACCCAATATCTGTGGCTCACAAGTGGTATATCAATGATGTTGAAGTACGTGATGTAGTCATTCCTGAAGGAGTTGACACCATTGGAGAATTCGCATTCTCGGGTTACATATGGATGAATTCTGTCACGATACCAAGTACTGTAAATCATATTGGTTGGGGAGCATTTCTGAATTGTAAATCACTAAAAGAGATTACCATTCCAAATAGTGTGATAAGTATTGGTAGTTATGCTTTTGATGAATGCTCTTCTTTATCATCAGTGACTTGGAATGCAAATAATTACGTAGGTAGCAATCCGTTTGCAGATATTCGCACTCAGATCAAAACATTAGTTATAGGGGAAGCAATAAACGAGATCCCTGCCGCATTCTGTAGCGGTATGACCAAGTTGACATCCTTGACGATATCTGATAATGTTGTTAAGATTGGAGATGGAGCATTCCGTAAGTGTGATGTATTAAAGATGTTGACTCTTCCTTCAAGTATAAAGCACATTGGCAATTATGCTTTTGATGGCTGTAAATCATTATCAACACTTGTTATACCAGAAGGAGTTGAGAGTGTGGGTGAGGGAGCTTTTGCATCTTGCTCTTCAATTGTTAGATTTACACTCCCTAATAGTATTCGAACACTTGGTGGTGCTGCATTCAAAAATTGTGCTGCGCTCAAGTATATCAACATGCCAGATAGTATTAGGACTTTGGGCGAGAGGATGTTCTTGAATTGCTATTCGTTGGTATCAATAAGGGTGCCAAAGAATGTAGTAGATATAGATGATTATGCGTTCAATAATTGTTCTGCTCTAGACACTGTGATTCTGTCTGAAGAGTTAAAGACAATAGGAAGAAATGCGTTTGATGGTTGTTCAGCTTTGAGTTTTATTGAAATACCAAGTAACGTGATTGCGATTGGAGCTGATGCGTTTGAGGGTTGTTACATGCTGAATAAGGTTCTTTGGAATGCAAAATCGTATACAGGTAAGTATCCATTCGGAAATCGTAATTTAAAGGTTAAATCCTTTATTTTCGGTGAAAATGTAGAGCATATTTCTTCATTCTTCTGCAATAACATGAGCAATTTGACTAGCATACTTTGGAATGCGAAATCATATAAAGGTATTCCTCCACTAGAGAGAGTGCATAATCAAGTAGAATTTAGGTCGGAAACTAACTAGTTTTCTAATTAGAAGTAATACGGTTTTCGTGTAAAATCATTTATTGGAAGCGTAGCGTTTGCTATGCTTCCAATTGTTAAATGTCTTTGAAAAGTTTGTAATTATGTATAAAACATACGTTTTTACCAAAAAATCAGGCTTTTTTTGGTGGATTGAAAAAAAAGTTGTAACTTTGCAACGCATTTTTTGTGCTCCTCTATGAGGGATTGTGTAAGTATAATAGCAAAACAAACAAGAAATATGAAACATTTTAACGAGTACAAACAACTGAATTTGGCACAAGTAAGTAAGGAGATTCTGGAGCAATGGGAGCAAGAAGACTTGTTCTGCAAGAGTATCGAAACACGTGAGGGTTGCCCTTCCTTCCTTTTCTTTGAAGGTCCTCCTTCTGCGAACGGTATGCCAGGTATTCACCACGTGATGGCTCGTACTATCAAAGATACCTTCTGCCGCTTCAAAACCATGCAAGGCTACCAAGTGAAGCGCAAAGCAGGATGGGATACCCACGGCTTGCCTGTGGAACTAGGTGTGGAGAAACTACTCGGCATCACCAAAGAGGATATCGGTAAGAAGATCAGCGTGGATGAGTACAACGCTGCTTGCCGTCGTGAAGTAATGAAATACACCCAAGAGTGGACTAACCTTACCAAGCAAATGGGTTATTGGGTAGACCTTGACAACCCATATATCACCTACGATAACAAGTTTATTGAGACCCTTTGGTGGCTACTCAAAGAGTTGTACAAGAAGGGTTACTTATACAAAGGTTACACTATCCAACCTTACTCACCTGCTGCAGGTACAGGACTCTCATCACATGAGCTCAACCAACCTGGTTGCTACCGCGATGTCAAGGATACCACCTGCACCGCACAGTTCCTCGTAAAGAGCCAATCGCCAATCGCCAATTGCCAATTGCCTCTTTATGCCCTCGCTTGGACCACTACCCCTTGGACTTTACCAAGCAACACCGCACTCTGTGTGGGCCCTAAGATTGACTATGTCATCGTCAAAGGCGAAAATCCATATACCAAACTTGAAGCTTGCTACCTCCTCGCTGAGGCTCGCCTCGCTGCGTACGCCAAAGAATTGGGCGAGACTCCAGAAGTACTTTGGAAAGGCAAGGGTGCTGACCTCGTAGGTATTGAATACGAGCAACTCATCCCTTGGGCTAACCCAGGCGAGGGTGCCTTCAAGATTATCCCTGGCGACTATGTAACCACCGAGGATGGTACAGGTATCGTGCATATCGCTCCTACTTTTGGTGCGGACGATGCTTTCGTAGCCAAGAAAGCAGGCGTACCAGGTATGGTGTTCATCACCAAGAAAGGCGAGCAACGCCCAATGGTGGATATGACCGGTAAATTCTTCCTCCTCGAGGATCTTGACGACGACTTTGTCAAGAACCAAGTGCACATAGAGGCATACGAGCCATGGGCAGGTCGCTATGTGAAGAACGCCTACGAACCCACCAATAGCCAATCGCCAATCGCCAATAGCCAAGACAAAGAGACTCTTGATGTGAGCATCTGCATCTGGCTCAAAGGCGAGAACAAGGCTTTCCGTATTGAGAAGCATGTGCACAACTACCCACACTGCTGGCGTACCGATAAGCCTGTGGTCTACTACCCACTTGACTCTTGGTTCATCCGCTCTACACAAGCGCGTGAGGAGATGATGCAACTCAATGATACCATCAACTGGCAACCAGAATCGACTGGTACAGGTCGTTTCGGCAAGTGGCTTGAGAACCTCAACGACTGGAACCTCTCTCGTTCACGCTACTGGGGTACACCACTTCCTATCTGGCGTACCGAAGATGGTCAAGAGGAACTCTGTATCGGCTCTATCGCTGAACTCATGCAAGAGATCGACAAGTCTATCGCGGCAGGCTTCATGACAGAGAACCCATGGCCAAAGCACGAGGTAGGCAATTACTCAAAGGAGAACTACGACCCAGCAGTCATTGACCTCCACCGTCCATATGTGGATCATATCGTGCTCTGCTCACCTAGTGGCAAACCAATGAAGCGCGAACTTGACCTCATCGATGTATGGTTTGACTCTGGTGCTATGCCATATGCTCAAAACCACTATCCATTTGAGAACCAAGATGCTCCTCGCACTGCGGACTTTATCTCTGAGGGTGTGGACCAAACACGTGGATGGTTCTTTACGCTTCATGCTATTCACACAATGATCGAGGGTAGCGTAGCATATAAGAATGTGATTAGCAACGGACTCGTACTCGATAAGAACGGCAATAAGATGTCTAAGCGTTTGGGCAATGCGGTGGACCCATTCGGTGCATTGGATAAATACGGAGCAGATGCTGTACGTTGGTATATGCTTACCAACTCTAGCCCATGGGAGAACCTTAAGTTCGACCCAGAAGGTGTGGACGAGATTCGCCGTAAATTCTTTGGCACTTTATACAATACCTATGGTTTCTTTGCCCTCTACGCCAATGTAGATGGCTGGACGCCTGAGTCAATTGCCAATAGCCAATTGCCAATAGCCAATTGCCTCACCGAGATCGACAAATGGGTACTTTCCAAACTCAACTCCCTCATTAAAGAGGTGACCGCAGCATACGAGGCATACGAACCAACTAAGGCAGGTCGTGCTGTGTCTGACTTCGTACAAGACGACCTCAGTAACTGGTATGTGCGTCTCAATCGTAAACGTTTCTGGGGCGGTGAGATGGACGCTGACAAACAAGCAGCTTACTATACACTCTATACTTGTCTCAAGACAGTTGCCCAGCTCATGGCACCTAACGCGCCATTCTATGGCGATCGCCTCTACCGCGATTTGACCGGTGAGACAGTGCATTTGAGCACATGGCCTGTAGCTGACGAGGCGATGATTAACTTGGAGTTGGAGCGCAGTATGTCGCTTGCGCAACAAGCGACATCTATGATTCTCTCTCTCCGCAAGCGTGCAGAGAAGAATGTGCGTCAACCACTCCAAAAAGCCGTTATCCCTGCTCCTGACCAAGAGACATTGGAGGCGCTTCTCCATGTGCAAGACCTCATCAAGAGTGAGGTGAATGTCAAGGAGATGGTCATCGTGCTCGCAGAGGAGTCTGAGATCAAACTCGTGAAGAAGATCAAACCAAACTTCAAGGTGCTTGGCAAGAAAGTGGGCGGTATGATGAAGCAATTGGCTGCGGCTATCGCACAAATGAGCCAAGAGGATATTGTCACCTTTGAAACCTCTGGAACCTTTACCCTCTGCGACTATGCTCTTGTGGCAGAAGACGTGGAGATCATCACCGAGGATATGCCAGGATGGCTCGTGGCTAACAATGGCACGATTACCATCGCCCTTGATATCGAACTCACTCCTGCGTTGATCGAAGAGGGTATCGCTCGTGAGCTTATCAACCGTATTCAGAACCTGCGTAAGTCTTCTGGTTTGGAGATCACCGACCGCATCGCAGTACAATTGGAGAACAAGACTGAGATTGCCGCTGCGGTAACCAACTGCAACGAGTATATTGCATCTCAAGTCTTGGCAACCTCTCTTGTCTTGGTGGACGGTTTGACTGATGGCACTGCCCTCGAGATGGACGGCTATACCGTCAACTGCGTGATTGCGAAAGCATAATCA
>JAZLBE010000086.1:0-9664 GCA_045613525.1 Paludibacteraceae bacterium
TAGTGCCTTGGACTGTTGTTGGTCTAGTGTATGAGGCGATTGTGTTTCACCGGTGTATTGTTGTAGTCGTGAAACGGGGCGTTGCTCTTCTAGGAAAACACCTTTATCAATCAATATTCTAAGGATAGCACCACTCACTCCACTTTGCTCTAGGAGTACGCGTCGCTCCACTTGGTAGTTCTGTGCTAGGCGCAAGAAATCACGCACCAGTTGCTCTTGTTTTTTTGCGCGTTGCAATTCTTTGAAGAGTTGCTCTTGGGCTTCTGGAGCTAGGTATGCAGGAGAGAGTTGGATATACTGTGTAGTGGCTGCGGAGTAGTTGTCGTCAATAATCTCAGAGGGTAGGGCAGCTGCCATCACTTCGCCTAGGGTGCACATATAGTATTGTGCGAGCCACTCCCAGAGTTGAAGTTGTTTTGTGGTGACAATAGGCTGCTCGTCAATAATTTGTATAGCATCTCGCACCTTGATGTTTGGTGCAAGTTCACCCTTGTGACGACGATAGATGATACCAATGACACTCTTTTTGCCTAGCGGCACTAGTACACGACACCCGGTTATTGGCGATTGGCAATTGGCAATAGGCAATAGGGTATCGGGGATGTTATAGGTATAAACATCCGTAATAGCCAATGGCAGAATAATATCGTAGAGTGATTGGTTGGTCATTTCAGCTGCAAAGGTACAACAAAAAATGCAAGTACGCAAGTAAGTGAGCAATTTTTAAGAAATAATAGATTTCTTGTGTTTAAGGAGAAAAAAAATAATATTTTTGCATATTTGAAAAAAACTTGTACCTTTGTGTAATATTTTGTTGTTACGATTTGTCTAATGGGTGTAGTTGCAAAGATGCGACAGAAAAAAACGATTTGTTAAACAATTAAATGTATAGCATTATGGAATTTTATAGTATCAACTTAGAAAGTTTGTTCGCGTTAGTATTGATTTTTGGAGTAATACCTTCGCTTGTTTTAGTGGGAGTTTTGAATAAACTCAAAAATCGCCGTTACAAAATCGAACGACAAACAGAATTGATGGCAAAAATGATTGAAAGAGGCGACAGCTCCCATCTTGATTTAAAAGCAATGGCTGAAGCACTACAAGACCCTAAGAAACAAGTGAGTACAAAAGCTTCTTTGTTGAATAACCTAAAATGGGGCTGTATTTTCTCATTTGTTGGATTAGCACTATTAGGTGTCGCATTGTATGGTCATCTTACTGATGCAAACCCTACAGCAGAGTTTTTGATTGTTGGCGGCATTGTATGTGCTATTGGTTTAGGATTTGTAGTGACATTTCTAATTTCAAAGAACTACCTCAAACAAGAAATCGAAGCAGAAGAGAATAAACTCAACGAAAACGAATAAACTGCCTTTTTCTGTCATACAATATTTTCTAAATCACTTGTTTTTCATCATCTATGGACAAACAGCAGTTTATCTCCGCCATAGGCGGCTTGCAGGGATCCCTTCGGCGGTTCCTGCTTGTGCTGACACATGGTGATGATGAACTAGCGAATGACTTAGCGCAAGAGGCAATCTTAAAAGCCTATTTGCATTGTGCTTCATTTGAGGAAAATGCCAAACTACAAACATGGATATTCCGTATTGCCTACAATGAATACCTTAACGAACAAAATCGCTATTGGAATACCCATCGCGTAGCGGTGGATAGTTATGAGGACGTCGATACACAAACCGCAAGTGAGCAAACAGATAGTCAATTCCAATACGAGCCACTATATCGTGCAATCGACCAGCTCCCCAAGCAAGAGAAAGTAGTAGTGATACTCTATTATTTGGAAGAAAAAAGCATTCGAGAGATCACTCGTATAACCGATATATCAGAGGGCAATATCGCTGTAATACTCTTCCGTGCAAGAAAACGACTAAAGAAAATTTTATCCTATGAATACAAATAGAAAAATCAGAAAGCATCTCCAAACGCATGCGCCTCAACCCACCCGAAGTAAGGCTTTTATGGCGGATACGATTCGTCAGATTGAGTTGTTACCTGCACCAGAAGGTGAGTTGCAGAAGAGTTTGCGTCGTTACAATCTAATGGAGCGGCTGACGATGCGTATGGATGTTGCTCGTTGGCTGATTATTGGCGGAAGTGGATCTTTAGCTGTAGGATATTTGACTTTTCTCCATTTAGAAACCATCTTAACCACCCTTACTTCGTGGTTGAGTGTACTATAAAAAAATAAGCGAGGGATCCCTCGCTTATTTTATGCTTATTTTATGCTAGTTAGTTGTTGTTTTTTTCTGCTTCGAGGGCTTTCTCGTAGCAAGCACGGCAGAGAGGTTCGTAACTCTCTGTCTCGCCGAGCAATACGCGCTTGTCGCTGTTGACAGTACGGTGGCTGACGTATGCTAAGTCGCCACAGTGTACACAGATAGCGTGTGTTTTATATACATCGTCAGCAATAGCCATTAACGCTGGCATAGGGCCGAAAGGTACGCCCTTGAAGTCCATATCCAAGCCGGCGCAGATAACGCGAATACCGCGGCGAGCGAGTTCGTTAGCAACCTCCACAATACCCATATCGAAGAATTGTGCCTCATCAATGCCAACTACATCCACATCGTGTGCCATGAGGAGGATATTTTGGCTGCTATCTACGGGTGTAGATTGGATAGCATTGCGGTCATGGCTAACCACTTCTGCTTCGCTATAACGCACATCAATCGCAGGTTTGAAAATCTCTACTTTGAGTTTGGCAAACTGTGCGCGTTTCATACGACGGATGAGTTCTTCGGTCTTACCCGAGAACATACTTCCGCAAACTACTTCTATACTACCTTTGCGGTATTTGGGTCCTTTAGTATCTAATTCGTTGAACATGGCTTTATATCTTGTACCATCATTTGGATGGTCGTTCTATTGTTAAATGTATTTTCGTCTAATTCATAGCAGATATCCACAGGGTTGCCGTTCTGGATATGTTGGGCCATTTCTGCTCGCCCAAAAGCGATACCCGTGATGGCGTATGCGCGGTCGGTTACATCTAGGCGCAAGTGCTCTCCTGTCTTACCTACCACGCGTGTATCGCGGTGGTTAATAAGATTGCGCGAAACGAACAATGGGCGTGGGTTACCTGGACCAAATGGTTCGAGGTAACGAATCACATTGTAGAAAGCAGGTGTTATATCTGCCAATTCTAGTTCTGCCTCCACGAGTAGAGTAGGTTGCAACTGATCCTCGCGGATATGGGTCGCTACATATTGCTCAAAGCGCTCGCAGAACTCTGGCAGATTGTCAATGTGCATGCTCAATCCTGCAGCGTATTTATGTCCGCCGAAGTTGGTCAGCAGATCTAGGCATGAGTCAATGGCGGCATAGATGTCAAAGCCTCCTACTGAACGAGCCGAACCAGATATGATACCATCTTCTCCTGCAGTGAGCACGATGGTTGGGCGGTAGTATGTCTCTGTTAGACGCGATGCTACAATACCTACTACACCTTTGTGCCAATGTGGGGCGTAAACCACAGTTGAACGGCGTTGAGCAAAGCTGGCATCTTCTTCAAGCATTGCCAATGCCTCTTTGGTGGTCTCGGTGTCACAGTCGCGGCGTTCCTCGTTATGTTGGTTGACTTCTTCGGCTTGCTGACGAGCAAAAGTGGTGTCATCTGTGATCAAGAGTTCTACGGCTGCGCGACCAGATTTCATACGTCCACAAGCATTGATGCGAGGGCCAATTTTGTATACTAATTCGTTGATGGTTAGTTTTTTTGTTTCGATGCCTGCCACATCTATTACAGCTGAGATACCAGCAAACGGTGTTTGGTTGATCTGTTTGATTCCGTAGTGCGCCAAGATACGGTTTTCGCCTGTGATAGGTACGATGTCCGAAGCAATAGACATAGCTAGGAGTTGTAAGAGTGGCACAAGGATTGTTTCGGTTATCGAATCTTGATTATCGGATGTTGGTGCAAGATATCGCTGTGTGTATGCTTGCGCGAGTTTAAAACCTACGCCGCAACCTGATAGGTCTTTGTATGGGTAAGGACAGTCGTTGCGTTTCATGTTAAGGACTGCTACAGCTGCTGGGAGGAAGTCACCTGGTGTATGGTGGTCACAAACAATCACATCTATGCCTTTTTCTGCCGCATATTGTACTTTCGTTATGGCTTTGATACCACAGTCTAAGGTGATAATCAAGCTACAACCTTGTTCATGGGCATAGTCAATGCCTTGGGTAGATACACCATAGCCTTCTATATATCTATCTGGTATATAGTAATCAATGTTGTCGGTCTGAGTTTTCAGGAAACGA
Organism: Paludibacteraceae bacterium; assembly: GCA_045613525.1. Classification (GTDB taxonomy): domain Bacteria; phylum Bacteroidota; class Bacteroidia; order Bacteroidales; family Paludibacteraceae; genus Colicola. Next base: position 4,282 of record JAZLBE010000086.1, read on the forward strand.
TACATGAGTGCTACAGCAGTAGTTCCATCTACATCATAATCGCCATAGATGAGGATTTTCTCGTTTTTGGTAATGGCTTTGTAAAGGCGTTCTACAGCTTTATCCATGTCGCGCATGAGGAAGGGATCATGCAGTCTGTCTAATGATGGGCGTACAAACGCTCTTGCTGCATCAGCAGTCTGTATGCCACGCACCACCAACATACGAGCCGCAGCGGAACTGATGTTCAGTTCGCGCTCCAACTGCTGTTGTATCTCTTGCTCCACAGCAGTCAAATGTCGTATGTTCCATTGGTAGGTCATACTTTCGTAGATGGTTTTAACTTGTGAGATATTGAAGCATAGAATGCAACTATACTCATTGCTCCACATTTTCGCTGCAAAGGTACAACAAAAAATGCAGAAATGCAAATAAAACATGTAGAAAGTTCAGTTTCTGTGTAAAATAGGTTGTCTCTTTCGAGATGTCCACATTAGATATTCTATACAAAAAATATGTACAGAGCAGCGCAATCACTTGCGAATATCTAAATGCAATCCTTCCGCAATGCGTGTGATTCTCCGAGCGATTTTTTCGGGATGGTCAATTAGGAGTTGACCATGATTCATATTGTTAAACACTTCTACATGGGTATTTGGGCATAGAGTAAGTAGATGTTTAACTTGCGAGCGAGCAATAAAGGCTTCCCTTGTGCCATACCAATAATGAATATTAGGATGAGAGAGAGAACATAGTTTGTTCGTATAAACAGAGTGATAACCAGCAATTACCGCTTTACTACCTCCAAAAGGATAGACCTTTTTACATTCGTCAAGGAGAATATCAAAATAATGCGAAGCGAAAAGCCATTTCCAGAAAGAAGTCCAAGAATAACAGGTCCAAACATTGATGCATTGGAAATAACTCAACGGTTTCACTAACCAACGTGGTAATGGTAGCAATGGAGCTGCATCAAAAATAGCATGTTGAATGTTGATTTGGTTACACTCAAGTACTCGTGAGAGGATTTTTCCTCCTAAAGATAGTCCATAAGCACAATGGATATTGCCGTTGTGCTCTCGTGAGATATAATTGATTATTTGAGTGGCTTGATCGTCAATGGAGGTAAATTGCGTATACTGCCCAAGCGTAAAACCATCCACTTGAGCGGCTACGATGTAGAAATGGGGTTCTAACAGATGAATAAGAGGATGGAATATCTCGTATGAAACGCCTAATCCAGGAATAAGCAAGAGAGTAGGCCGTTTCTGCTGACCGAAAACCTTGAAGTCCATAGTTTATTGCAGCGCAAAATTGTCTACATCTTTCCAAAGGGGTAGAACTTCACGGAAGTGGTGGAGTTTAGCGATGTCAAATTCAGCAATCTTAGTACCTTCTTCATCGTTGGCGAAGGATACAATTGGTTGCAAGCGGGTATCATATGCCACGGAATGACCATTGTAGTGCAATCCCATACCATCATCCCCTACGCAATTGACAGCGGCGATATAGCATTGGTTCTCCGTAGCGCGCGCCGCAATAAGTGCATCCCAATATTGTATGCGGATGTCAGGCCAGTTGGCTACTACGAGAAGGATATCATAGTCGTATCCGCTGCGGTTACGTGCCCAAACAGGAAAACGCAAATCGTAACAAACTAGCAACTGTATTTTTACGCCTTTGTATTCAAAGGTCTTGCGCTCGCTTGCCTGTTCGAAGAACTTGTCCTCGCCTCCATGGGCATATAGATGGCGTTTGTCTTGAATCTGTACCTCGCCGTGTGGTACTACCATAAATCCGCGGTTAACGAGCTTAGGTGGTAGAATTCGCGCTAGACCTTTGCGGCGATTGCCAATGCAGATGAATGACCCGACAATGGCTATTTCGTATTGGTTAGCCAATCGTTGGAGGGTAGTCATGATCTCTCCTTCCATGTTCTCTGCCAATTCGGGATGGTCGGTACAGAAACCTGTGGCAAACATCTCTGGCAATACTGCGACATCGGCTTTACCAACCAATGCCGCAATACGTTCTTCTGTCAGGCGGAGGTTCTCTCGTTTATCTGCCCAAACAATAGGATATTGTAGTAATGCTACTTTCACTTTTTCTTGGCAGTCTCGCCAGCAGGTTTACCGATAGCTTCGCGCATGGTGGTATCAGCTTGGATATTTTGCATGCGGTAGTAGTCCATGATGCCGAGGTTGCCATTGCGGAAGGCCTCTGCCATAGCTTGTGGCACAAGCGCTTCGGCCTCAATCACTTTGGCACGAGCTTCTTGTGCTTTGGCTTTCATCTCCTGTTCGTTAGCAATAGCCATTGCACGACGTTCCTCTGCTTTGGCTTGTGCAATATTCTTGTCAGCTTGCGCTTGATCCATTTGGAGTTGTGCACCGATATTCTTACCTACATCGATATCTGCGATATCAATACTGAGAATCTCGAAGGCAGTACCAGCATCAAGGCCTTTAGAAAGTACGAGTTTGGATATGCTATCTGGATTCTCAAGTACCATCTTGTGGCTGTCTGATGAACCAATAGAGCTGACGATACCTTCGCCAACACGAGCTAATACGGTATCTTCGCCTGCACCACCAACAAGTTGTTTGATGTTGGCACGTACAGTCACACGCGCTTTGGCAATAAGCTGAATACCATCCTTAGCCACAGCGGTTACAGGAGGTGTGTCAATCACGCGAGGGTTAACAGACATCTGAACAGCTTCGAATACGTCGCGACCAGCAAGGTCGATAGCGGTGGCCATTTGGAATGTCAATGCCATATTAGCTTTGCTGGCACTCACTAGAGCATGCACTACGCGTTCGATATGTCCGCCAGCGAGGAAGTGTGCCTCTAGAGCATCGCGTTTGACGTCGGTGAGTCCTGCTTTATGTGCCTCAATGAGGCAGTTGACGATGCGTGTAGGTGGAACCTTACGGATACGCATCAAGAAGAGTTGAATCAATGATACATGTACACCACTAACTACAGCATTGATCCATAGCATGAAAGGTACATAATAGAAGAAAATGATCACGAGGATGGCGAGCATAGCCAATCCTACGAGTTGTAACAGACCTAAAGTTTCCATAATATTATAGTTTGAAGTTAATGTCTAAAGTTGAGAATTATTTTTGGAGATCTTCCATGTGTTTGCCAGGTGCAGGCATATCTACTCCACCTTCAATCTTGGTATCAAGGGCCATCTTATTCATCGCCTTGCTTTTGACAAATACCCAAATAGCAATAGCGCAGAGTACTACGCAAGCAGTTAATGTGACATGGCCAGCCCAAGCCCATAATGTGGTGAGTTTGAGATAAGCGATGACCACAGCGCCAATGAGACTCAGTAGGCCTACGATACCCGCAATGCCAAAACCAGGCAGAAGGAACATCTCTGCCAATAACATTCCTATGCCGAAAAGTACAAGGATAATGGTTAGAATTAAAAATGTAGTCATAGTATCTAAAATTTATTGGCTGCAAAGGTACAAAAAATAATGCAAAGAAACAAACAAAAAAGCAAAAAAATAAAAAATAGTACAGGTGATGAAATCATGTGGTTTCCTTGGAGGCTTCTATATAATTAAGGTGTGAAGTGAAAAAAAGTTACTTTATAAGTAATGAAAAAAATACGAAAAATAAATTTGCAAGGTTAAAAAAAATGTTGTACCTTTGCGGCCGTTTTGCGGAAAATAAGCGCAAATTACACCTTATATAATAGTCCTTAACGACCTTGAGTTCCGAGTAGGAATTGAGTCTTAAAATAATGTTTGATGAGTAAGAATTTAGTAATAGTTGAGTCTCCAGCAAAAGCCAAAACTATCGAGAAGTTTCTAGGCAAGGAATTTCGTGTGTTGTCTTCACAAGGACATATTCGTGATATAGAAGCTATAGGTAAAAATAGCATGGGTATTGATTTTCAAAACGGATATGCACCTAATTACGTGATAGATACGCAGAAGGAACATTTGGTTCGTTCGCTGACGATAGAAGCTCAAAAAGCCGATAAGGTATGGCTGGCAAGCGATGAAGACCGTGAAGGAGAGGCTATTGCATGGCACTTGCAACAAGTCTTGGAGTTGCAGCCAGAGAAGACGCATCGTATTGTTTTTCATGAGATTACCAAGACTGCTATTCAAGAGGCTATTCAGAACCCTCGTGATATTGATTACAATCTGGTCAATGCACAACAAGCTCGTCGTGTAATGGACCGTATTGTAGGATTCGAACTCTCTCCTGTACTTTGGAAAAAGGTTACTACTGGTTTGAGTGCGGGTCGTGTGCAGTCTGTGGTAGTACGCTTGGTGGTAGAGCGTGAGCGTGAGATAGAGAAGTTTGTAGCATCGTCTAGTTATCGTTTGACTGCTGAGTTTGTGGGTAAGAGTGTTATGGGAGAAGATGTGTTGTTTAAGACTGAATTAAACCATCGATTTGCGACCAAAGAGGAGGCGTTAGAGTTCCTGCAACAATGTCAAAATCAAGAGTTTAGTATTTCGTCAATAAGTCATAAGCCAGGACATCGTTCGCCAGCTCCTCCGTTTACAACATCTTCGTTGCAGCAAGAGGCGGTTCGCAAGTTGCATTTCTCTGTATCTAAGACGATGCGTTTGGCACAATCGCTCTATGAGGCAGGACATATTACATATATGCGTACTGACTCTGTGAACTTGAGTTCGTTAGCAATCAATACGGCCAAGTCAGAGGTTGTGAATGAGTTTGGTGAGAAGTATCATAAAGCGCGTCAATACAAGACAACAGCCAAGGGTGCACAAGAGGCACATGAGGCTATTCGTCCAACATATATGAATGTGGCTACTGCGGGTTCTAATAATGATGAGCGTCGTTTGTATGATTTGATTCGTAAACGTGCAATTGCTTCGCAAATGGCAGATGCTGAGACGGATACTACACGTGTGGAGGTAGCGATGAGTGGTTCGGCCTATCTGTGGGTAGCTAACTATTCAGTTATCACATTTGATGGTTTTATGCGTGTTTATACACAAAGTTCGGATGACGAATTGAGTGCGCAATTATCATCGTTAACATCTCAATTGATAGAAGGTAGTTGCTCGTTGTCGGTTGCTACAGCGCAAGAGTCATTTACGAAACCACCTATGCGATATGATGAAGGTTCGTTGGTGGAGAAAATGAAGGATTTGGGTATTGGTCGTCCTTCAACTTATGCAACTGTAATCGAGACAATTCAATCTCGTGGTTATGTGGAGCGTGGTAATATAGAAGGAGCTGCTCGCGAATATAACATACTGACTCTCAAGCACGGAAAAATAGCAGATAAAACCAAAATAGAGAATGCGGGAGCAGAGTCAGGACGATTGTTGCCAACAGATCTAGGACGTATCACGAATGATTTCTTAGTGGATCAGTTCCCTGCTATTTTGAGTTA
>JAZLBE010000087.1:0-10074 GCA_045613525.1 Paludibacteraceae bacterium
ATCAATAATAATGGTATCTACTGCTCGTAAAGTTTCCCATTTAGAATCATTCAAAGAAAAATCATCTAATGTTGTTTTTGAAGTGATAGGTTCCCATGGCATGCCAAAGAATGAATGTATAGTTGTGCCACCTGCTACAAGTGCAGCAATACCTGTGGGTGCAACCAATACAAATTGTTTTTTTACATTCTGCTGAATGTATTGTAAGAATGTGGTTTTACCTGTACCTGCGCAACCAGTCAGAAAGAAACTGATATTGGTGTTTTGCACTAAATCTAATGCAAGGCATTGTTCCTTGTTTGTTTTGTCGAAAGTGAATGTTGTATCCATAATCATTGTTTTTTTTCTAAGGTTATACATTAATTAGCAAAAGCAGTCAAAGCGAGTTTTATCTCCGTAGGATTGTCATACTTTCGGATGAAACTTTTAGCCGCAGCATCATATGGTATTTGTATGCGTGATGATGTAATGAATAGTTGCTCGCCGTTCTCGGAGATAGATTGCAGTGGATAGAAATCACATCCTATCAAAGATAATCGCTGTTGGTTAGTAGTAGTGATAGGATAACATTCTACAACTTGCTTGCGCTTGATATTTGTGATGACAGAATAATGCATACCTCCTTGCGTGGGAATTCGAACGACATCGTATAGTGATAAATCATGTTTATCTTTTATATTTTTTATCCCGAAGAAAAAACTTGCTCTTGCTTTGGCTTCACGATACGCCATCATGCGTATTTTCTTCTTTCTCGCACACAATAGAGCGTTTAATTTATATAGACTAGTTAGCAATGATTTAGGATAGGTGGTATATTTGAATTTAATTAAACATTTCTGTGCTGTTTGGGCTGCTTGCAGCATATTCTCTTGTTGTGCAAATTCAACAATAGCATTTAGTTGTTGACAACTTTTTTCCTTGTCAATAGCGTTGGTGTTAATTTGTTTGATCATCTTCTTCACCATGAAGATTGCTTGATTTAGATTAGTTTTCATAAGAACTGGGGTTTTAGAAGTTAAACAATAAATTATTTTTTACTTCTTAATACTCTAAATCAAAAAAGGTAAACAAAAAAAAGCGAAGTTTTTTGGATAAAACAACGCTTTTTCTTGTAATTAGTTGATTTTAATACAGTTCTATATTCCGTCTAATAATACAAATGCGGCCCAATAATGGTAATCGTCGTAAATATATTCTCCGTCTTGTTTGTATTCTTTCAAAAACTTTTGTGCATTTTGTAATGATTCGTGTTTGCTCTTTCCATTCATTAAGTTTTTGTAGAATTGAGACATAAATAACTGAGTAGCGGCATCATCTACTTCCCATAGAGTCATTAATATCGAATTTACTCCTGCGCATTTAAAACCACGCTGTAACCCTGCTACTCCATCACTTGTTATATCTCCTAATCCAGTCTTGCAAGCAGATAGAACTGCCAAATCAATATGACTTAAATCTAAAGTACTGATTTCTTTGGCTGATAGTATTCCATCTTCAACACCTTTTATTTGGGTATCATGCTGTAATTTGAGCGTTGCACCTGCCAAAAGTAATCCCGTCCTTTCCATAGAATAATCTATTATATTGTGACGCTCATCGATATTTATACCCATTCGTTGTAACGCTATTTTAGAAGCAACCTCAACATCCAATGGCGTAATATAATACCCATGTGTTGCTATATGAAGTATATCGGGCGCATTACCAGACATTGCTTTAAAGGATTCTTCATTACCAGATGTTTCTGTATAAACTTTGGTGTCTATAGTTTTTCCTTTGAGTATTTCGCAAATATCATTCACTTCTATTTTTGAGTATGGAAGGTATTGATAATTTGCACGATCATTACCACGCCATTGAGATATAATAGAGTTGTCCATCATATTTATATCTCGATTAGTGCTTTTATACTTTTCGGACTCGGTTACGATTGTTGTCGAATCTGTATCATAAAATAGTCCACCATAGAGTGTTGCTGTTTGATATGTTTGGGTCGTATCTCTAAAACAAAGTTCTCTTGTAGAAGATAAACGATACATATTATAAACTTCATTCATCGGTTTTCCATTCGGAAGTGAAAGATATTCTATAGGAATGTCACACAAAACACCATCAGGGGCAAAATAGATATTGTCGTTAGGTTGGATATTGGCAGAGTCGATTATTGCTTGCCAAATGGTATTCACATTATAGCTGTTGCGTATTTTTTTCTCGCAATCAATTAATATACACTTAGGAGTGTCCCAATCATTTCGAAGCACAAATGCCATGTAGTTCATTGCAGAATCTCCATCTGCAATAGCAAAATCTACAGCAATATCATAAGTGCTTAATGTGTTCTTTATATCTTGCCAAACAATATCATAATTATTGAACGGATTATTCGAGATAGAATGCAATAGTAGATTTTTTGTAAAAAGAGTTTCGTTATATCCAAGAATCGCAAAGTATGACAAATACGGAAAGCAACTTGCGTATGTTAATCCTCTTCTCAAAGATGGAAGTTGTTTCCTCCAATAGTTTTCTTTTTGGGGGATTGGCAATTGAACGATTTCAGAATAGTACTCATCTTTAATAGCATTAAAAGCATATTCTTCCCATGCAGAACAATCTCCGACATCTCCTAATGTCCAAGCATGAAGCGAAGATTGTAGAGCTCCTGCTATCGCTTGTTCACTATTATGTCCATAGCACTCTATTAAATTGCCCCACAACGCGGTATCTATTTCATATGCTTTTTCTAAATCACCTTTTAACCAATATGCATTAGCTAATTCTATATATGCTATAGTCATAGGACCATGATACTCTGTTAATAATTCTTGGTATATATCATCTGTGGGCGATGAAATAAATTGTTCTCGTAGTAACTGATTGTTTGCTGCAATGTAATTGATGCAGTTTATGAAAGAGTTTATTGCTTTTTCATAGTCTTGTTTTTCTTGATAAAAATATCCTTTGAATTTTTCTAACAGTCCAAGATGATAGTAATCAGATTTGCTTAAAAATTCTTTTTCCAGCATAGATAAGTATGTAGAAAACTTTTCAGATTGTTTTGTATCAATTAACCAATTAGAAATAAAAAATAAGCAGTTAATATTAGTATTGTAATCCTCTATCTTAAACCAATATTGGTTATAAAAATATATGTATTCATCAATAAGCGGAATGGCTTTAATTGTATCTCCAATGTATAGATATGCATCTATTAAACCTGCTAATGGAGCACTATACTCCCATTGAGTCGTATCTATTATATCTCTTAAAATTCTAACTGCTTCTTCTTTTAGAGTAATTGATTTGCCCAAATTCTCACATTGTTCAGATAGAATGTACTTATCAAATGCTAAACGATAAGCATTCGCAATTTCTACAGAATCGGGATATTTTTTTTCTGTTATTTTAATTTCTTCTCCTCGTGAGATACTCACGACCGATAAACAAAAACTAAAAAATAGTAGACGCAACGAGAATGTTATTTTGTTGTTCATCGTATAATTTAATAAGATAATTTGATTTCGCAATTGCACAGACCTATTGGATCCGTATCTTTAAAAATAAGGTCATATTTAAAATCTAAATCGCGATACATGACAATATCTTGTTCTTCAATATGTTTTCCATGACTTCGATATACAGATACAATCAAATCTTTTAACTCTGCTTTTGTTTTGAAAGTACTTAGATTAACGAGATTTTGTCTAATTATCGAAAGAATATCTTCATTACATTGATTAGAAGTAACAATATAATAATATGATTGGGAATAACTTCTATTACGATTGATATTAGTAATTGGAACTAATGAAAAGTTTAATTGATGAGTAGTCGTTTTATTCATAGTAATATAATCAATAACGTTTTTATATGAATTTTACCGCTGCAAAGATATGGTTTTTGAATGAAACAAACAAATGTTTTTTTAGATTTTTGCAAAAAGAATTGATTTTATTTTTTGTAAGAGAATTTGAGCATCTTTAGCATTAGGATTATCTTCTACAACGCACTCTAAGACATCTTTAGCTGCTTTATATTCATTATTATAGATGTAAGCGATAGCAAGTTGAATACCTATTTGAGTTGTAAGATCATCAATATAATCTACATATTCATCTCTTGATTGCGCATATAGTTCGGATAATTCTATAATTGTTGTATCTAAATTCTCTTTAGAAGCAACATCAGCAAATAATGAGAATAGTTTTATAGCAAGTATATCATCACAGTTTCCTCTTGATACTATAAACTCAGGATTATAACTTGATGATTGTGATAAATAATCTGCATAATCATGAGTAGAATGTATATACAAAATATCATGTCCAACAACTACAAGCAATGCGATTGCGGCAGCTATACTTAAAATCTTTAGCCATTGCCATTTAGGAGATATTTCTTTATTTGTAGCATATATAGAATTAATGATCTTATCATCTTGCTCTTTCATTACATAATGAATACCACGCACCAATAACAAATGTTCTTTTACTTGTTGTTTTAGTGCGGAATCACCTTGTATTTCCTTCTTAAACTTAGTCTCTTCATCTATAGACATTTCACCTCGAAGAAATCTATCAATTAAAGCTGTAATATCATTTTCCATAACTTGATATTAATTTCTTTATATATTCTTTGAATTTGTTTCTGCATCGATTGGCTTGTGTTTTACATACATCTTCATTTTTCATGCCGTATAGTTCGGCTATTGTTTTATGATTAAACCCATCCCAATAAAAGCTTTGTAAGATATGATTACATGGTGGTTTCATCTCTCGGACGCAATTATAAACCTTTTGTTCTACCCAATCTTGAAATTCATGGTCCAAAGATTCCTCTTGTTGATTATATACCAATGTTTCGAGTTCTGTTAACTTGTCCTCTTGTACATGATTTGAACAATGTGTATCAATTGAAGATAAATCTACAAATTTGTCATTAACTGACATTTGTTTAAGAGATAAGTTGATACAGATAGACAAAAAATATGTGTATAAAGAGCAATCTAATTGTTGAAATAATCCTTTTACAATTTTGGTGTATAGAACAAGAGAGGCTTCTTGATAAATGTCCTCAATGTCTTGTGGTGACAGCATTGCAAATCGATGTTGTAGAAAACGCAATGATTTTTCTCGATTTGTCTCGAAGAATGAATTTAACGCTGCATTATATGTATGAGAGTCTTTATTCATCTTAGGCTTGTTTCTATTACCATTTGTTGAGTACTCCATTGAGGTAGGATAGCCTTCATTTGTTCTGATACCTTCATCAACCACTGTCTATTACATTGAAGACCATATTGAGTAATAACAGTAGCTAGTGTGTAACTTAAAGCTCCATATAATGTTTCTTGTATGCGTACCTCTTGATTGCGTTGAGTAGCGAGACATGCTTCTAACACAATTACATTAGCTGATACATTATCAACATCTGCAATTGTGATATAGGATTCCTCATCTGCGTGTTTAGGTCTATATATTTTATTTTGAGAGAATCCTATATGCGTTCCTCTATAAGGAGTGAACTCTTCATGGATATTCTCATTTCGTGCTGCTGTTCCTGCGTGACAAGCGTCTATTACAATATAAATACATCCATTATAACCTAATTTGTGTCGTAATAGTGCAATGGTTTGTTCTAATTCATCATCTATTATATGATTATCTCCTTCATATATTCCTTTGCGATACAACATTTCTGCATCTATTGGTATTAGAGATTCATCCCAACCATCTTTTTCATCACCATTAGTATCTTCTACGGGTTGTCCATGACACGAAAAATGTAGATAAACGGTATCACCTGTTTGGCTTTTGTTGGCTAAATTATTCAACGCATCTCTAATGTTTTTGGCTGTCGCATGTTTGCCCGTTAAGATCCTAAGGTCGTAATCTAATTTTTCAAGGATAGGCGATAGTAATTTAATATCGTTTTCCCCATTGATATTTCCCCAAGATGTTTGCTGTGTATTATACTGAGAAATACCTATCAATAAGCCATATTTAGCAGAATATAGACTCATTGGTAGATACAACAAGGCGTACACAAATAGCAATATTTTCTTCCAATTGTTATGCATTTAGAAGGTTTCGCTTAATAGCATATAAAGTTCGACTGCAAAGGTAGTGAATTATTTTGGATTGAGCAAATATTTTGGTTGAAAGTTTAGAGTTTAAGGTTTAGAGGCTTGGAATACCCGAATGTGATTCAGGATTAATCAACAAAGAGGAGATTGCGATATACTCAAAAATGCGAACGAAAAGCACAATGTCAACTATCTTAGTAATATAGTCAACCTTTTTCGGAAAGGAGGTAACTTTTTTAGGGAGCGAATCTTAAGAAAAGTGCTTGGGGGGAGGCGGGGAGTTAAGTCGGAGTTCTCTCGGTCTTCTCTCGGTCGTCGGTCGGTGAGCTGAGGCAAGGTATAAGAGAGGGAAAAGAGACGGCAATCTTAATAAAAAGCACTTTTTGTGATTGAGTGTTCTTTCGAGGTTCCTTGGTTTGTCCTTGGTTCTTATCTCGCCCAAAGGGCTCGAACGATTATTCCATCCTTGGTCTTTTGTGCGAAGGAGATAGGGAGGGTAAAGCGGAAGGAAATCTTAATAATTGTACTTATAAGCGTAGAGTGTAGAGTGTAGAGTGTAGAGCGTAGAGTGTAGAGTGTAGAGTGTAGAGTGTAGAGTGTAAAGTGTAAAGGCTGGGATAAAAACGAGAGCATTTCGGGTGGAAATGCTCTCGTTAGATTCTATAAATATAGTTATTACAAAAGTTCTTTCAATGCCTCTAGGAAGCGGTCGGCTTGCTCTTGTGTGAGGCACAATGGGGCAAGAAGGCGGACCATATTGGTGCCTGCTACGCCGGTGAAGATATGGTAGTCTTTCAACAAAGCTTGGCGGATAGGAGCTACGCTATCGTGGAACTCGACACCAATCATCATACCACGGCCACGAACCTCTTTGATCTTATCGCTCTTAGGCAAGTTAGCCAAGATATATTCGCCGACATTATGAGCATTCTCTACCAAGTTCTCTTGCTCCATCACGTCCAACACCGCCAAGGCTGCTGCCATAGCCAAGTAGTTGCCACCGAAGGTGGTACCGAGCATGCCCTTAGTGGCTTGGAACATAGGAGAAATCAATATGCCACCGCAAGGGAAACCATTGGCCATACCCTTAGCCATGGTAATGATATCAGGACGGATGCCATACCATTGGTGAGCAAAGAACTTACCTGTACGACCATATCCACTCTGTATCTCATCAAGGATAAGCACCGCACCGTATTGCTCGGTGAGATGGCGGAGCGATTGCATAAACTCGGTAGTTGGTATATGGATACCACCACAACCTTGGATACCCTCAATGATGACTGCTGCCACATCGCCTTTGGCGAGTTCTTGCTCTACAGCTAGGGTGTCGTTGAGGTCCAAGAAGGTCACTTGGTGGCATTGGTTGAATGGCGCTTGGATCTTTGGGTTGTCTGTTACAGCCACCGCGCCGCTGGTACGACCATGGAAACTGCGATGGAAAGCTATCACACGGCTCTTGCCCGTATGGAAAGATGCGAGTTTGAGAGCGTTCTCGTTGCTCTCGGCACCGGAGTTATCCAAGAAGAGGGTGTAATCCTCATAGCCAGAGATACGGCCCAAACGCTCAGCCAATTGCTCTTGGAGCGGATTTTGTACTGAGTTGGAATAAAAACCAATCTTGCTGAGTTGGTCAGAGAGCACCTCCACATAGTGTGGATGAGTGTGACCGATACTGATAACGGCGTGACCGCCATAGAGGTCAAGATACTCTTGGCCTTTGTCGTCCCAAATGCGACAGCCCTGTGCCTTGACTGGCGTCACATCAAAGAGTGAATATACGTCGAATAGTTTCATTACACGTGTTATTTTTATCAACAAAAATTAATCAAAATTTATTCCGAAAATTATCGAGTATTTTTCTATCCCAAAATTGCAGTTTATTATAATAAATTATTCAAATTTATTGGGAGCAATTAATTATAATTTTGGTTGCGAAAATAATCTTCGTTAATTTTTGAGCTAAATAAATGGTAATTTTTGTTGTTTTAATTTAAAATGCAAGTGCCTTCAAGTTTAAGCCCATTTTTTCGTCGAGGCCGAACATGAGGTTCATATTTTGCAATGCTTGGCCGCTGGCACCTTTTAGCAGGTTGTCAATCACAGAAGTGACAAGCAACCTACCCTCGTGTACTTGTGTTTGCAAGACGCACTTGTTCGTGTTCACCACATCCTTGAGGTTGACCTCCTTGTTGATAACATGGGTAAAAGCCGCATCCTTGTAGTACTGGCTATAGAGCTCGTATGCCTCTTCTGCGGTGCCGTCGAATGGCATGGTCACAGCGGCAATGATACCACGAGAGAAATCACCACGCATAGGGATAAACTCCACTTTCATGCCTGTGTTACGCCCAATCTCCAACAAATGCTGGTGGGTAAAGGCCTTATAAACAGACATATTATCGTTGCGCCAAGAGAAGTGGGTAGTAGCCGTTGGCTTTTGTCCCGCGCCCGTAGAACCTGTGATAGCGGTTACGTTAGCCTCTGTGGTCTTGCCTATCATTGGTAGCAATGCCAATTGGATAGCTGTAGCAAAACAACCAGGGTTAGCAAGCTTAGTACAACCGCAGATCTTCTCGCGTTGGAGCTCAGGTAAACCATAGATATAACCATCGTGCTCGTCGCGATAGTCTTGCGCAAGGTCGATGATTTTCAAACTATCTGGACACTCGTTCTCTGCCCAGAAAGCAGTACTCTTACCGTGACCAGAGCAGAGGAAAAGCACGTCGATGGCGTTCAGGTCGTATGTATCGGAGAAGCATTGCTCGGTGTCGCCTATCAGGCCAGTATGTACGGCGTGGAAAGGTTGACCGGCATTGCTGATAGAGTGCGCAAAAGTGATCTCTACCTCTGGGTGATTGATCAAGAGGCGGATGAGTTCGCCTGCGGTATAGCCCGCTGCACCTATTATTCCTACTTTTATCATTGTCGTTATTAGTTTGTAGATCGCTGCGCTGTAGATCGTTCGCGTTGCTCACTGTAGATCACTTCGTTGTAGACTTTCTTAAGAACACTACAGCCCGCAGGGCGATCTACAGGGCTCTGCCCGATCTAAATTCTACAGCAAAGCGATCTTATAATGTTTCGTCGTCGTGGTTAGCGTAGTATACACGGAGAGGGGTTGAGAGAACTTTGATGAAGCCCTTAGCTTCCTCGGAGGTCCAACCCTTTTGCATCTCGCCGTACTCGCCGAGTTTGGTCTTAACGAGGTCGTCCTTAGAATCCACGCCTACGGTTTCGAACATATATGGACGCAAGTGCATAGTCACCTTACCGTTTACATTGCGTTGGCTAGACTCGAGCATTGCCTCGATGTCGCGCATCACAGGCTCCATGTATTGACTCTCGTGGAGGAACATACCATACCAGTTAGCCACTTGGTCTTTCCAATATTGTTGCCACTTAGAGAGGGTGAATTTCTCCAAGAACTTATGTGCAGAGATGATGAGCATAGGTGCAGCAGCCTCGAAACCAACACGACCTTTGATACCGATGATGGTATCGCCCACGTGCATATCACGACCGATACCATAAGGCGCTGCGATCTCCTCCACGGCTTGGATAGCTTTCACGCCATCCTCGTAGGTAGTACCGTTGACACCAACGAGTTCGCCGTTCTTAAACTCAAGTACGATATCCTCTTCGCCGTCCTTGGTGACTTGTTTGAGGTATGCGGATTCAGGTAGTCCCTGTTTGCTATCGAGGATCTCGCCACCGCAGATACTGGTACCCCAGAGGCCGACATTGTAAGAGTATTTGAGTTTCTCGAAGTCAGCTGCAAAACCGTGCTCGTTGAGGTAGTCTATCTCCTCTTGACGGGTGAGGGCTTTATCACGAGTCAAAGTGATAATCTCCACACCAGGAGCAGCTACGAGGAAAGTCATATCAAAGCGTACTTGGTCGTTACCTGCGCCTGTA
Source organism: Paludibacteraceae bacterium (assembly GCA_045613525.1). GTDB lineage: Bacteria > Bacteroidota > Bacteroidia > Bacteroidales > Paludibacteraceae > Colicola. The sequence continues at coordinate 10,001 of JAZLBE010000087.1, forward strand.
GATCCGTGTGCGATAGCATCAGCATCTACCTCGCGTGCATAGCGTGCGATAGCGAGGGCTTGGAAGATACGCTC
>JAZLBE010000088.1:0-11401 GCA_045613525.1 Paludibacteraceae bacterium
ATCGACCAACAAGATATGCTTATCCTTCCACTCTTCAGGATAACGAATAGCAAACAAATCCTCCGTATTCACCAGACGCTTATCAAAACTCGTCTGCGCCTGATGAGCATTATTGCGCACACGGTACAAATGCTCTGTATCAACCTCAATACCCAAGACCTTACTCATCCCTCGACAGATCCATTCCGCTTGGTTAAAACCTCGTTCGCGCAATCGACGAGGGTGCAAAGGGACTGGCACCAACAGGTCTACGCCATCCAACAACTCGCTATCGACATACTCGCTCGCCGCCACACGACCCAAGACCTCAAAGAGCTCTGGACGAGCATGCACACCATACTTGCTACACTCTATCACCGAACGCAAGACATGACCACGATCACGATTAAAATACCCCCATGCTCCCCCACGCTCATAATGCACCACACGACGATACTTCTTGAATAATGCCGCAAATAGCATATCTACACCATTATCACGCAGAAAAACATGCTCCGTACGCACAATAGAAGCAAGACAGGAAGAACAGATAACCTGCTCTTCCTGTAACAACTTATTTTCACACGACATACAACAAGCTGGGAAGAAGACTTCCTGCGCAGCCTGGCATAGTCTGTCGAGATACATAACTAACGATTATCTACGTCCACGCATCCATGCAGGGATACCATGGAACAATGTGCCAGGAGCATCCTCTACCTCATCATCCAACTGGATAACGATATCCTCATCCTCCTCTACCGCAGCAGTTCTCACTGCTGGCTCTGCCTCAACCTTAGGATTGACATCCAGCACTAACTCTACCGCTTGCTCATCCTCCATTGGCTCCTTAGGCTCTACCGCCTCAGCTGCTGCTTTATTCGTAGAATCCTCACCATAGTACACCTCTATAGAATCAGTATGGTTCTTGCTATCCTTGCTTGGTATATCAGACACCTCATAGCCTGTAGCAATAATCGTCACACGCACACTTTCACCCAACTCCTCGTCGATAGCAGCACCCCATTGTACCTCTACATCATCGCCTACCTCGCGAACAAAATCGTGGATCTGGTCTATCTCCGACATCACCATAGCATGCTCACGAGAGCAGTAAATCTGCAAGAGCAAACGACTAGCACCATGCACTTCTGTGTTGATCAGAGGAGAGTGCAAAGCCTCGTGAATAGCATTAGCTACACGATTCTCACCACTTGCTGTACCCACACTCATGATAGCTACACCGCCATCCTTCAAGGTGTTATATACATCGGTAAAGTCTGTATTGATATATCCTGGTTTGGTAATGATCTCAGCTATAGAACGAGCCGCATTAGCCACCACATCATCCGACTTGGAGAACGCGTTCAGCAAGTTTAGATCCGCATAGATCTGACGCAACTTCTCGTTGTTGATGACCACAATAGCATCTACCTGAGCGGCCAATTCTGCCACACCGTTCATGGCCTTCTGGATCTTCTTAACACCCTCAAAAGCAAAAGGAATAGTAACAATACCCACAGTCAAGATACCCATCTCCTTAGCCACCTCTGCCACAATAGGAGATGCACCCGTACCTGTACCACCACCCATTCCGGCTGTGATAAAGAGCATCTTGGTACCATCGTTCAGTGCTTCACGGATACGCTCACGGTCGTCCTCAGCATACTGCTTAGCTACCTCTGGCTTGCCACCTACACCCAGACCATTACCTATCTGCAACTTGCTTGGCACACTACTGCCAGCCAGACTCATCTTGTCTGTATTGCAGACCAACAAGGTAACATCCTGGATACCCTGTCTGTACAAATAGTTAATCGCATTGCAGCCACCGCCACCTACACCCATCACCTTGATGATGGAATCTTGAATCTCTAGACCATCGGTCAATACTTCAGTTACATTCATATATCTTATATGTTAATCTGATTCTACAATAATACTATTTTCTTTGGCTATCAAAAGTCATCCTGATCCGAGAACAACTTCAACGTCGTATCCTTGAGCGTCTCTATAATACGCTTATTCTTTTCATAAGACTTGACCTGAGGATGCTTCTCGCGATATGCCGCACCTAGCAACAAGGTACCTACCAACGACGCATACTTAGGCATACAACATTCGTCTGGGGTATCAGCCGTCAACCAGCACGCATGCGATCCATATGACACAGGCACAGATGTCAAGCGTTGGATATAACTATCTATACCCTGCAACATCGAACCACCACCCGTGATATACAATACTTTTAGACGTCCTGCATCCTTATTGAGCGTTTCCATGAGCGGTTTCAATATCTGGTCAATCTGCTCACGAATGATCTGAGCTAACTCACGCGTAGTGACAGCCACCGCCTCACCATCTATACCCTTGAGCATATAGCGTCTATTGGAGATCACCTGGTCTGGACTAGCCATACCATACGTACACTTCAGGTGCTCAGCATAGTGCATTTGCAATCCTAGACCAGCAATAGCCTCCGTGATATCATGACTACCCAAAGCTACCACCTGATTATGCAAGTACTGCGTACCCTTGAATACAGTCAGAGTCGTTGTCTGCGCCCCAAGATCTAGCACCGCACAACCACGCTCCATATCATCGTCCGACGCCAGCGCATTCATCAGCGCATCTGGACGAACATATGCATGCTCCACACTAATGGTAGAGCGCTTAAAACTATTATCTACCCTTTCCGCCTCTTCCTTTCTACCCACAAAAGCCATAAAGTGAGACTCCACCATCATAGCACGCTGATCAGGTAGTGGTGGATAGTCCTGCTCCACACCATCTAGGGTATAGTAATATGGTATAACATCCAGCACCTTGACGCCTGGATACTTATCCTCAATCTTGTTGCGGCACTCAGCCTCCATCTCATCCAAAAGCGACTGACTAACCTCGCGCTTGCGCACTTGGTCACGCGTTGAACTAACTGGATATATCTTCACAGTGCGTCCACCAATGCACACAAAAGTAGAATGCAAACTATTAGCACGAATTCGATTGCCCAACAGACGCAAGACATTGTTAAGCATAAAACCCGCATCAGTCGTGTTATCCACTACACCACGCGTCACGCAACTCTTCTGAGAAGACTCCTCCACGCCCAATACACGCAGAGCACCCGTATCTGTCATCTCTGCCGCCATAGCACGAAAACTATGGCTACCCATATCCATGGCCACCAACAGAGAGTTGTTTGTTATATTATCTGATTTCATTGTTCCTAATTGCTTTACCTGTTCCTACTGCCTATTACCTCCTAACGACTTGTCCTGCAAAACGCAAGTCCAACTCCTTACACTCTGGATAGCCAATTTGGTCAAACCCCTTGGCATACAAACTGCGTAGTCTATCCAACTTAGCCTCATAACCATCTAACTCGCCTAAAACAATACGAGCCGAATATTCCGCTTGAGACAAGACAACATGCTTGGTAGAATGCACATGCATGCCATTGATACGCTTACCCCAATAGGCATTATGCTTCAACCACAGCATAAAATCATAATACTCCTCCACCGCTGCACGCTGACTGACGGCACCGCTCAACACCAACAAGTTTTGCTCCAAACCACTGCGCCATGGCATGATGCGTCTATCGGTATCCACCAAGTACTGACCATCATTGCTCTTAACACACATGACTGGAACACGTTGGGTCACACGCACCTGCACCGCTCCAAAAGGAGTCTTGTAGCAATTGGCCGTTCTGACCATATCATGCTGCATTAACACTTCCTCCATCTTATGACAATCGATCTCATTCATCGCCTTGCCCAGCGCGTACGCACCCTTAGATTGAAGATAGCTCACCAGGGCATCCGCATCAACATATTCACGATGCATACTGTCCACTACAACTACATGGACACAACTACACAAGGACGTGTCCGTACGTCGAGAACACACCGTGCCCCCTACCAAGACAGCTAGCACACATACCGTCGCCAAAGCTGCCAACAATAATTTTTTCACATTACTCATATTGATTAAGATTTAGTTTAATGTCTTCTATCATTCTATCCACATCACCTGCCCCCAACGTCATTACCACCACTCGCTCACCCGCGGCATGCCAGGTGTCAACAGCCGACTTAATGCTATCTACCAACTCCGACTTTTCTACCACAGTAGACTGCTCCGAGCATGCCACCTTGGTCAACAACCACTGGCTAGTAACACCCTCAATAGGCAACTCGCGTGCTGGATAAATAGGCAACAGCAACACCCTATCCGCCTGACTCAATACCGCACCAAAGCCATCTGCAAAATCACGAGTTCGGGTATACAAGTGTGGTTGAAAAATCACCAACAAGCGTCTATCTGGATACAAGCGACGCACAGACTCTATGCTAGCTTGTAACTCCGCAGGATGGTGCGCATAGTCATCTATATAACTCACACTGCGTGTGTTAACATGCACATTAAAACGGCGATAGACACCCGTAAAAGAGGCCAAACCCTCGCGCAACTCCTCCTCCGACAAACCCAATAGATAGCACACTGCCATAGCAGCCACACTATTCTCCACATTGACCCAAACTGGAACACCCAGACACATATCCTGAATAACCTGACCCTGAGCCACAAAATCAAAGACTATCTGTCCCTCCACATAACGGATATTACGAGCATGAAAATCGGCATCCTCCTCTACAGCATAGGTATAGACACGAGCCGTTAACTGCTCCGTTGAGAGCTCCAAACCACGTTTGACCACCAAGGCTTCCGTCACCAGACTAGCATAATGCATAAAACCAGCACGATAGTTAGCCTCCGTACCATAGATATCCAAATGGTCTGCATCCATACTCGTGATAGCGGACATATACGGACGCAAGTGGTGAAAAGAACGGTCATACTCATCCGCCTCTGCTACTATCAGATCACTCTCTGTATCAACGAGCAGATTGGTACCATAATTATTGGAGATACCTCCCATAAACGCACTACAACCCAAATGCGAACTATGCAACAAGTGCGCAAGCAATGTGCTAGTAGTGGTCTTGCCATGCGTACCTGCCACACAGAGCGTACGGGCCGTACGAGTTAACCAACCGAGCACCTCGGCACGTTTCATGATACGAAAACCCTGTTCACGCAACCATACCAACTGCAACTGATTATCAGGCACAGCAGGTGTACGCACAACCAAGGTATGTTCCACATCCAAACCCGAAACAATGGACAAGTCATCCCCATACTCCACTACAACCCCCTCATGCTCCAAACTATGCGTCAAAGACGATGCTACACGATCATAACCGAGCACACGATAGCCCTGAGCCACAAAATAACGAGCCAAAGCGCTCATACCTATGCCGCCCACACCCAGAAAATAAATCGTATCTACCTTGCTCAAATCCATAGAATACTAACGACGCATTGACCTAAAACTAGTTATCGGATTGTCGAAACAATAAATTGCATATCTCGCTGCAAAGTTACAACTTTTTTCCGACATATACAACATTTCACTTGTATTTTTACAAATTATACCGATATCCCCTAATCTGGCTTGCATAATTCATTTTTTTTTTGTACCTTTGTGCCCTAAATCGAAAACAAACTATGGCAAGAAGAGTAACAAGACCAAGCGTGCTGGCAACAGCTAGCAGCAAAACGAAAAACAACCAAAAATTTAGCATCAAAGAATACTTACTCAATACACGAGAAATGGTACATAGTTATCAGTTCCGTCTAGTATCTGGTATCATCTTATCCACTATCACACTCATGCTGATAGTGTCCTTCATCAGCTTCTTTTTCACAGGCGGCAACGACTACTCCATCGTCACACAAGCCGATAGAGAGAGCCTAAGAGACGGCATACAAAATGCACTAGGACTACCTGGCGCCGTCATAGCCAGATGGCTCGTGGATGGCACCTTCGGTATCGTATCGGCAGCAGCACTAGTTGCCATGGCACTATACTCTGTGCGCTTAGTGATAGCCTACCCACTCAAAAAGATGAAACTGCTGTTCATCACACTCTTCATACTCGTATGGGGAGCCATTGCATCTGGCTTTGTACAAGAGATGCTCGGCATCGGCTCATTCTTCCGTTGGGGAGGTGCCTTCGGACAAGCTGTCGCAACATGGGGATTATCCTATGTACAATGGTTGGGCATGACACTCATATTGATTGCCTCATTCGCCATCTTCCTCATCATAGCAGACAAACACTTCATCGAACACTGTCATCAATTGGCTGCATGGGTTAGCCGACTATTCAAGAAGTCTAGCACAGAAGACACTGTTGAGATAGAAGACAACGAAGAGCCTGTCATAGTGGATCTCGAACCACTACTCCACACCCAAGATCCAGAATTCGTGGAAGAAGAGGTCAAAGAAACAGAACCTGCCATCGTAGTAGATGTAGAGGCTCCAAAAGAGGAGATCGTTATCGTCGAAGAAGAGGATGCAGACACAGAAAAGGTAGATGTTGACATCGTAGATACACCCGAAGTAGAACTATCCGAGAATGATCCTGAGTTCCTACTCAAAAAACTTGGTCCATACGACCCACGCAAGGACTTAGAGTTCTATAAGTTCCCATCGCTCAATCTGCTCAAAGTATACGACAACGAGACTGCACCTGTCATCAACCAAGAGGAACAACAAGCTAATGCCAATCGCATTGTGACTACCCTACGCAACTTTGACATCGAGATTGAGTCTATCAAGGCAACCGTCGGACCTACCGTAACACTCTACGAGATTGTACCAAAAGCCGGTATCAAGATAGCTAAGATCCAAGGTCTGGAAAACGATATTATGCTGTCACTTGCTGCTATCGGTATCCGTATCATTGCTCCTATGCCTGGCAAGGGAACCATCGGTATTGAGGTACCTAACGAGCGCCCACAGATAGTGTCCATGCACTCTGTTATCGCATCAAAACGATTCCAAGAAGAGCAAAAAATGCGTCTTCCAGTAGCTATCGGACGAACCATTACCAACGAAGTGTTCACCTTTGACCTAGCCAAAACACCACACCTACTAGTTGCTGGTGCTACGGGTCAAGGTAAGTCTGTCGGCCTAAACGCCATCCTGACTTCATTGCTCTATAAGAAACACCCTGCTGAGCTCAAATTTGTATTGGTGGATCCTAAAATGGTGGAGTTCTCCATCTACAAACCACTGCTCAAACACTATATGGCAGCAATGCCAGACCAAGAGGATAAAGACATCATTATCACTGATTGTCAAAAGGTTATCAACACTCTTAACTCGCTCGTTATAGAGATGGAGAACCGCTATCAGTTGCTCATGCAAGCCAACTGCCGTAACCTAGAAGACTACAACGAGAAATTCATCAATCGACGCCTCAATCCTGAGAAAGGACACCGATTCATGCCATATCTCGTGATTGTCATCGACGAGTATGGTGACTTTATCATGCAGGCGGGTAAAGAAGTGGAACGCCCTATCCAACGCATCGCGCAGAAAGCGCGTGCCGTAGGTATGCACATGATCCTAGCTACACAACGTCCAGACGTCAAGATTGTCACTGGTACCATCAAGGCTAACATACCTACACGTATCGCATTCCGTACACAATCCGTAGTGGATTCTAGAACCGTACTTGACTGCAAAGGTGCAGACCAACTCATCGGTAAAGGTGATATGCTCTACTCCGCTAGCGGCGCTATCACACGTATACAATGTGCGTTCGTAGACACACCTGAAGTAGAAAACATCGTTGAGCACATCGAGAAACAACAACACTACTTCGAACCATACCAATTGCCAGAGTACGTACCAGAGGGTTCAGAAGGCGAAGCTTTGGCACCAGGTAGCGTTGACTTAAAACGCCTAGACCCAATGTTTGCAGATGTAGCTCGCTACACCGTTAGCAAACAAGAAGGTTCTACATCACGCATCCAACGCGCTTTTGAGATAGGTTACAACCGTGCAGGTAAACTCTCTGACCAACTCGAAGCTGCTGGCATCGTTGGACCAAATAAAGGGCCTAAGGGACGAGATGTACTTATCCAAGATATGGAATCACTAGAACGTATTTTACAAGAACTTGGCGTATGAAACTCCTACTCATCACATTGACCATACTTCAATCGCTCTTCAACACGCTAGAAAAGAAAACTCTAGAATCAGACTTCAGTATTAGCATCGCTCAAGAGCAATCTCAACCGATGACCTATAGGGGCAGTTTGAGTATGCGCAGCCAAAAATTTGCGCTAGATTTTTGGGGTATGGAAGCAGCATATGACGGTAAAACACTATATATATATAGCGAAGATACTGAGGAACTCACACTATCAACACCTTCAGAAGAAGAATTACTAGAAACCAATCCATTCCTCTACGCACAAGCGCTACTACCCGTATGCCAATATGCTGAAAAAACAATAGCAGACAAGACACAAATAACCCTTACACCGAAGGATCAAACACATGGTGTCACCAAGTTTGTCCTACGTATAGTCACTGCTAGTCTCTTACCTGTTTCTGTCGAAATACATGAGGGAAACAAGATTACAACACTACGCCTCAACAATGCGCAATACAAAAATGAATGCCCTAGTTTTACCATTCAAAAACCAGAAGCATTCATCAACGATCTAAGATAATATACACAGCAACTCTGCTGCGTAAAATAGAATCATAGAGACCCTTTCAAGAAAAACATTGCACTAGCTATCGGCTAGTGCAATATTTTATATATCAACTCTTTCCAAAGATCAGCGTCCTTAGCACCCGGATTATTAATACCCTTCAAACGTGCATCGATATCACGAAAATAACCTATAATAGCAAAGGTCTTACCCGCCGAAAATCTTCGTGCTGCTGCCGCATAATCCTTAACAAAATAAGGCGAAATACCTAGTATAGGAGCTGCCACACGATCGCTCTTATCTGGCAAATAATGATAGATCATCAGATTGGCAAAAAAGCCATACAAGATACCCAACTCCTTTATCATAGGATGATCCTTGCTCGTCGCAAAATATTGCGCTATACGATTCGCCTTGACCACATTACCTTCCACCAAAGCTGTCTGCAACTCAAATGCATTGAAGTCTTTAGATATGCCCACATTGCGTTCAACCAAGTCTGCATCTATGACTTTCACGCCCTCTGGACGTCCATCTACGAGCTTCTGCAATGCCCCTACAATCTTGGTCAAATCAGTTCCTAAACTATCCGCTAAGATCTTGGCCACCTTATCGTCAATACGAACCTCATCACCCATGGCCTTCAACTCCTTATTGCGCTCAGCTACATAATCGCGTATCCATTTCTCCACCTGATAATCACGTAGTTGCTCCGACTCCATCAAAACTCCACCTTTCTTCTCCCAATTTTTGAACACATTCTGACGCTTATCAGGAGAGCCATACTTGTAACAGAACACTAGAATAGTTGATGGTTGAGGATTATCCATATACATAGCCAAAGCCTCCCACTTCTTGATATTTTGAGCCTCCTTGACGATGATAACCTTGTACCCTCCCATCATTGCAAATCCACGCGCTGCACCTATAACAGGAGCTACATCAGCACTAGCAAGATCTTTACCATAGATAATAGTCTGATCAAACTCACGCGCCATGTCATCCAACACATTCTGCTCGACGTAATCAGCTACCTTGTCAATATAGTATGACTCCTTGCCACAAAGCATGTATGCTGGTGCATACTTACCTTGTTTTAGATTTATCATTACTTCTTCGTACTTCATCCTACACCTAGATCTGTATTATTAATTAGTATCTCTATCTTATTTGATTGTTTTAACCTTGGATATACCTCCTTGATAAACCACTCTGCTAGAGCATTATCCCTCTTTACAGGCGTCGTATTCTCGCAGAACACATTAACACTCGCATACTCAAAGTATTGTTCTGCTAGGGCTATATCACTAAGTATCCGCTCTTTGGTATCACCTTGCGTACAACACAGCAGACAAACCCCTTGATAATACGTGGCCACATCCTCTACACGCACCTCAGAACGCACCCCCTTCTTCCATAACTCACGCAAAGAGTGATCAAAACTCTCTATCCCACAACGAAACTTAACCTCTACCCCATCAAACTGCTCTGCAAACTTAGCCAGCTTATGACGATACATATAATGTGCTTCAAACCAAAGGGTATGTATATTCTTCGTTTTGACTACACACCTAATCTCCTCTATCGTTTGTTCATCGAGTTCCATGGCCGAACCAGAATTGATGACATCCAGAACCCCATAAACGCCTGTCACAGAGCCTAACACCTCCCTATTCACAGCAAATGGATCTTCACTCACATCCGTATGATAATCGCAGAAAGTACATTGTTTCCACTTGCACCCTTGTCCCTGCAATAGCACAAACTCCCGTGGTATCACCGTATGTATGACAGCATATCGCTCCATCGCCCATTCGCCTAATCACCCTTTCGTCTAATCAACTTGATCACCGCATATGCCATTGGTGTACCCAATACAGATTCTATCAACAACTTCGATACGTATTGGAATGCAATCATCAACAACAAATCATGAGTAGATACTGTGCCAGCAAATGCAATCAGCACGAATGGCAAAGAATCGAACCAATAAGCTACAGCTGAGCTACCAATAGTACGCACCCAAAGTTTCTTGCCTTTTGTCCACTGCTTAATGCGCTCCATGAGCCAAGCATTACTAAGTTCACCTAAAAGGAAACCTGTCAGTGAAGCAATCACAATACGAGGTACATACGAAAACATCGTGTTGTATGCTTGTGCCGTAGCGTCCAGATAGTCTGGTGATGGCAAAAATACACCTATCTGAGTACAAAGCACCATAACGATGTTACAAAGAAGTGTAATGAAGATCACTTTTCGAGCTGTCTTATAGCCCCAAATTTCTGTTAATACATCTCCTAACATATACGCAAAAGGAAATGTAATTGTACCCGCATCAAAATAAAACAGATTCCAAAGCCCAATAACTTTGACAGCCATGACATTACTAACAACATATAATGTCACAAACAATGCGCATACGACAATAAAAGAAGTACTATTATTTCTATCATTGCCCATCGCAATAGACTCTTCTACTCGGTTTTTGAAAGGGTTTTCCGATACCTTTTGATTCATAATTTTAATAAGTTATTTAATCGATTGCAAAATTACTATTTTTTTCGCAAACATACAAATATTTCAATAATTAATTATATATGATAAATCTATCCAATATGTAATTACATAGCATTTATACACTTAAATCAACAATCTAGTTGATCAAGACCACTAAATTATCCAGATTATCAAACTACAAAAACAAAGAAGCCCGAAGAATTCTCTTCGAGCTTCTGAAAATGGCGGCTACCTACTCTCCCACAAACGCAGTACCATCGGCGTTGCTGAGCTTAACGACCCTGTTCGGAATGGGAAGGGGTGGGACCTCAGCGCTATAA
>JAZLBE010000089.1:0-5037 GCA_045613525.1 Paludibacteraceae bacterium
AGCACCTGATGAGCGGAAGGTATCCCATGAAATAGCAGATGGATCTACCTGAATATCAATGGTATCATCAATCAATGGCACCACAAATACAGATGCAAAGGATGTCATACGTTTGCCTTGTGCGTTGTATGGACTCACGCGTACGAGACGGTGTACACCGTTCTCTGATTTCAGGTAGCCGTATGCCATATCGCCTTCGATATTGAAGGTCACAGTTTTTATACCAGCTTCATCGCCTTCTTGCAAGTTGGCGATAGACACCTTATAGTCGTGCTTCTCGCAGTAGCGTTGGTAGAGTCGCATGAGTTGTTCTGCCCAGTCTTGTGCTTCGGTACCACCTGCACCAGCTACAATCTTTAGTACGGCTGGCATCTGGTCTTCCTCGTGCGATAGCATGTTCTTCATCTCCAAGTCTTCCACTTCGCTCAATGCATGAGCATAAGCATTGTCTACTTCCTCTTCGGTCACTAGTTCCTCTTTGTAGTAGTCAAATGCCAGTTGTAGTTCTTCGGTAGCTGCTCGTACGCCTTCGTATCCTTCGATCCACTTCTTGATACCACGCACCTTACGCATTTGTGCTTCAGCTGCTTTGGCATCTTCCCAGAATCCAGGATCTTGTGTGCGAAGTTCTTCTTCTTCCAGTTGTATGCGTTTCTCATCAATAGCTAGGTATTGTTTGAGTTTATCCGCACGTTGTTGTAGTTCTTTCAGTTGTTCAATAGTTATCATATATTTGTTTGTATTTATTAGTCTAAATTTATTTGATTTGAATGCTATCTATGTGATTTAACAAATTCACTAATTAAACCAGCATATACATTTAATGACCACTTACTATTGTCGCTGCTAGGATGTACCCCATCAGGGCAGTATACTTTAAAAACAGGTACATCATAATCAAATGTATTAGTGTGATTATCACTATCATAGTCTTTAGTACCCGGTATAATGTGTAAAGATGTACCAAAATTGCTAGCTATATCACAAAATGGAAAACACCAGTCTGCAGCCCACCATTTTTGTGCATCAATTAATCTAGCATAACTAGTTTCACCACTTTTTTCATTACTATAATTGCCAATGACCATAAATCTTGCTCTTGGGTTATGAACCAGTATGACTGTCACTAGAAAATTTAAGGCTCCATAATAACAATTTCGATTTAGTGAGCAAACAAAATCATCTAACTTATTTGGTTCAATATTATCTAATTTTCCAACATATTTAATAAGATTCTTGTAATTGTTGTCTGTCATGTATTTATCTTCTGCAAGCTCTCCAGAATTGATATTGGCTCTGGTAGGCTTCAGATCTATATCAATATTACCCTTAGAATCCTTATATTTCCAATCGTTGTGAGAATGATCTATAATCCATAAATCAGGCATATCATATGTACCATCTAAATATGGCATTAGTTTGGTTTCAAAACTTCCTTCACGTATACGATTTTCCATACTTGCATCTAGACTTTCAGGCCATGATGTATTCTTGTCTAATTGACGAAAGGAACTGTAATTGGATATAAAAATTTCTCCTTCTTCTTTAGTTCTCGTTAAAGCAGAAGTTATGTTAGAAATATTCGCTCCATTATAGTCGCCAGTTCTAACATTGGCTCTACACATTGAGCCTCCAACAGATGTGTTAATAACATCAGCTCCTAACATTTCTCCTACTAGTTCAGGATATTTGCCTGCTGGTATACTAGTTCCACACCACCATATTGTTTTACCGTTCCAATAATTTTGGCTATAACTTGTATTTGTTCCTGATGCGCCTTGCCCATTATTTGAATTTTTGTTAGGTAGGTCATATGTATATGTTGCCTTAACATATTTTGTTAATGAAGCATGTAATTTAGTCTCTATTTCTTGCTTATGGAATGAGATGACTAGACTATCATTAGCATCTGCATTACTCTTATATTCAAGAACTTTCCCTTCTAAATCACAAATGGCAAAACCATAACTTCCGCCACTCTTTACTGTAACTGTTGTATAACAATTAGCAGGAATAGGATCTGAGATTAGGACATTTGTAGAATTCATGGAATTGTACTTAACATCACTACCAATTGTTTGTGTAGGTGCTACATAATATCCAGATATGGTTGAATCGGAAGATATTGTAAATGACATTCCATCTAACATATCACTATATATTGATGTATAGTATCCTGATACAAATTTAGCTTTTGACACATGTAGTTTTGTTGGACTTTTTTGTGGAGCAAATGTATAAACGCCTTGTTTATCTGCGCTTTCAGCAACTGCATTATTGGTAAAGTACTCTAAAACATTTCCATCCATATCAGTTAGAGCCATACCGTACGAACCTCCACCTAATACAGTCAATGACACCAATGACTCTGCAGGAATATCCCAAGTGTATATACCTCTAGTTCCGGCTTCTATATACTTAACAAGACTACCAATAGTTTGGCTTGTTGCTACCATCTCCGTTGTACTTTGGAGATTAGCATTAGATGTCGTTATGGATGTTTTTTCGTTGTTAGATTGTGATGATTTATTTGAGGATGCTTTTATATTGATATTTCCAGTTACTTTGGGGATTTCTATCGTTAATAGATTGTTACTGATAGTCTTACAGTCGTATAAAGAATAGTTGTTCATCTTCACAATTACATCATCAATAGAAATTTTGTATCCTTTATCAATCGTTATTAATGCCTTAAATAACTGATTATTAGTAATGTAATCTTCTCCGTAATATGTTAGTCCTTCTCCTAGATCTGTAGTAACAGAGAATATTGTATCGTGTGATAGAACGGTGTCACGCACAACTATTGTATCATAAACCACTTGTATCCATTTCCGTGGTAAAAGTAGTGTATCAACTCCTTCTACATAATTATATGTTAAGCTATCTATATTTGAAATTGGCATACCATACACCAAATATCCATTAGACCAGACCCATTGGTTGGTTTGGCCTAGCGCAATAGTATTGATACATAAATATAACAATATAATTAGGTATTTCTTCATATTATCTATTTTTGATAATCTTAAAGCTTTTGTTCTTGCAATTCAATACATAGACACCGATTGGATAGTTAGTTATATCTATCTGCATAAATTCATATACTCCATGTATTTGTTGCATTAAATGTCCATGTGAGTCATATATTCGAATCTCGCTATCTTGTGAATTTTTAATATTTATTATGTCTGATGTTGGGTTTGGATATACAAGGACTTCTAATGTTGAATTAGAAAATAAATCTTCTATATTAGAGGGTGTTGAATTCTCTTCATCAGAAAAACGAATATGTTGCACATTTGAAAAAGTATTATAAAAGATTATTCGATCATATTTGTCATATATAAATATTGAGTCGCCGATATACGCTATCTTTCCAATCTTACTTAGTGTAAAAATGGTTTCTGCTTCTGATAGTGGCTTAACAACTATCGAGGAGGCAGATTGTGCCAGATTAGACAGAGTCAAGCAAGATATGACAACTAATAATATTTTTCCAATATGTTTCATCTATTCTTTATTAACCGCCTTCTCATAGTTCTTCACCTGGTTGTCGTACATCTCGTATAGTTTTTCGCGTAGGAACTCTTCGTCCTTGTTCGACAGGTGAATCTTGCTGAGTTGCTCTTCGATGTATTGATCAAATTTCTCGCCTCTCTCATACATCTCGTATCCCAGGTGTATGTGTCGGTCGATGATTTGGCACACCAGTTGTATTTGTTCGTTGCGTGATAGGTTCATCAGTTCTGGATTTTGTGCCAGTGCTTCGTCTATCTCACGATTGATGGATGGTGTCAGTCGGTATACCATTTTGCCTTTGTATCCATTGATACCTACGGACATGGATACTAGGTCATCTTTGCGCGATTTGCGCCAGTTAGGGTTATCACGTTTGAGTTGCATCTCGCGTGCTTTCAGGTAGTCGCATGGGTCATACTCATAGGATATGCTGACAGGACATATATTCAGTTCTTTGACGCCTTCGAAGAAGTTCTCTGCATCAATATTCAGCATCTTCAGCACGCCTGGTTGTGTGACGTCGTTACCATCTTTGGCGCGTCCTTCTCGTTGTGCTAGCCATATGGATTTGCCTTTGCGACGCAGGTGTCGAATGTATTGTGACAGAGTGGTAGCGTTTTGCACTTGTTCACGAAAACCGCCATTGCGTATTACCACAAATGCCCTCAGTGTTCGTACCACATGTTCGATCCACCATTTGCCAAACAGGTTGTTGCCTATGCCTATGTATGGATGAATAAAGTACTTGGTTCTCAGCAGACAGGTCAACCATGCTGAGTCCATGCATATGTCTCGGTGATTAGTCATGAAGAAGGCTCCATGTTTGATGTCTTTTTCTATTTGTTTGCGATCGCCCAGATATTGCAGTTCCAGCGAGCTGGCTGTTTTCTTTTTAATTCTCATCAGAATAGGATATATTATCAAGAAGTCCACTAGTGGCAGTATCCATCCTACTCTATACGCTCGTATGTGTTTAAATTTGTCCATTATATTGTTTTAGTTGTTGTTTCTGTTCAGAAGTTTAGGAGTTTAGAAGTTCTTTTCTCTCTGCGCCGTCCTTAAGGTCCTTAAAGTCCTTAAGGTCGTTACTAAGATCACTCGCTATCCTCTCCTTTTTTATATCTCCTTCTCGCGTTGCTCGAGAAATCTTATTAATCTTATTTACTCACTTTGTTCGTCGATGTACTCCGTAATACATTGCCACCGCTCCGCTCGTTGCTGCTTTAGTCACCAGCAACTACGCCATCGCTCAATCTAATCGAATGTAGCAAGTATCGACTGATGTTGTGTATTATGTAGTTTCTATAGGTTGTTTATCTGCGATACTTTTCGCTATGCTTCTATTTTGATCATATATCTTGTTACGCCCATCTCCATTCAGAGTCGCATCATACTTTTTATTTTGTTAAGATTGAGCGATGGCGTAGTCGGCGGTTTTTATTAGCGCCGACGAGCGGAGCGGTGGTAATTTATGTTACGTCCTGCAGTGCAAAAGATTTTATAAGATTTCTGCCC
>JAZLBE010000090.1:0-3578 GCA_045613525.1 Paludibacteraceae bacterium
AGATTTAGAAGATATTACAACTACTCAAGCACCATTCTCAAAAACCATCCGAGATGGTCATTTAGTAATATCCCGCAACGGAAATATGTATAACATAATGGGAATAAAAATGAAGTAATAGAACCCAACCCTATGAAAACGATCAACTCCTTCCGCAGTAAACTCCTTGCTCTCACCCTCGCCCTCATGGCAAGTGTGTCAACCTTCGCGTATGATTTCCAAGATGGATATCTATTTTATAACATTCTTGCTGACGGAACTGTGGCTGTCACAAATGAAAGATTGGGTCTCCCATATAATAATCTTCCGGCTTCACTTGTGATACCAAGTGAAGTCACAGGCAATTATGGTGCAAAATACCAAGTGTCAGAGATAGCTAATTACGCATTTCAAGGATGTGATAAGCTTGAGTCTCTTGTCATACCTAATACTGTGAAGAAGATTGGTATGTATGCTTTTACGGGTTGTAGTAAACTAGTTGATATATCTTTTCCTGAAAGTTTAGAAGATGTCCTAGGGGGTGCTCTATACGAGTGTGCTTGGTATGACAACCAACCCGATGGATTGGTGTATGTGGGCAATTTATTATACCGCTATAAAGGAATTGCACCTACTGGTGTAATTACTATCAATGAGGGTACGAAAGCAGTTTTAGATTTAGCGTTCTCTAATCAACCGAACATAACATCAGTGATTTTGCCAGAAAGTGTCACATCCGTACACATGCAAGCATTTGGCGATTGCCCCAATCTAGAATCAGTTACATTACCAACTTGGTTGTCAGTGATAGAAGATTATACATTTCAGAATTGTAGCAAACTACAGAACATAAACCTTCCTCTTGGTCTAGACCAAATAGGGAAAGAGGCTTTTGTAGGATGCAGTAGTTTAACCATTTTAGACTGGCCTTTGCAACTCAAGAATATAGGCGCCCGTGCTTTCTATAATTGTAATCAGTTAGATGGAATAGAGAATATTTCTCCTAATATTGAAAAAATCGGAGCAGATGCCTTTGGCAATACTGCATGGGAGAGCAAGCAACCAAGCGGATACTTATATATTCATAATATATTCTATGCATATACAGGTGAAGTCACCGATAGTATGCATATAGAGATAAAGAAAGGAACAACCTACATCTCTGGTGGAGCAGTCTCTCGCTGTGTAACTCAAATCAATGAATACTCCACTAAAAATGTAGTATCAAAAATTACTATACCCAATTCTGTTACAGAGATTGAAGATGAAACATTTAGATATTGTCATAATCTAGACACAATTATTTGTACATCAGTCCAACCTCCTTTGATTAGTGAAAACACGTTTAATCTAACATTACAAAAGAATAAACATGTTCTTCTCGTGCCCACAAAGGCATTAGACATTTATTCATGGATGGGACTACTACCTTATGAAGCGGCACCCTATTGGAATAATTTTACGAATGTTAAGCCGATAACTGATCCATATGTGTATGACCCAATGTATTTTGAAAAAGATAGCATCCAATATCACATTACCAACGATACGCTTGCGCCATACGAAGTTGAGGTCACACACTGGTATGGTTTAGAGCAATGGGAAATGGAAGGACACAATTATCTTGAACTAACTACGGCAAATATTCCTGCTACAGTAACTTACAAGGGTACAACTTATCTTGTTACGCGTGTTGGTAAAATGGCTTTTTACCATGCTCCGCAATTACAACACGTCACCATAGGCGAAAATGTTAAAATAATTGACGAACGAGCCTTTGCAGTTTGCAGAAATTTGAGTCAAGTGGTAATTGGCGAAAATGTAGATAGCATATTGTTTAATGCCTTCGCCTCAGGAACTTCCAAAATAAAGGTCCTAGACATCCCCAAAAATGTTAAATTTATTGAAAATAAATCGCTGAGTGCATACTCGCTAGAAGCAATTAATGTACATCCAGATAATGCGAATTACACATCTGTGGATGGCGTATTGTTTAATAAGCAAAAGAACTATTTACAAGAATTCCCTAGAAGCAAAGCAACCACGTACATGATTCCTGATTGTGTAGATACCATCGGAAACTTGGCTTTTGCAAGTAATCATAATATCGTCTCTATATCATTCTCTCCAAACTCTCAGCTCAAGCATATTGAAAAAGAAGCTTTTATGGGATGTGTCTTCATGCAGCGTCTTGAACTACCAACTTCATTGCAAAGCATAGAAGAAAGGGCCTTTAATGGCTGCAGCTTGCTAGAAGCCATCACCAGTCTGAACCCTACTCCACCTGTTATGAGCGCGTGGTATAGCTTCAATGAGCAAGTATTCGGTTCGGTATCGCATGACATTCCACTTTTTGTACCTGCAGAATCTGTCGAACTCTATGATGCAGCACCTCAATGGGACAGATTTGGTACGATTCTACCCATTGGAACTATCACAATGAATGACTTCCCAACACTTGCAGGCTTGCAGCGAACAAGTTTCAATGCATATATGGGTTCCTCATTGTTTTCTGCTGAGACGAATATTAGATATATCAAAGATAAGGCATACTTAGATTTTCAAGGATTTTTCCTGCGCGAAGAAAACAACCGAGTTCTTATATATAGTAGGCGACTAGGAAAAGATCTCATTTTGTATGATTATTCGCTTGAAGTGGGTGATACCCTAACTACCTTGAATTTTGACTATCGCTGTGAGGACTGTCCACTCACAGATCTAGTTGTAGATGTTCCTTTTACTGATTTGTATGACATTTACCATCCTATTGATACATTGATTGTTACAGATATTTCCTATGTCAAACTTTTAGATGGCAAAGAGTACAAGAAATGGACATTCAACAATGGTATGGAGTACGTAAAAGGAATAGGTAGTTTTGGTAATAGACAATGGTCAGGCGATTTCTTCCAATTGATTGCAAATAGGGATGTCCCTACAAGTTTGCAAGGCGAACACCTCGTCTGCGCTAGCCGTAACGGCCAACTCCTCTACCAAATGGACGACGCAGAAATGGAGCGCCTCGGCGCAGAGTGCCTATGTGATTATAATAGTGGTCCTAAAAAAGATAATGCCAAGAACGGTAAGATTGGTGGCAGACCTACGCCTACTCAATGGAATATGTTGGAATTCGAGACGAAAGAGATGGACGGTACCCCAACTATCACGCGTGCGGAAACCTTTAGTTACACTTTAGAGAACGACTCCATCGTTACAAAGGGGAAGACCTTCTACCAACTTGCCCGTCAATCTACCAAAGATACGGCTATCACCAAATCTTTTGTGGGTGCATTGCATTTCAGCGAAGATGAAGACAACCGCGTATATTTCCTCCGTGACGGAGTAGAGTATGTCCTCTACGACTTCACAGCCGAACCAGGCGACACCATAGAGATCTTTGCAGGTATCAACAACTACCCTCAATACACTACCTACACCCATGTCGTGACAGGTAAAGACACCCTAGAGAATGGCGCATGCCGCATGATATTGGAAGTAGTCTTCCCAGAGGAAATAGGTAGTGACCTTGAGCAGCAACACCTGCAAAAAGTATGGTTAGCAGGTTTGGGATCTATTGACGGTATTGTGCACAATGCAGC
>JAZLBE010000091.1:0-73862 GCA_045613525.1 Paludibacteraceae bacterium
CTGAGCTAAACGCCCATTCAATGTCTCATTATTTAACGGAACTCTTGCTTTCTTCACGAAAGCGGATGCAAAGGTACTGCTTTTTTTTGAATTGACCAAATATTTTTTGAAAAAATACGTTCTTTTGTGTTATTTTCTCAATTTTTGTAGATTCCATACCCAAAAATGGGTGTTTTTGGTCCTTCTAACCAAGAAAAAGTACAAAATCATGGTGGAGAAAATGGCAATCAAAATTCCTGCAAAAACATCCAAAGCAAAGTGTTGGGATAAATAAATTCGAGTATATGATCCCAAACTTGCACACAAAAAACAAATAAAGGACAAAATTTTCTTTCCTTTTATATTTTCAGCACACAAAATAATACTCAAAGTAAAGAATAATACGAAGAAAGTAGTCGTATGTCCAGATGGGAAGGATAGCCAAAGATTTATCTTCACCTCTTCTACCAATGGCAGCGTGACATCTGGCATATTTTCTGCAAACCATATCAACGGGCGTGGAGCGCATACTATATGTTTAATAGGTTGTACGATGAGTGTGGAAAGCAGTAGATTGCTAGCAAGGAATGTAGCCCAGCCTGCACGATAGAAAAGCAGAAGAACAACGCATAGGTAGGGCAGCCAATCTACTAAATTAGTATATATCGGTATTAGTGAGTCTAAAAATGGGGTATGAAACTGACAAAGCATCAAATGCAATTCGCCTTTTGGAATCAGAATGAGCAACATCCCTATTACAATAAGTAACAGGGCTGTAAAAAACAGAAATATTGTATATGGGCAATTAGTGTTGCTTCTTACCTGTGATATCATATATGTTGCAATTATGCTGTATATAGAGTTTACCTTGATGTATAAACTTATTTGATATTGATCGAATCGTGTGATTCTCTATATGAGTTGCTTCATTAGAACCAATAGCAATAGTGTTGGATGTACGTAACCCATCTGGAGTTACACGATAATATATTGTGTTTCCTGATAGTATAGAATGCTCAACGGTATATTTGTTTCCAATGATAGTTATAGGTGAAATTTCAATATGTTTTTCTTGATGTTGGTAATCTCCCGTATATAAGTAGGCTTGTTGAAAAGAGATGCGATGATATCCTTTAGACTTTGTGCCAATCTCTTTTTGTATAAGTGAAATTGTCGTTGTTCCTTCTGGAATAGCAAAAGTATAGAATTGTTCGTCTAATACGAGTGGTTGGACATATAATTCCTCATCGTTATTGCCGCGCACAATCAAATCTGCTGTCTCATCTCCTTTGTATACACAACATTTTACTGTAAGGTATGTGTTAACAGGGGATTTGCCAAAGTTGTCAAAACGGATGTAACGTTTTTTGGTTGTGGTAGATGAACATATAGCATAGCTACCATCCATTAAGGTATATGGTGCATCTGTTCCATCTTCTAGCAACCAATGGATTTGGTTATGACCTTTTACTATTTCGTTCTTAAATCCAGGCATAGCAATAAGTGTGTCGTTATGTCCTGAATCCTCTGTGGTAAATACCTCAAGGATGTAAGACTCTCGATCTTGATCTTTCCAATGAGCTACAAATGAGTTAGAGGTGATTTCTGTAGCAGGATACGCTTTAGGATTGATAGTATCTATAGGTACATTGTACTCATGTGATGTTGTTCGAATCAATTGACTAAGATCAACACTTTCGCCTTTTTTGTCTCCCCAAATATATTCTACAAGTTCAGGATATTCAATAAATGGATTACGATTGTGCTGGATGGATGAAATCGCGTCCAAACGATTGATTTCTTTTTCGCTTACAGGATCAATGCGATGCCATTGTAATAGAACCTCTATGAGGTGTGGCGTAAAGGTTAGGTAGGTGTTGCTGTTGACGTATTTAGAGTAACTTGTGTCCCATTTCATATCATGATATGCTGTTGATACATAGAAATACGAACGTGCAAAATCACCTTTGTATTCGTCAATAACACAGAAAGCATAGTCATTCCACTCTTTGTCCTTACCCATGAAGAAGACACCATTATTGACTTTGTTGGAGTCATTTAAAATTCCTGGTGGGTAGTTGGACTTGTTGTTATTGGCTACACGATCGGCAGGGTTGAGGTGGTATAGATCGGTGTATGCATCGTTCTCATCACCTCCCCACCATGATTTAGGTAAACTATGCTCAATGTCCATACCTGCTGCGCTACCACCTTTAATCGGGAAATAGCGTTTAGTAGTAGAGTACATATCCCATATGCTTCCATCGGATAGTTGGTCGCTGATCTGAAAACCATGCCAAGTTCCATGGGCCTTGATGTCACCAATCTTCCAAATGGTATCACCATCCTGAATTTTATTAGTAGTGTGATATGTGGTAGGTCCATATACATATCGCTCTCCACCTTTGATGATTTGGTAAAGAGCGACTTTGAGTAGGGAGTCCTTTTTGCCTTCAATAGATGCATAATATCCATTAGGCATTTCTTCTGCATAAGTAAATAGACTAGAAGAAAATAAGAATAAGGCTAGAGTAAAAAAATGAATAAACCTTATATTTTCTTGTTGCATAATGTGATGAGATTGAAAATTACATACCACAATACGCAAATAGCACCAGCCAATGCTGCCATTGAAATTTGGTTATTCGTTATCGCCATTGTTGAGCAACTTCCCAAAATGAAGCAACTTCCGAAGACAAAAATTAGCATTCGTTTCTTGCCCAATTCAGCAGACTTAAAACTGAAGAATGGAATTTCGCTAACCAACAAATAGCAACTCAATAAACTACCTGCTAATAACATCCATGGAGCCCATGTTGGTAGGGTGGTACTATTGAGCCAGCAGACGAGTGATGCCCAAAAAATAGCATTAGGTGGGGTTGCTAGACCAATAAATGATGTGGTTTGGCGCTCGTCTATATTAAACTTAGCCAAACGTAAAGCTGAAAAAGCTGCAACAAGCAAAGCAATTAGTGCCCACCAACCAATAATAGGTTTAAGGTAGCAGAAGAGCACCATAGCAGGCGCAAGACCAAACGTGATGTCATCTGCCAATGAATCAAGTTGTACTCCTAGTGGCGATGGGACTTTCAGCCAACGAGCAGAAGCGCCGTCAAAAAAGTCGAACAATCCACCTGCTAAAATGAGGGCGAACGCCCAGAGGTATTGCTCTTGTGTTGCCATAAAAACAGCTGCTGACCCGCACAAAAGATTTGCGCAGGTCAGGCTGTTAGGTATAATGCGTTTGATTTGCATATAACTACTAGTTATGAACTATGAGTTATAAGTGATAAGTCTACTTACTTCTTGCCGTAGTTTGCATCAACGATGCGGCGAGCAAGGAAGGTAACAAAGAAAGTAGCTACACTGCAACTGATAACCATCCAGAAGAAGTTCTCGTAACCAATAGCCTCTTGGATATAACCAGCCACAAGTCCTGGGAGAATCATGCTGAGTGCCATAAAACTGGTACAGATTGCATAGTGCGAAGTCTTGAACTCTCCTTCAGAGAAGAACATCATGTACATCATATATGCGGTGAAACCGAAGCCGTAACCAAATTGCTCGATAGCGATAGCAATAGCAATATTCACCATGTTTTCTGGTAGGAACACGCTGAGGTAAACGAAGCTCAAGCATGGCAAGGTCATAGCGAGAGCCATCCACCAGAAAGCTTTCTTCAAACCTACTTTAGAGATATAATATCCGCCAAGAATACCGCCTAAGAGCAAGAAAATCACGCCGATAGCACCATATACAACGCCCAATTCCTGCATGGTCATTCCCAAACCGCCCGTTTCGCGTGCACCAAGAAGGAAAGGATAGATCATCTTCATCAAGAATCCCTCTGGCAAGCGATAGAGGAGCATAAAGAGGATAGCCACCCACAAAGCTGGTTTGGTAAAATAGGTTGCAAATGCTTTACCGAAACCAACAATGATATCTTTGGCTGTGGTTTCTGCGTTTGGTTTGTCAGCGTCTGGACGTGGAGTAAAGAACATATGCCAAATAGCCAATAACACAAAAATTACTGCGGTGATGACCATGGTTACTTTCCATGCCAATGGCATGTTTGCCTCGCCTTGTTTGATAGTCCAATCATAGATGATACCAGGGATAGCGATAAGCGCTGAGTTGCAGAATACGTTGCTCAAACGGTAGAATACACTACGCCAACCGATCATCTCAGCTTGAACGCCAGAGGTGAGAGCCAACATGTAGAATCCGTCTGCTGCAATATCATGAGTTGCAGAAGCAAATGCCATGATAATGAACGCAATCAGTACACCAGTAAATAACTTAACCTCAGTAGCCATAGCTGCGATAGTGGCTGGATCTGGTTGAGGAATTGAGAAGATGGTTAGCACTGCTAATCCCAACATGAGGAATTGCATAGTGAGGAACCACCAACGCTTTGTTTTGATAAGATCAACAAAAGGAGCCCACAAGAACTTCAATGCCCAAGGGAAATAAAGCAATGTGGTGAAGAATGACATCTCGCCGTTAGGTACACCCATTTGGTTAAACATAACCATTGAGATGTTGTTTACCAAGAAGTAAGGAATACCCTCCAAGAAATACAAGGTAGGTACCCACAACCAAGGATTAATACTTTTCAGTGATTTCATGACCTAAAATGTTGTAAAATTTATTGTTTTTAATGATAACTAATTGTCCTTTATGAAGCATTATTTGTGCTGCACTTCCTTGTTGAGAAGGATTGGTTACTGATTCTATTCCAGTCTCAATCTCATCGCTGTAATAGAGGTAAATACCTTCAAATGGAATTTGATACTCTTTTTTATCAGCTTTCTTATTAAGTGTGAATGATATGTGTTTGAATTTGATAGGGTAGATAGCAATATCATTGCTTACTTCAAATAAACTATCAAGATTAATATTGATGCTTAATGCCTGGTCAGGAGTTATATCAATGCATGCGTAATTAGCTTCTACACCGTTATTGGAGGTGAATCCAAAATCCATTCGTTCAATTAAGTTACCTTGAGGAGTCATTCTTAACTCTAGTTTTTTAGGAGTAGAGTAGAGTAACGTATCTGCTGTGATAGATAATTGCGCAACGCGTCCACCATTATAGTTCATGTACATGTATGAACCTCCATTTTCATCTATCTTGAAATCCGTATTCCAAGACGTAACTGATGCATTTATAGTCCAACGCTCGTCTACATTTATCATATCTTCCCATAACAACACATCAGATTCTACTAGCTCAACCATTACATCTAGTGTCATAAGAGTTTCGCCTAGTTTGCCTTGTATGGTAGTCGTTCCATTCTTAACCGCATGCAATACACCATCTTCGTCAATATGGCAAATAGTATTGTCTGCTATTGTCCACTCTACAGCAGATGGGAGAACCTTGAATTGCTTGTTATCTACTACACCATTAATCTCAATTTCGTATGGTGTTTTATTTGAGATTAGTACATTGTTTAAGCGTAATGTTGGATTAGCCTCGTCTACAATCACGATTTCTATAGGCAAAGATGCTTGATCGAATGTTGCTGTTAATATACCGCTACCAAGACAAACGAAATATCCGTCTTCAGTAATGTAACCTGTCTCTGGTTCGCAAGATAGTTTTACACCTGATAGGTTCTTGTCAATCAACATACCATATTGATTATATCCTAAGAACTCAGGTTTGATGGCTGCGTATTTAGGCAACTTCATAAAGGTTGCAGTTGTACGCATTTCTACAACAGTATTGTCATCTGGTGCAGTAGAGAATAGGAAGATGCTATTTCCAACGGCGCGAGGTTGTCCTTCGGTAGTTGGGTTAAGAATCTTTCCTCCGAGGTTAAATTGTGCACTACCGCCACCATCGGCACCAGCTGCTTCCCATGCACCAAAGTGGCGAAGGATAGATGCCATCTCGTGAGTGTACATACCAGGTTTCTCCATTACCATTAACCAGAGTGTGTTGTGATCTTTGCTTACACCAAATCCAGTACGAGGATAGTTCTTGTTGTTGTAATCTTCGTTCCAGTTACGATTTGTGAGTCGTCCCTCACGCATTACATAGCAGTTACCTGCACTGAGTTGCATGATGTTTGGACGCTCACCACTGAGTGACTCGTACATACCCATAATGAATTGTACTCGATCACCTACTTTGGCGGTCTCCAAGAAGGTCTTGCCTGTACCACGGCCGCGGAATACGGCATATCCATCTTCGATTTTAGTTCCACCTGTATAATTAATGCTTACTACTTCCGCAAAAAGATGTTGGTTCATTGCCCAATCTTGTTCAAGCTTCACTACAAGCTCAATCATTGGAAGGTCTGTACCAAGGCGTTTGTTGATATCTTCTTTGGTCAATGTGGATTTGGTACCCATATCAGAGTTGAACATTACTACTTCATTGTCTGATGGATTGCTGCGGTTACGATTGACCTCGCTTATTGGCATAGCTTGGTCACCAATGGCCAAATGTGCATCCCAAGAAAATTGGTCAATGTGTGCTTTCTTGTCTGCATCAATCATTAGGTAACCAATATCTTGCTTGCGACCTAACTCAGGATCAGGATTACCATGACCAATATTCCAGTTGGTGATATTGGTTCCAATCTTTCCGTTACGTACTTGACCTGTACATGGCACACCTGTTAAACCATTATATTGGCCTTCATCTTGTGTTGCTACAATCCAGAAATTACAGTTTACAGATCCAATTGAACGATGCTCTGGCGCGTCAAGACGTTTATGCGCATCAACCATTCTTTCTGTATTACCCATAGTTGTGCTATGACTCTCCTCTACGGTATTGTATTGGTTGGTTAGATCTACTTCATAGATATAGCAGTGGCGGATATCATTCGTCTTAGCCGTAATGTCAAAACGAGTGTAGATGATGCCTGGGCCAACTTGATAACTCTCAAGAGTGTCTATTCCGTATTGCAAAATTTTTGTACTGTCTAAATCAGCTTGAATGTTAATTGTTCCGTGTTGAGCAAATAATGTGATGCTGAATAGTAAACCGATTAGTAGAGTAAATTGTTTCATATGCATTAGAGTGTTTTATTGTTACAATTCTTTGGGCACAAAGGTACTACTTTTTTTTGAATTATACAAATTTTTGTATAAAAAAAGCACCGAACTGTTTTGTTCGATGCTTTTTATAGATGATGTAATGCTATTTACTTATTGGAAACGTGCGCGGTTGTCAACAATATTTGCATTATCCTCAATCAAACCAATTGCTTGATATGGAATAGTGTATGAAGTGCGCATGTTCAATTGTTGAATCTCTTGCTCTACATTGATTTGACCTTCAGCAACAGCTTTCTCGCTAACAGTGATCATGTATACACCATTGTTGCCTACGATTGGATTGGAGAGTGTATTAGGCTCAATAGTAAGAGCTGTACCTACAACAGCAGGCTCGTTACCTGCAGCACCCAAACGGAGAGATGCCAAAGAGATGCCCTCCGCTGTTTTTACCTCGGTATCAAACAACGCTGCTGCATCAGCCAATGTGGTAATACCGCTAAGTTGTTTTGTGAGATATTCAGCCTTCTTCTCATTAAGAACTTGGATTGCTAGCTCAGCTTTTACAGATTCGAAAGAACGATATTCTCCATCGTTAACTTCAGTTAAGGCTGCAACAATAAATTGGTTGCCACACTCAAATACATCGCTAACTTGGTCTGCTTTTGCACCAAATGCCCAACGCACAATTTCGCGACTATTCTTTAGGTCATTAACCTTGTCTGTATTCTCGTTCAAACCAAATGCAGGAGTGATGCTGAGACCTTGTGCAAAAGCAGCTTGGTGGAGCGAATCAGCATTGTTGTTTGCAACGATGAATTGTTTTGCTTGGTTGTACAATACACTGTATGTCTTACTGCTAGCAGTAACTGTACGTGAGAGGATAGCTAGTTTTACTTTAGGAGTAGCTTTACTCTTATCTGCGATTTTGAATGTTTGTTCGCCCATTCCGCTAGATACGGTGAATGTTTCACCCTTCTTGCCATTGAATGCAGGATCTGCGATATTCTTTTGCAAATCAGTAGCCTTGAACCAACCCAATTCTACATCTTCTGTACCTTCGCCATTAGCAACAAGAACTAGTTTTACTGAGTCAGATTTGCTGTAACCACAATCCATGAGACGAGCGATAGAGTAGGTGTTGTTGCTGAATGTTATTTCTGTGCAATCACCTTTTTTTGCTTTCTTGCCAAATGCTAACTCTTTATACTCTGCTGGAATAGTTTCTTCAGAATAGTCACGTCCGTCATACAAGATGTCAGAGTTACTATTCACGATAGAAGCAATATCCTCTTTAGTTTTGAAGTCATTCTCAAGATTTTTGAGTAAGCTCTCAACAGCAGCAAAATCTTCTGCTGATGGCTCGATTGGGAAAGTTACATATTCGATTGAGCGGTTAGGAATTTGTTTGTATTGCTCTTTCTTTAGGTTGTACAACTTTTTGATGTCACCTTCTGTAACTTTAACCAATGAATCAGCTACTGCGAAATATGGTTGTTGTACATATTGTACATTTACAGTGCTTTGACGAGCTTCGAATGCATACTTTGCGTCAAGAGGGTTTGCACCTACAAGTTTGCTGAGCAAGTTTGTATACTTGTCTTGCAAATAAGTGAGGCGTACTGCCTTCTCCCAATACATCCAATAGTTCTTAGCTTGTTTCAAACTTTCAGCTTGCTCTGCTGTCTCTGGCTCTTGCTCTAGAGAGTTGAGGAAATTGATAAGTGCAAAACGGTTGAAATTACCTGTCTCATCGTAAAAAGCGCGACGTTGACGGATGATTTGGTGAGGATTAGCACCAATGCAGAGTTGGCTGAGCTCTTCACTTGTTACATCCATACCGATCTTCTCCGCTTGCTCTCCTAATGTATAATTCATTAACAAGAGTTGCCAAGCTTGGTTACGGAGTTGAATGGTAAGATCTTCATTGATGTCAGATGTACCTGTCTCAATTTTGTAAACTTCTGTAAGTTGGTCCTTAGCAGCTTCGTACTCAGTGTAGTGAACCTTGTGACCAGCAATTTCTGCTACATTCTCACGACCTTTATTGAAGAAACTGCTACCAGAGTTCAAGAAGTCTCCAAGAATGAATGCAAGCATAGCTACACCTACTACTACGAGAAGGATTGTGCCATGATTTCTAATAGATTGTAATGTTGCCATAATATTTTTATTTAATTTATTTCGTTAAAAAACATTTGTCTTTGCCAAAAAACGCGCAAAGGTACTACTTTTTTTTGAGATAAGCAAATATTTTGTCGTTTTTCCGCTAATTTTAGTTAGTTCCGTCAAAAGTCGGAGCAGTTGCTTGACCTTCTGTAGATATATCTTTGCGATGTAGTACGTTGTAGATGGTTCTGAAAATTATTCTTAAATCTAACGATAAGGATAGGTGATCAACATACCATACATCATATTCAAATTTCTTGGTATGAGTGATAGCGTTGCGACCATTAACTTGTGCCCAACCTGTTATTCCTGGTCTAACTTCATGACGGCGCATTTGGGTGGACGTGTATAGTGGTAAGTATTTGACTAACAGAGGGCGAGGACCTATGAGGGACATGTCGCCCTTTAATACATTAATCAATTGTGGAAGTTCGTCCAAGGAGGTAGAACGTACTATTCTTCCTACCTTAGTAAGTCGTTGTGCATCGGGAAGTAAATTGCCATCTGCATCTCGTTCGTCCGTCATCGTCTTGAACTTGATAACGCGAAAAATCTTAGCGTTTTTGCCAGGTCGTTCTTGTGTGAAAAACGCACCTGCACCTTTATTGGCAAAATGCAACCAAATGGTAACTATTAATAGAATCGGTGACACACACACCAATGCTATTAGTGCGATAGTGAAGTCAATCAGCCTTTTAAAGAAATTTTTATACATTTTGTATTTTGCCGTTGTAGACGCGTATGTCTGTTTTGATAACTTTGGCTGGATTGCCAGCTGCAATGCAATTGTCTGGAATGTTTTTGGTCACTACACTACCACTTCCTATCACGACTTCATTGCCGATTTTAACTCCTGGCATGATGATAGAATTCACACCTATTACACAATCATGTCCAATATGAGTGTCTGTTTTTAAACTTCTACAATGATCATGTGCCATCACAAACGCACCATTTAGTACCCATGTTCTATCCCCAATATGTACACCTTTGGGATTGACACTTTTATCAAGATGTGCTTTGTGTGCTATGCGAACACCTGTCCCTAAATCCATTTTATACATTTTCCGCAATATAGCAGGATATAGGTTGGTAGCAATAGTCCACAATTTTACGCGTATGCTCATAGTAAAATACCTTGTTTTAGGAGAATTTTTTTACCAGCATTATAACTTGTACATGCCATAATGTCTTCTGGATCAAGGAATAAATCAAAAGTCTCTTCCAATAGGGTGATAATGTTGAGTTGGTGAACAGAATCCCATTCGCTCACTGTTTCTTTGGAGAAGTTGTCGCCTAATTGATCTGCTGTAGCACCGAATACCTCGGTGAAAATAGCATTGTATTTCTCTAAATTAGTCATAATGTATTATTTATCTTTTATCTATATGTTATATGGTGTAATCTCGTTATGAACCCGTAATTACTAGGTAAATGATAGTTTGCTATATAGTTTTTTACCTGCTTCATTCTTTGGTATTTCAGCGATGACACGTACTTCAAAGGATGTAGCTACAATATGCGTTTTTTGGACGAGCGTATCTTTGACATTGCTTTGGTTATCTGCGTTGGTGATATAGACAATCATTTTTTCATCGGTTCCTACGCATGCACACTCAATGCCACATTCAGTTTGGACTATTTGTTCGCATTCATCCAATCCAACGCGCATACCGAAAAGCTTGAGGAAACGTCCCATTCTTCCAACAATATAGTAGCAACCGTCTTCGTCAAAGTACGCGAGATCGCCTGTACGAATATAACCATTACGTTCGTCTCCAAGAGACAGATCTACTTGTTCGCGTGCATAGCCCATAGTGACATTCTTACCACGATAACACATCTCTCCCTCTATATGAGGAGTGGTGATAAGCTTACCATCTGTATCAATGAGCGATAGTTCGCCATTTGGAACGGCAATACCGATACTTCCTACTTTATCTAAAGCCCATTTAGCTGGCAAATATGCCATGCGTGCAGTGCACTCAGATTGTCCGTAGGTGGCAATCCAACGTTTTCCTTTATCGCGACAATATTCTGCAAACTTGATATTGAGGTCAGTTGGCATTTTTCCTCCACCTTGTGTAAGGAGTTCAAGGTCGGGCAAGTCCATTCGGAAGAAACGCATGAGATTGAGTATCTGGAAACTATATGGAACACCTGTGAATGAGGTTGCATGTTGCTCTTTAAGGAATTTCCAGAAATTAATATCTGTCATGCTAAGCCCAGTAATAAGTATAGTTGCACCCACTCGTAAATGGCTGAATACCATGGATAGCCCCATAGTATAGTAGAGCGGTAAAACCATCAATGGGCGGTCTGTCTCTTTAAGTTCAAAGAAAGTGGATATATTTAGTCCTGCTGCTTCAATATTTTCATATTTATGTCGCACAAGTTTTGGACTTCCTGTACTCCCAGATGTAGGAAGCAGATGGGATAAATCTGGATGCAAAATACAAAGATTATCAGAGACTTTACATAGTAGATATCCGAATTGTGAGTCCACAATTTCTCCTTCTAGCATTACGTGAGTTGGAGCACAAATATAAGATGGTTTGTAGGTGTCAAGAAGTTGTTGATAAAGCGAATCTTCAGTCTTAACATTGAGAATGAGTGGGACTAATTTGCGACTCTCTAGCATGCTCATTGTCCACGCAATACCTCCAATATTATTCTCGACTAACAAGAAACATAGAGCACGTTCTGGAATATTCGTGCTGATTTGTTGCGAAAGTTGGGTGATTTCAGCATACGTAAGCTTGTCGTTATTAGAATCAATAGCGGCAATACGTTGTGGTGCAATATGTTCAAGCCCGAGAATCATTATATAGATGCGCAGCCGTCTACGCCAAGTATTTGTCCGGATATATAACTAGCATTATTAGAAGCAAGGAACGCGCAAGCGTGCGCGATATCTTCTGGTGTACCTAAACGACCTAATGCGATGCGTTGGATGCGTTCATCAATCTTATTGCCATCAGATTCGTATAACTCAGCAAAGCGTTCTGTTTGTACAATTCCAGGTGCTACCGCATTTACGCGAATACCTTGTGCCGCAAGTTCTTTTGCTGCTGATTTAGTCATAGAAATAATAGCACCTTTGGTCGCAGAATATGCTACTTGTCCAGGGGAACCAAGTACTGCTGTAACAGATGCAATATTGATGATGCTTCCTCCCCCATTGCGAGCCATTAGGCGGCTGCACAGTTGGATGAGTTCGAGTACTGCAATTACATTGACAAGGAACATACGCTCAGTTTCTTCACGCATGATCATACCTATCTTGCGATTATATACAATACCCGCGTTATTTACTAGACAATCAATACGTCCCTCCGTCTTAAAAATTTGCATCAAGTTTGTTTTGACACTAGACGCATCTGTAATATCCATTACAACTGGATGGATGCGTTCATTATCAGCTGTGAACTTTTGTTTATCACATGCATATACTGTGGCACCATCTTGCGCGAACTGCTCAGCAATTTGACGTCCAATGCCTTGAGCTGCACCTGTAATGATGCAAACTTTATTTTCTAATAATGTGCTCATAACTATGATAATCTTCTTGCTGGATTACCGAATACGGTCCAATTGTCTTCTACATTTCGAGTAACGAAACTACATGCACCAACATGAGTATGGTTTCCAATCTGTACCTCATGGTTAATAACTGCTGCGGAATGAATCATATTGTCATCTCCAATGGTAATTCCACCAATCAACATTGTATGAGAGTCAATTCGATTCCAATTGCCAATCACTACATCATGTCCAATAATCATATTGGATTGAATAAAATTGTAATCACCAATTTTAGCATCAGCCGCTACAGTTGTGAAGGCGCCAATCATGCAACCTTTTCCTAACTGCACGTTAGATCCAA
Source organism: Paludibacteraceae bacterium (assembly GCA_045613525.1). Taxonomy (GTDB): domain Bacteria; phylum Bacteroidota; class Bacteroidia; order Bacteroidales; family Paludibacteraceae; genus Colicola. The sequence continues at coordinate 13,049 of JAZLBE010000091.1, forward strand.
TTCGTGCTGTATTATGAATCATGGTTAGGAACTCACCTCCTCGATTGATGATAGACTCCATACACGCTTTACGTGAGCCACCACCGATTGAGCAAATGAATATATCATCATCTTGAGGTTGATATTCTGATATAGTTCCTAAAATAGGTGGATAACCAGAAAAAGTATCCAACGAGTGAATATTGTCATCGATATAACCTTTGATATCGTATTGTGTATTATAACCAATACTCTCGCGTGCCATATCATACATAACACGTCCCATACCGCCAGCTCCTATGATAATTAGATGTTTCATTTTATCATTAATTTGTTTGCAAAATTACAACTTTTTTTCGATATACGCAAATTATTGTTTTTCTTTTGCTTCTTTGATTGTTTGTTCTAATATTTGCTCTATTTGTTTAGCTATGTTGATTGACGAAAAACGTTTTTGACAATCTTCTGCAATGGCTTTTTTGTCATACGAGTCAAGATTTTGACTTACTTGGACGATTGCTTGTTCAAGAGTTTCTTGATTGTTTGTTGGGATAAGTATTCCATTGGTGGAAGTGACTATATCTCGAGGACCGCCACAGTCGGTGGCGATAATAGGTAATCCGCAGGCTAGAGCCTCAATATATGCAACTCCAAAAGTTTCAGATTGTGACGGAAGGACAAATATGTCACTTTCTTGTAGTAGTTCAACTATCTCTTGTTTGGATTTATGTCCTAATAGTTGTACTTTATCTTCGATGTCAAGTTTATTGATTAATTTTTGTAACTTATCTTTTTCTGATCCATTGCCGATAATGCTGAGTCTTAATGATAAGGATGTTAGATTAGCTACGGCTTGAATTAGCATATCAAAATGTTTCTCAGGTATCAATCTTCCTGTTGTTATAAGGTGGACTATTTTACGTTTCGTAGAGTTTTGTTTTTTATAATGAAATTCTTTACCCACCATATTAGGTATCACGATAGAATCCATTCCAATCTGTCGTTGTATATTTTCTTTGAGCGCAGACGATACTGCCAATAGTTGGTTTATGGATGCGTATACGTGTTTTGCTGTGCAAATACTGCCTCTAGGAATTGGAGTGTATGCCATTTGACTCCAATGTTCCATGGCTACTATAGGGATATTGTATTTTTGATGTATTGGTATCGCTTTTAGTGTGTTGTGTAGATAGTGTGAATATATGATATCTGGTGTTCCATATTGGTGTTTAGCACGTTTGTATATTACTTCTAGTTGCCATGCATAAAACCATTCTTTAATTTTCGTAGGCAGGAAAAATAACAATGCATATGGCAAAATGAATATATTGAATGTGGCAATGTTGTTATATACACCATATTGTATACCTAACTTTCGCCAATAGAAACGAAATCGTGTATCCACACTCAAAATTGTGACTTGATGTCCTAATTGATAGAGTGCCTCAGCTTGGTCCTTTTCGAAGCAGCCCCATGTGGGATCTTGCTTGGATGGATATCCTCGTGCTATAATAAATATATTCATTCTATTCTTTGAGCAATTTTTTACGTAATATATCTAAATATCCTCGTCCAAATTTCAAATCTGGTTCGACATAGTTACCTTCCGCCCATTCATTCCAAGAGGTAAGGAATATTATTTTGTGTTCTGCCTGTTTGTGTTGTACCAGGTTTAATGCTTGATCTATCTGTTCTCCAAATACTTCAGGAGTGCTGTTGGTATATATTCTTGCTTTCTTGCCACTTCGAGGCGTTCTGTCCCACTGAGGGAATAACATAGGATATACATTTTCCCACTTATCCTCTTCAGAATATAAATGTTTGTTTATATCTCTTTGATCACATTTTGAAATAATGTGATGTCGGAATAAACGATTACAGATCCCTCTAAAAACGATTTCATACAATGAACGAGATAAATACTCCGCTCTATTATAGCCTCTGCCGTGGACAGCGCTATAGCCATTATCTAGTACCTTTTTATACAATGTTGCTCCTTGACTTGGTATGTTGCGTGTCAGAATCTTGTGTAGAGGTATACTTTCGTTTTCTATATTCTGCTGTAAACCGACAAAATGAATACCTGGTAGTCCATTCTCTCTGGCTAAGTTCAACCACAATTGAATAAACTCACGTGTGTTAGGGAAATCAAGAGGTTTCCATATTAAGAAAAGCGGTTCTCCATCAACAGTGATATATCTATGGTCTTTGAAGGCTGGTAATACATCATAAAAATGTCGAGTATATTCGTCTTCGTTATATACCATCTGCATGAGGGTCATTTCTTTCTGTTTGCGAGTACCTGCTTCCCAACTTTTATTAGTCCAATTATGATTAGCCCATCCCAAACAGAACGGAAAATCTGGTTTCCCGCTACTTAATACTTCTTGAAATGGACGTTCTAACAGTTTATGATCATGACTAAACCAATAATGCCAATAGCAGAATCCTTCTATACCCGCTTCTCGTGCCATTTCTGCTTGTTGTTCGCGCACTTCAGGTATGCGTAAATCATAGAAACCCAAATCTGCAGGAATACGAGGTTGGTAATGACCTTTAAATAAAGGCTTGGCCTTAGCAACATTAGTCCATTCTGTAAATCCCTTCCCCCACCAGTTATCATTCTCTGGAATAGGATGGTATTGGGGTAAGTAGAAGGCGATAACTCGTGCTTTTTTATATTGAATTGGTATCATGGTATTTGTTAGAGTTTCTTAATAATTTTGGCGGGTGAACCTGCTGCTACACAATGCTCTGGAATATCTTTTGTTACTACGCTATTTGCAGCTATTATACTCCCCTTGCCAATATGTACGTTAGGCATAATCATAGCTCCTTCTCCTATCCAAACATTATCTTCTATTACTACTTCTCCTTGGCTTACAAGTTCGCGAGCATAAGGAGGGGTCTCTAATGCTTCATGCGAACTAACACCATGGGAGTTGTCTGTGATGAGTATTCTTGGACCCGTTAGTACATTATTGCCAATGCTAATATGATTAATAGCAGTTATGTGCGATTGTGTGCCAATGCTACAATTATTGCCAATAGAAATTTGAGGAGTAAAGCGTTGCCCAGTTGTTGGGTAATATGCATATGCTGTCAATCTTCCGTAATCACCAATATGTGAACCTACTCCTATGGATATATATTCTTCGCCAATATATGTGGTATGATTACCCAATGTTGAACCTTTCCCAATGACATTAAAATAACGCGACTTATACCCCGTGAAAAAATACGTGGTGACGCTTTGGATTATACTACACAAGCGTTGTGGAAATATATACGAACAGAATTTGCCGAAAAAAAATATAATCTGTTTCATTTTTGCTGTTATTACATTTAGTGGACTTGAATGTGGGACCTAATAATACTTATAATTGCGATTATAGTGGAGATAGGCAGAAATAATATTCCAATAGTATGTATCTTCTTGAACTGCAAATGATGACAGTAGGATGATAGTGATTGCTTGTTTTGATATTTTATCTTTCGAAGAATCCAAAAACAAAGTTCTATCGAGAAACGTAAATAAAGCAATGTTTTTGTTAGCCCGTTTGTAGTGCTTATTTTGAATAGAAGATATCTAAAAGTACCGAGTTGTATTTTGTCTGCGCTAGCACCTGTTGTTTTCCCTGTTGGAGATTTGGTGTACATAGCTCCGCAAAAGTTAGGTAATCGTTGATGCTTTGGATTTGCTGAAAAAACCTCAATATGAAAGTCCCAATCTTCACGCTCTTTAATATGTGTAGGAATGTTGATGTTATGGTCGTCAAGAAATGCTCTTCTATACATGAAACTATGTAGTGGCAACGTACCAAATGTACCCCATGCGGTTAAAATTCGTATTAAACTACATTTAAAACCTCTTACTGGATATCTCTGATTGTCCATATCAACCATGCACCAATCAGTATATGTGACGTCCAAATGTTTCTGGTCCATTAATGTGACTTGATATTGTAACTTGTTGGGATCAATAGTATCATCTGCATCCAAGAATTGTATGTATTTTCCTCTAGCAAGTGATAATCCTAATTTGCGAGCAGACGCAGAACCCCCATTCTCTTTTTTTATAAGTTTAATACGATTGTCTATCTCTGAAATTTGGCTCACTATGTTTGCACTATTATCTGTAGAACCATCGTCAACAACAATTAATTCCCAATCCGAAAGAGTCTGATTCTGGACAGATATTATAGTTTGCTTAATATATCGTTCAGAATTATAGCATGGTGTTATAATGGATACTTTCATGGCTTACTTTATTTATCGTTATCTACTTGGATTTTTGGTTCCTCCTCTTTTAACATAGGTGAGTAGTAGATGAGTTGCATGAGTAAAAATATTTGTATTAAATTAAATGTCTCAAATAGCGACATCAACATCAGTACGCATAATGATACTACACCTAGAGTTGTTTGAATACTAGATGTTTTAAGTGCTCGTCTCATTACGAATGTAAAGATACATATGAATGTAAAACAGAATATGTATCCACCTTGCAAAATAAGCATTAACCATAAATTATGTGTTCCTGATCCCCCTAGATATGTGTCGTTCCATTCTACATTCTGAATTCCATGACCAATCCATGGACTTTGTTGAATCTTGTACAAAGCATTCTCCCAAATAACGGTTCGACCACTAAAACTGCTATCTTTTGACAATGTACCCTCAATAAATTTGGAAATCAATTGAACTTCCTCTATAGATGTACCAAACCATATGAATAGCATGAAAAATGTTATATATAGTGCGAGGAATACCCACAAGAAAATGCGAGGGCGCTTAACGCGTTTGTGTATGATGAGATAACCTGCTAATATCGTTAGTCCTACTGCTGATGTCATTGAACCAACACCTACAACTGAAGCGATTGATACCAAAGTTAAGAAGAATAAATTAGTTTTTCCTCGTCCTGTTGTGAGTGAATATAATGCTTGAGCAGTAATACCCAATAGACATACAAAACCTATTTGATTGTAGTTACCGAACAAGTGTCGTGTGTTATCTCCGCGTCCTACCCACTCGGTATCTATCCACAATCCTTCGGGGAAAAGTACTAGGAGAATAGCATTTAGATAGATAAGGAACGAAAAGGCTTGGGCAATAGGCTTCAAACTATTTCTATAGTCATTTTTCCAATAACAACTTCCTAACAATAGGAATATGATGACATTTAGCCATCTGAATATAGGAGTTAATCCCATACCTGAGGCAAAAATGTAGGTTAATACAGTGTATGCAAACCACCATGTGTTAACCATTGCGTTAAAACCGTTCAATCGTTTCGGGGTTTTGCAATATTGGTATGCTAACATAGCGAAAAATAGCAATTCAATCGCTTGAATTACTCGTGATACGAGATAGGTCATTTCGTTCTTAGGCATACTAATGAACGTAAAACCTATCATGACGAAATATATCATGAACTGCCATGACGATGATGGCGATTTGACCTGATTGTCCGTTGCTGTCATTTGGCGTTTATTCTAATTATTAACGACTTTAAATACGCTTTTTCTTCTTTAGTTAACGATGTTAACCATATGGCAATAGCCCCCATAGTGCATGATGTGAAGAAGGTAAGTAAGATTCTCACTGGAATGTCAATGCGTTGGATGGATAGGTAACATGTAATACTCATGACAATCAAGGGAACGATGATTCGCGCGAACACATTTTTACAAAAATCCATAACATGGATGCCTGCTATGTGTTTCATGAGTGGAAGACGTATCAATGATGTAAATAACTCAATTCCAACATAACACCACATAATGGATGTCATTGGTAATCCTTGCTTCAAACATATCCAACCGATAATGACAACCAATAGTTTCAGGGTGTAAAATACGATACTATATACTTTGATGTTGCCTATGGCCTGATTAGCGGATGTAAGTCCTACGGATATTTGGTCGCACAATGCTGCTATTAATATGAATCTGCAAAACATACTAGCGTGCTCGGGCACATCTGTCAGCCATAACTCCAATAGTGTATCCATTTCTGCTATCAAAGGTAGTGCTACCATCGCTAGCAATAAGAAGGCATATTTACTTGCTTGTTCGCTTAGATGAATCATTCTGTCACGCTCACCACTACCTTCTGCTTTCATTATTTGTGGGTTCATTGCTTGCATGATGGATGTAGAAACGAATTGTACAGCACCACACACTTGTTGAGCCACACCATAAGCTGAATTAACTATGGTGCCGTATATCAAATTCAATACAATGGCAATACCTTGGTTGCGGGCAATTATACATCCTGCTGAGTATACTGTCCACCCCGCAAAATTGCTTAGATCTTTGATGTAGGACTTATCCCATTCTTTTAATCGTGGAAGATGGAACTCAGGAAATTTAATCATAGCATAAATAGCAAAGGCAAGGATATTAAATACGGATATTCCAACTAACATGCTTGAGTATGCCACCAATTGGTCACAAGTTATTTTGGATAGCACAATAGCTATCACTAGGCGTAGAATACCATCTACTACATCTATTGCTGAGGTGTATACAATGTTTTCTCTTGCTATGAATAAAGCACGAATAGGCGCATTGATAAACGTGAAGAAGAGCATGATGACCGCAGCTGCATATACATACATTGCTGCACTTTGACGAGTTGCTTCTATATTCAAGAAGTCGTGCGTAATCCATGGACCAAGGATAATCAATATGATGGCTATACTGATACCTAACAATAGATGTAATAACCAACTATTACCAAAGACTTGCCTAATTTTATCCGTATCTTTGCGTCCATGATAGAACGATAAGTAGCGTTGAGTTGTAGTGGTAAGTGCATTTGTTACAAATGATAGCATAGCCACTACACCTGCTGTCACAGTGAATATACCATAATCACTCTGCCCAAGAATGGACAGAATCAGTCGAGTAGAGTACAACGAAAGACACACATTGATGATTGTTCGTGTGTACTGGGCAATGGTATTTACTATGATGCGTTGTGAAGAAGTCATTACTTATCTAGTCCCCAAATTTTTCATGCAAACTTCCAACGAATCTGTCCAATAAGGCACATTCACTCCAAACGTCTGCTTTATTTTTGTTTTATCCAATACTGAATATGCTGGGCGTTTTACTGGAGAAGGAAACTCATCGCTATGGCAAGGTTGAATATCGCAATTGGTATGGGCTGCATAACGTGCAATCAGTTTAGCAAAGTCATACCAACTACATACTCCCTCATTGCTGTAGTGATATACACCATTATGACCTATATATTTGCGTTCAGAAACAATGTCGTGGATTGCTAATGCTAAATCATATGCATAGGTAGGTGTACCTACTTGATCAAATACAACTTTCAACTGCGGTTTGCTTGCTGTTAGGCTTAACATTGTCTTTACAAAGTTTTTTCCAAACTCGCTATATAACCACGCTGTACGTACTATCACATAGTTGCAACCAGATGCTATGATATTCTCTTCTCCCTGCAATTTTGTTCTTCCGTATACTCCGGTAGGTTTACCTTTTTGTTCTTCGCTACAAGGCTTGTTGTATGGATCACCACCAAAGACATAGTCGGTCGATATATGTATTAAAACACCATCTACCTCTTTCATTGCTGTGGCAAGATATTCTACTGCTGTTGCATTTAGCAGTTCGCATAATGTCTCGTCTGTTTCTGCTTTATCTACATTAGTGTAGGCTGCACAATTGATAATGCATTTCACATTATTCTCGTGCACTACTTTGCGTATAGCATCTAGCGAGGTGATGTCAAGTAGAGTAGTCTCCATACCCTCAGCCTCTACCACATCGGTATAAATATATTTGTCGCAGCTAGCCTTAGCAACTATTCGTATTTCTTGTCCTAACTGACCGTTTGCTCCTGTTACTAGTATATTCATAGACATGTCAATCTTGCTTTGTTGCTCCTTGATTTGCATTCCATACGAATGGCGAATCAAAATCCTCCAATCTAGGATGTTTTTTGTCTTTTTCGCTCAATAGGGCTTCTTCTATAGCTAGTCCCCAATCTATGCCTAAAGTTTCATCCATGATAGAGATGCCACCATCTGCTTCTGGATGGTAGAAATTATCGCACTTATATTGGAAAATAGCACTTTCGCTCAAAACAGCAAAACCATGTGCAAATCCTTGCGGGATAAAGAACTGTCTGTGATTGTCTTCGGTAAGTAGTACTGCCACATGTTGCCCATAACTTGGACTACCTTTGCGAATATCCACTGCAACATCTAGCACTTGACCTTTTACACAACGAACCAATTTGCTTTGTGCGTAAGGCGGACGCTGGAAGTGTAAACCACGCATCACACCATATTTTGACATGCTTTCATTGTCTTGTACAAAACAAATATCACCTATCTTCTCTTTGAATTCTCGTTCTGAGAAACTTTCAAAGAAGTATCCACGTGTATCACCGAATACCTTAGGTTCTATGATATATACACCTTCTATTGCAGTCTTTATAACTTCCATATCGTGCTTGTTTATTTCCCAATCCCATTTTTCTACAAGAAATGATCAATCAAGATTGGATAAGCCTGTTTGTTTTACCTCGTCTATTACTTTTAGTAGATACTGACCGTATTGATTCTTCAACATTGGTTGAGCTAGTTCGCGCATGCGAACCTCTGTTATCCAACCTTGTCGGTATGCAATACCTTCCAAGCATGCTACCTTCAAACCTTGACGCTTTTCCAATACTTCAATATATGTACTTGCTTCTGACAATGAGTCGTGTGTACCTGTGTCCAACCACGCAAAACCACGACCCAAAGTCTGAACTTTCAATTCGCCAGCAGCTAGGAATTCTTGATTGACTGTTGTGATTTCATACTCTCCGCGAGCAGATGGTTGTATGCTAGATGCTATATCCACCACTTTGTTAGGATAGAAATATAATCCGACTACTGCGTAATTGCTCTTTGGTTTAGCAGGCTTCTCTTCTATGCTCAAACAGTTACCTTCTCTGTCAAACTCTGCCACACCATAACGTTCAGGGTCGCTCACCCAGTAACCAAATACGGTAGCTTTCTTATCTTCTTCTGCTGCACGCACTGCCTCTTTGAGCATTGCAGTAAAACCTGAACCATGGAAAATGTTATCTCCTAATACCAAGCAGGCACTATCATCTCCAATAAATTCTTTGCCTATTGTGAATGCTTGAGCCAGACCATCTGGTGATGGTTGTTCTGCATAACTAAAATTCACACCATAATCACTACCATCACCTAGTAGGCGTTTGAATCCAGGCAAATCGTATGGGGTAGAAATAATCAAAATGTCGCGTATACCAGCCAACATCAGTACGCTGATTGGATAATAAACCATTGGTTTATCGTATATTGGCATCAACTGCTTACTTATTCCCTTGGTGATTGGGTACAATCGCGTTCCCGAACCTCCTGCTAAAACGATTCCTTTCATATTGTCTGTTTTTTATTTACACTTTACTGCTACGAGATATAGTCACTTCTCATAAAAGCGGGTGCGGATTAATCTCTTCTAAAAATATCCCTCGTATATACTTTTTCTTTCACATCTTCCAAACATGCGTCATATCTGTTTGCAATAATGGCCTGTGAGAGTTCTTTGAATTTCGCTAAATCATTCACCACTAGTGAACCAAAGAAGGTAGTCCCGTCCGTTAAGGTAGGTTCGAAAATGATTACCTGTGCACCTTTGGCTTTGACACGCTTCATGATACCTTGAATGCTAGATTGTCTGAAATTATCCGAATTGGATTTCATGGTTAGTCGATAGACACCTATCGTACAACTGTGCTCCTCTTGTGCATTGTATTGACCATTGTTGTAGTAGTCGTAGTATCCTGCTTTTGCTAACACTCGATCTGCGATGAAATCTTTTCTCGTGCGGTTGCTTTCTACAATTGCTTCTATCAGGTTTTCTGGTACATCTTGGTAATTCGCTAGTAACTGCTTAGTGTCCTTAGGTAGACAGTAACCACCATAGCCAAATGACGGATTGTTGTAGTGAGTACCTATGCGTGGGTCAAGACATACACCTTCAATGATGGATTGGGTGTTCAAACCCTTCATTTCTGCATATGTGTCGAGTTCGTTGAAATAACTCACGCGCAGCGCCAAGTAGGTGTTAGCAAATAATTTTACAGCCTCTGCCTCGGTAAAACCCATAAATAGCGTATCTATATCTTCCTTGATGGCACCTTCTTGCAATAACGTAGCAAACTGCTTGGCTGCCTTCATCAGTCGCTCGTCTTGCATGTTAGTACCTACGATAATGCGTGACGGGTACAGATTGTCATATAACGCTTTGCTTTCACGCAAAAATTCAGGAGAAAACAGTATGTTCTCTGTGCCAAATTTCTGACGTACTGATTCAGTATATCCGACAGGTATTGTAGACTTAATTACCATGATGGCATTTGGGTTGACCTTCATGACCAATCTTATTACTGCTTCAACAGCTGAGGTGTCAAAATAGTTTTTTTGACTATCGTAATTCGTTGGTGCGGCTATGACTACATATTCTGCCTCTCTATATGCCATTTCTGCATCTAATGTAGCAGATAAATCTAGTTCTTTCTCAGCAAAGTACTTCTCAATATACTCATCTTGAATGGGCGATTGACGACGGTTGATCATATCTACCTTTTCAGGTATAATATCCACAGCCAACACCTTGTGATGTTGTGCTAGCAATGTCGCTATTGACAAGCCTACATATCCTGTTCCCGCTACAGCTATTTTCATTGGTCTGTTTTTTGAGCGTTTGATGATATCAGTTCAAACGCAAGTTGTCGTTATAATCGTTTTAAATTATAGTCTTCCATCTACTACACTTCGATCTACGAAATCCTTAACGTCAAATATTACTGCGCCTTGGTCTTTATATTTCTTGAAATCGAATGTTTTAAATTGTTGATGGCTCACGCACGCAATAACTGCTTGGTACTCTTTGTCAGGATCAATGGCTGCTATCAGCTCTTTGCCATATTCGTGTTTAACCACAGCTGCACTTGCCCATGGATCATATAGATCTACGTTACATCCAAAGTCTTCTAGCTCATCCACAATGTCTACTACCTTGGTGTTGCGACAGTCTGGACAATTCTCTTTGAAGGTTACACCTAAAACCAATACGTTGGACTTGTTAATCTTGTGATCCTTTTGAATCATCAGTTTAAGTACTTTGTCTGCGATAAATTTGGCAATCGAGTTATTTACAGCGCGACCAGACAATATTACTTGTGGATCGTAACCGAGTGATTTAGCTTTGTGTGCCAAATAGTATGGATCTACGGAGATGCAATGACCGCCTACCAATCCTGGACGATATTTTAGGAAGTTCCACTTGCTACCTGCCGCTTCAATTACATCGTTTGTGTCAATGCCTACACGGTCGCAGATTAGTGCTAACTCGTTCATGAAAGATATGTTCACATCTCGTTGACTATTTTCTACTGCTTTTGCTGCCTCTGCTACCTTCATGTTAGGCGCCTTGTGGGTTCCGTTTTCCAAAATGGTGTTGTACAAAGCATCCACTAGGTCTGCTACTTCTGGTGTAGAACCGGATGTGATTTTTTTAATTTTAGTCAAAGTGTTTACTTTATCTCCCGGATTGATACGTTCTGGGGAATAGCCGCAATAAAAGTCTTCATTATACTTCAATCCGCTATGTTTTTCTAATACTGGTACGCAGTCTTCCTCTGTGCAACCAGGATATACTGTTGATTCATAGATCACGATATCACCCTTCTGCAAGGTTTTGCCTATTGTCTCGCTCGCTTTCAATAAAGGAGTCAAATCAGGGTTGTTAAAACGATCAATAGGAGTAGGTACGGTTACAATGTAAGTATTTACTTGTTTGAGCTCCTCAGCGTTACTAGTAAATGTTAAACCAATCTTTTTGGTGTTCTCATATGCATCACGAGCTTGCTTCATGCCTACGAGGTCTGCTTCTAATGTGTGGTCCTCTCCGCGGTTCAATTCGTCTACACGCGCTTGGTAAATATCAAAACCAATTACGCGGTATTTCTTACCATACTCAATAGCCAAAGGCAATCCTACATAACCTAAACCGATAACGGCAATTATTCTTTCGTTCAGTTTCATATATTTGTGTTGTTTCTATAATTCTGTTATTGCTCACTTTAAGCGCGCAAAGGTACTACTTTTTTTTGATCTGTGCAAGTAAATATAAAAATATTTATTTTTAATGTTTTTTTTTGCTTACTTCTTGATACGTTCAAGTACGCACTATTCACGCACTATTCACGCACTATTCTCGCACAATAGACGCACAATAACAATGTTTTTGTGCTAGTTTCTCCATAATATGCCTGTTTTCCGATCAATTGTTATTGTTACTAGCCAATAAATTATTTCATAATTTTTTTCTATTGCTATTGCTAGTTCCAAAAAAAAATAGTACCTTTGCACTTTAATTGCGTAGAATGCGCATATATCGATTGTATTGTACCATTTGTACTATTTTGAACAACATAAATACAGCGGCATGACCGCATTGAACGATAATATTTATATGAAGAATTTTAAATTATGGAATGTGGTATTTGGTTGGACGATTTTTGCTATCGCAGCAGCCACTTACCTTATGACGATGGAGCCTACTGCCTCATTTTGGGACTGTGGCGAGTTTATCGTGAGTGCTAACAAACTTGATGTGGGACACCCACCTGGAGCACCTTTCTTTATGCTTATAGGTCGCTTTGCATCACTTTTTGCTAGTGATCAATCACATGTGGCGATGTGTGTAAATGCAGTTTCTGCATTGGCATCTGCTCTCACTATCCTTTTCCTCTTTTGGACTATTACTGCTCTTGGACGCAAGTTGATTTGCTCTCAACTCTCAGCTTTAAATTCTCAACTTTCGCTTACCCAAGGCATTTCTATCCTTGGTGCAGGTGCTGTGGGTGCATTGGCATACACTTTCTCCGACACTTTCTGGTTCTCGGCTGTTGAAGGTGAGGTATATGCTCTTTCTTCTCTTTTTACAGCGGTGGTATTCTGGCTTATTCTCAAGTGGGATGAACATGCAGATGAAGAGGGTTCTGATAAGTGGCTTATCTTAATTGCATACCTCATGGGCTTAAGTATTGGTGTGCACTTGCTCAACCTCCTTACCATACCTGCTATTGTGCTCGTTTACTATTTCCGCCGTCATCAGTTCTCATGGAAGGGTGTTATGGGCGCTTTCGGCGTTTCGGTAGCTATACTAGCGGTTATTCTTTATGGTATTATTCCTGGAGTTCCTACTATTGCAGGATGGTTTGAGTTGCTCTTTACCAATACTTTAGGATGTCCATTCAATACAGGATTAGCTATTTATCTTATCCTCATGGCTGCGGCACTCGTATGGGCTGTTTGGGAGAGTTATTGTGTCATAGATAAAGAGGAGAAACTCAATACTCGCACTATCATTTCTTTCGTTTTGGCCATGGCGTTTGCTGGTGTTCCATTTATCAAAGAAAGTTGGGCAATTGGTATCATCTTAATCAGCGTGATGCTTATTGTTCTATTTACAAAGAAAGACATCATTCCTGCGCGTTGGCTTAATACCATCTCCATGATGGTTACTGTGGTCATCATCGGTTATGCTAGTTATGCAGCAATCGTCATTCGCTCGAATGCTGACACTCCAATGGATCAAAACTCGCCTGACAATGTCTTCTCGCTCAAGTATTACCTCAACCGCGAGCAATATGGTGATAGACCATTGCTTTATGGTCAGACATATAATGCTCCTGTTAAACTTGAAGTCAAGGGTAACATGTGTGTGCCTGTCGAGAAAACTGGTCACGCACAATATGCTCCTGCGCCTCATGTAGAGGGAGAGAAGGACCGTTATGTGGTTACTGGGTACAAGACATCATACGAGTATATGGATGAATTCCAAATGCTTTTCCCACGTATGTATTCTGCCCAACAGCATCATATTGATGCTTACAAATCGTGGGCAAATGTCAAGGGTAAGAAAGTACGATACGAGTACTGTGGACAGCACAAAACGGATTACTGCCCAACATTCGGTGAGAACCTCCGTTTCTTCTTCTCATACCAAGTCAATTTTATGTATTGGCGTTATTTTATGTGGAACTTTGCAGGTCGTCAAAATGATCTACAATCGGCTGGCGAACTCACCAAAGGTAACTGGATTTCTGGTATTCCTTTTATTGATAACTTAATGCTTGGCGATCAGTCTAAACTGCCTACAGAACTGCGTGAGAATAAAGGACATAACGTATACTACTTCTTGCCTCTTATCCTCGGTCTTGTTGGTTTGTTCTGGCAGCTAGGTAAGCGCAATAACCAAACTACTGAGAAGCATGGAGTACGCTCATTTGCTATCGTATTTTTGTTGTTTTTCCTCACTGGTTTGGCTATCGTGGTTTACCTCAATCAGACCCCTTATCAACCACGTGAGCGAGACTATGCATACGCAGGATCATTCTATGCTTTTTGTATCTGGATAGGTTTAGGAGTAATGGCTATTATTGATATGCTTAATAGCTTTGTTAAAAATGAGCATGCGCGTACTGCTGTTGCTGCAGCATCGGTAGTAGTGACACTTCTTGTTCCTGCACAGATGGCTGCCCAAAACTGGGACGATCATGATCGCTCTGACCGCTATGTTGCACGTGATTTTGGAGCTAACTATCTCCGCTCTTGCGACCAGGATGCTATCATCTTCTGTAATGGTGACAACGATACCTTCCCTCTCTGGTACAATATTGAGGTAGAGGAGGAACGCAACGACGTACGTGCTTGTAACCTCTCATACCTACAAACCGATTGGTATATTGATCAAATGAAACGCCCATACTACAATTCTCCTGGATTGCCAATTTCATGGGATTATGCCGATTATATGCCAGGCAAAAACGAAATTGCATGGGTTGAGAATCGTCTCAATACACCACTTGAAGTTAAGAAGGCGTTCCAATTCTTGCACTCTACAGATCCTCGTACAAAACGCGATGGAGAAGGTTATATTCCTAGTGATCAGTTGTATGTTTTTTCTCCTGATAGCCAAAAGGTTATGTTCAAGAAGGCTCGCCGCTTTACTCGCTCTGAGATGATGGTTATGGATATGCTTTCTACCAACGAATGGCAACGCCCTATCTATTTTGCTGTTACTATCGGAGATGATTATCATTTAGGTCTTGATCCATATCTCGAACTCACTGGTATGGCATACCGAATAACTCCTACTCGTAGTGAAAATGGACGTCATCGTGTCAATACTGAAGTTATGTATGACAACATGCTCCATAAGTTCCGTTATGGTAATGTCAATAAACCGGGTATCTACTTAGATGAGAATACTTTGCGTATGTGTCGTACACACCGCATGATGTTTATGGAACTCATTGAGGCTCTCTATGAAGAGGGACAACATGATAAGTGCCTCGAAGTGCTTGATTTTGCAGAGACAGTGTTGCCTGGATACAATGTGTCATATGATTATACATCGGCTTCTATGGCTTCTTACTACTATCAGTTAGATCAAGCGGAAAAGGCTAATGCTATCATGACCAAGGTGGCTGATAATTGTGTAGAATATTTAGACTGGATGGCGTCATTGCCTGCTGTGCAGCGCAAGTCGCTCAATCAAGCTACTTTAAGTCATTACTCAGCTGTGCTAGGATATGTATTGAATAACCTCCAACGATTCGAGCAAAAAGAACTATTTAACAAATATTTTGCTTTATACAACCAGTATGTATCAGTTCGATAATATACCAGTCTTGCTGCTAACCGGTTATTTGGGTAGCGGTAAGACTACACTTCTTAATCGTATCCTCTCTAATCGTAAGGGGATACGATTTGCTGTTATAGTTAATGATATAGGCGAGGTTAATATTGATGCTGAACTTATTCAAAGAGGTGGGGTAGTTGCTCAGACTGACGATAGCCTCATTGCCTTGCAAAATGGTTGCATCTGCTGCTCGCTCAAGATGGACTTGGTAGAGCAACTTCGAGATTTATGTAATCAGCAATGCTTTGACTATATCGTCATTGAGGCTTCTGGAATCTGTGAACCTGCTCCTATTGCACAGACTATTTGCTCATATAATAACCTTATCACCTCACAACATCATAGCCCTACACCTAAATTAGATGCTGTTGTGACTGTGGTAGATGCTCTTCGTCTTCGCGATGAGTTTCTCGGTACTCTCGCTCCTCTTGTGGCATCTAATAGTCTTATAACCCCAAGCGAAGACTTAGTAGCGTTAGTTGTTGAACAAATTGAATTCTGCAACCTTATATTGCTAAATAAGGTGTCTAATGTATCTGCTGAGGAGTGTGAGCATATTCGTTCTATCTTGCGTGCTATTCAGCCTAAAGCGAAGATTATCAATTGTGATTATTGTGATGTGCCTTTTGGCGAGATTCTAGATACAGAATTGTTTGATTTTGATGAGGTAGCTACATCGGCTACATGGATTCAGAAGGTAGAAGCGGATGTCGAAGCAGATGAACATCATCACCACCATGATCATGAACAGGATGAGCATGGTCATCATGATCACGAACATCATCACCATCACCACGATTGTCATTGTCAACATTGTCAAGAACACAATGCTGAACATCATCACCATGAGTGTGATGATCCTCATTGTCATTGTCATAATCATGGTGATGAGTATGGTATAACGACTTTTGTTTATTATCGTCGTCGTCCATTCAATCTAGGTCGTTTTGATGAGTTTGTAGCTCGTCATTGGGACAAACATATTATTCGCTGTAAAGGAATGTGTTATTTTGAGGAGGAGTACGATATGTGCTATCTCTTTGAGCAGGCGGGTAGTCAGTTTAATCTTAAGCAAGCGGGTAGTTTTTATGCTACGATGCCGCAGGAGGAGTTGTTGCAACTTATGGCTCGAGATCCTATGTTGCAACGTGATTGGGATGAGCATTATGGTGATCGTATGCAAAAACTTGTATTTATTGGCCAACATCTTGATCGTCATGCTATAGAACAAGCCCTTGACGCATGTCTCGTCTAATCATGTAATTCTTATTATTTGATAACAAAAAAATAGCTCGCTATCAGCGAGCTATTAATTTTTCCTTATAATCTGCTACAATTGTTGCAAATGTATCTTTATATTGTGCAGGTATTGGTTCTGCAGGTGGAGATTGCATTTTTAGTGGATCTATAGGTGAACCATTTTTCCATACTCTAAAATCTAGGTGTGGACCGGTACTGGTACCCGAACTACCTACATATCCTATCACTTCGCCTTGTTTAACTCGTTTACCTACGGCTAGCCCCGAAGCATATTTAGATAAATGTAAATATGCTGTGGTGTATGTGGAGTTATGCTTAATCTTAACGGTATGTCCTCCTCCTCCCCTATACTCTTTCATAATTACAACACCATCTCCAATCGTGACTACAGGAGTCCCCATAGGTGCTGCGTAGTCAACGCCTGTGTGTGGGCGTACTACTTTATGAACGGGATGCATGCGATTATAGGTGAAACCAGATGATATACGCTTGTAATTGAGTGGGGCCTTTAGAAAAGCTTTGCGTAGGCTATTTCCGTCTCCGTCAAAGTAATTGGCTATATTACCATTTTCGAACCAATAAGCCTCTTGCCATCTGCGTCCGTGGTAGAAGTCGGCTGCATAGATGCGTCCAATGCCTATGCGTGTACTGTCTACATATAGTTCGTCATAATATACTCGAATGGAGTCACCTTTTTGTAATCCAAAGAAGTCAATAGTCCATGCGTAGATGTCACTTAATTCTAGTGCAAGTTCAGTAGGTAGCCCATTGCCTGCCATGGCGTTCCATAGGCTGGACTCTATCACCACTTCTGCGCTACGCTCGCGATGGATAATCTCTTTTTCGTAGCGTTCCACATACATACTATCTGTCAAGTGTAGCACTACAGCCTCTCGGATACTAGGAAGGTAGATGTAGTATTGTAGTCTCTCTTCGCCAGTTGTATCTGTTTGATAGAGGGCATAGTATGTTTTGCCTGGGCGTATGGTGCGTACATCAAACTCGCTACGTGGCATGAGTGTCACTCCGTTGATCTGTTTGCGTGTAGCGCCTAGTCTGCTAAGCATTCCGCCTAATGTCTCGCCTGCTTGAACTGTGCAGGTATCTATACGAAATGAGTCTACCGGTAGTCCATATACATAGCGAACCTCAGGCTCTTTGCCTGTTCTATCGCTAGTCGTGGTACATGCTACCATCCCAAGTGCAACCAACAAAATTGCTACGATAGTCTTGATCTTCATCTCTCAACACTTAACTCCTTTTTGTGGATACTTGCGTGTCCAAGAGTTGATTTTTAGTCTGATTACACCGAGTAGTGCTTCGGAGAAAATACCGCCAGACATCTTACTAGTTCCTAGAACGCGGTTGATGAAGATGATAGGCACTTCTTGAATTTTGAATCCGCATTTGTATGCGGTATATTTCATTTCTATTTGGAATGCGTATCCCTTGAATTGAATCTTATCTAGTTCGATAGTCTCCAATACTTGACGGCGGTAGCATTTGAATCCTGCAGTTGTATCGTGGATGTTCACTCCTAGTACAAAACGTACATACTTACTCGCGAAGTATGACATGAGCACGCGTCCCATAGGCCAGTTTACTACGTTTACACCGCTTACGTAGCGGCTACCGATTGCTACATCTGCTCCTTGGTTAGCGCAAGCATCATAGAGTTTAAGCAGATCTTCTGGATTGTGTGAAAAGTCTGCGTCCATCTCAAAAATGTAGTCGTATTTGTGTTCAATAGCCCACTTGAATCCTGCGATATACGCAGTACCGAGTCCTAGTTTACCAGCGCGTTCTACAAGGTGTAATTTGCCGTTGTATCTATTTGCCATGAGGTCTTTGACAATGTTGGCTGTACCATCAGGCGAACCATCGTCGATGATTAGCACATGGAATTCGAGTGGCAAATTCATCACGGCTGTGATGATAGCTTCTATGTTCTCTTTCTCGTTGTAGGTAGGTATGATAACTAGTTTATCCATATCTTTGAGTTTTTTATTCAAGTTTTACCTAATTGCCAATATTATAGCGTCTTGTAGGGGATCTGTCCGTTCTATTTAATGCGCTCCAATCACCTTGTCCTCTAGTATGTATACTGGGCTAGGTGTTATGCGCTCAAGTGGTGTAATAAACACATCTTCGCCTGGCATGATACCCTCGTCAAGAAGTATATCTTTGATGGTGTTAAGTGCTACATTTGGGTCATTGTTTTCGTGACTAAGGTGGCATAAGAACACGTTTCGCATATTAGTATTCCATGCTTTAGCCAGTAGTCGTCCGCAGGTCACATTGCTTTGGTGTCCTTTAGGTGATAATATGCGTTCTTTAAGATAGGTTGGGTATGGACCGTTAAGCAGCAGTTGTTCGTCGTGGTTTGCCTCGATAATGATATGATTGGCAGTGCTTAGATACTCTTCCATGGTTGGGTTTGGTTCACCACAGTCAGTAACTATAACTACACGTTGTCCTAGGAAGTCAATGACGTATCCAACGCATTCTGTAGAATCGTGTGATACGCTGAATGTGTTAATGTGCATGCCATTGAGTACCCATTCTTCGCCTTTCTCAAAATATCGTTGTGATGTGCGTAGTTTCTCTCTCACGCCGTAGTTACGGTCTATTCCGTTGTGGATAGCACGTGTAGAGTAGATAGGTAAGTGTACACGTTCTCCTAATGTTCCTACTGCTCGAATGTGGTCAGCGTGGTCATGAGTTATGATAACGCCCATAATGTTGGCGTAGTCCAATCCCATTTCTCGCAGATTCTTTTGAATCGTACGCGCAGAGATGCCAGCATCAATGAGTATACCCCATTTAGGTGTACCCAAGAAATAGCAGTTGCCGCTGCTACCACTAGCAAAACTTCTGAATATGAGTTGGTTATCTGACATTTTTATTGCTATATGTGTTCGCGTAACCACATAGGTACGCAAAATACGGCTACAAAGGTACAAAAAAGAATGCACATATGCAAGTAAAGAGAGCAATATTTTCAAAAAATGGTATATTGATCTCTTTACTCATGTTTTCTCTTTTTACTTTTGATAGTCATCTAGCATTTGATGCTTCCCCTGAGGAACGAACAACTTGTATATCACTTACGCTACCATCTTTTTCAATGATGAATTGGCAGATAACACGACCTTGTATACCATTACCTATAGAAGAGGTTAACCTAATTTAAGCTGTGCTAGTAGCTGCTTGCAAAGGATGGAGATGGAAGTACTCCCATCGTTGGTTATGACAATATCTGCATTGCGGAGATCTTCTTCCACGTTTTGGGCTTGCATGCGCGCGCGTACCTTGTCTATATCCGAATGGTCACGAGCTATCGTTCGAGCTAGACGTACATCCTCAGGAGCAGTGACGGCAATAACCATGTCACAGAGCTCATTAAGATGAGCTGTGTAGAGAATGGCACATTCAATAAAAAATGGCTGTTGGGTATCGGATATCGAATGTCTGGATAGAATGTCCTTCTTAACTGCTGGGTGTACGATGGCATTGAGACGAGAGAGTAAGGTTTTGTTGGTAAAAACTTGTTGAGCAACAAAAGCAGTCTGGTACATTCCATCTTGGTAGACCTTAGGACCAAAAAGTTCCGTAATTTGCTTACGGACATGAGCATCTTCAATAATAAGACGTTTGGCCTCGCTATCTGTATCGTAGACATTATAGCCCATCTCGCGCAATTGTTTAGCAATTGTGCTCTTGCCACTTCCTATGCCACCTGTGATACCAATGATCATACTAGAATTGGAAATAGATACACGCTTGCATATCCGCTGTGACAAACTGATATACACACACGACCGCTAATACAACCACCAATATCATCACCCACATAGGCAAAAGTGCAAATCTAACCCTATACCAACGTTTGACACGAGTAGGTAACCAGTGAATAATCATACCCAATATAAACAGTAGAACGACGTAACGATACTCCCACAAAAATGCTGGGATAATACTACTATTCCACGCACCACCAATTTGATTTACCATGTTTTTTGCAGTTTCCCATGCTTCCTGACTAGCCGTTGCTGGATCCAAATTGCTACCCGAACGGAAAAACAAACGTGTGAACGTGATGAAAGTGAATGTTTGAGCGATAGCCCAAACAGAGGCAATGAGACGCGAAGGAGAAAAGCGGGAAACGCGACCAGCTACTGAAGCAATAAGGTGACGAGGCGATAGTGCGATGAGGCGTGAGATATAGCGTACTGCTGTACCAACACACAAGATAAGTGTCCAAACAAAGAATAGATTGAGAACTGGCAATGGCCAAATATGGCGAGCAAGGGCTACTCCACCAAACAAAATAAGCATAAGCGCCATCTTAAAATGCCAATTGAGTTTTGCCCAAATCTTATACACAATCATACCCGCACCATTGAGTGCACCCCAAATGACGAAATTCCAGCTTGCACCATGCCACAAACCACCGATAAGCATTGTCAAGAAAGAGTTGAAATTGCCGGCGTGGAGTTTGTTACGAACTGTGCGACCTAAAATCTTGCGATTACCGCCTAATGGGATATATAGATAACTCTTTAACCAACGACTGAGAGACATATGCCAACGACGCCAGAACTCCTGAGGATTGCGAGACTTATACGGTGAATCAAAGTTCTGTGGCAAAGAGAATCCCATCAATAGTGCTATACCTATGGCAATATCTGTGTAACCGGAGAAATCGGCATATACTTGAAGTGAATATGCGAAGAGTGCAAAGAGATTTTCGAAACCACTAAATAACAATGGATTGTCAAATACGCGATCAATGAAATTGACAGCCAAATAATCACTCAACACAATTTTCTTGATAAGACCGTTGATGACCCAGAAAATAGCTAAACCAGCTAGACGTTTGCTCAAACGGAATGGGCGGTATAGTTGAGGTATGAACTCGTTGGCACGCACTATAGGACCGGCTACTAACTGAGGGAAGAAACTGACGTAAAAACCAAAGTCTAAGAGATTTTTGACTGGCTGGACATGACCACGATAGACATCTACCGTATATGAGATGACTTGGAAGATGTAAAATGATATACCAACTGGTAAAATAATACGATCCACCATAAATGATCCAGACGCACTGAAACCATTGCCTATATACGCAAAAATATCAAATACCGCAAACTCTGTACCTAAAAGTGAATTGATGAGATTGGTGAAGAAATACGCATACTTAAAATAACACAAGAGCCCCAAGTCAATGATGATACTAAGCGCTAACCAAAGTTGAGCCTTGGTAGCAGAACTATTTGCTCTCGGAGTTTGGCTATTGGCGATCTGTCTATTGACGTATATGCGGCGAGCAATAAGCCAGTCGCTGAGCGTGATAAAGAGTAAAATTAATAGGAATAGACCACTAGTTTTGTAGTAGAAAAACCAACTCACTGCCATTAGGAAAATATTGCGGGCATGGAGACGGTTGTTGTACTGTTTCGCTCGATGGGAGGGAATCTCCATGATCAATGCAAAGACAGCATAGACCATAGCAAAAAATGCCCAGAAGTAGAACTGAGTGAAGAGCAACGGACTATCGCTGTTAAAGGCAAATATGTGGTGTAGGAAATTCATCTATTTAGAGTATCAGTTATTGTTAGTTGATTAACGGACATTACACTGTCGGTTATAGGTGTTTGGTTATTGACTATATGCGAGAGAGTGTCGCTAATCGGTAATGGAGTCACAGACGATACACTATCGTTAATTGGCAATGTAACTACAGACATCACACTATCTGATATTTGTGATGGGGTAGGAATGTTGGATGGTGGAGGACAGTTGAACCAATCGTGGAGCATGCGACCAACCTTGCGAGCACCCTTGCGAGTGAAATGGATATAGTCGTTGCCCGCAAGGCCTTGATTACGCCATGTGATCATACTACCACGACCACCCATAGCCTCAAACATACTCCAATAAGCTATACCTTCTTCTTGCGCCATTAACGCTAACTGCTCATCCATATATGGCACCATAGGGTATGTCGTCATAACGCCATTGATGCGAGTGGACATGTCACTAGGACCAATGAACAGAATAGAGGCTTGAGGTGCACATGCTCGTAGGAAACGAACCTGTTTGCGCAAGTTGTCTACATAACCACGGACAGTGGATTGATTCTTGGTCTGAGGAATCATGTTACCACCATACTGCAGGATGATCAATCTTACGTTGCTCTCACGGTAAAATGTACTTAGAGATAAGCTGTCTATACGTGTGAAAATACTACCAGAACAACCACGCATTGGGATGTTATCAACCAATACACCCGTAGGTGTCTCAAGACTGACACCATAGACATTGCCCTTGCCTTTAAAATGTACTGAACAGCGCATCGTACTATCAGGCAATGTGAAGATAGCTGATGAATGAATAATGGTATCACGATACTCTGTCGTAGGATTGCTGATAGATACTTTAACATCATCTGCCAAAATACGTAAGCGGTTGAAATAGTTGAAGCACTTGATCTTTTTATCATATGGTGCGACATTGAACACAACATGCTCGCTGCCACTGATGAGACTATTATTGAGACGAGCCACCTGCCCCATGATGCCATAATCATCACCTTTGAGACGCATGGAACTAGGACCATAAATGATGTAACGTTTAGGTCCGCCTTGAGTGGTCTGGGTGACACCATTCATAGATAACCACTGGCGGAGACTACCTGTAGGAATAGTCTGATGCAATGGTAAAAGACCAACACCACCACCTCCGTACTCCTCCTGCCATAGCTCACGCAAGACACTACTGATACGGTCTTCCTCTATCTGCGAATCACCATAATGTACAACGCGTATTGGCATACGATCTGCACTATCTAGGGCAGCATAGAAGGCGGCAAGGAAAATGTGGGGATCATGATCAGCGACTGAGGTGATCAGTGTCGCGCTATCAGGTGATAGGGTGTTCGCAGCTTCATTATTGGCTATTACGTGGTTCCTTCTGCTTGAATCTTGAATGGAAGCGACTGGTGAGGTAATGCCTAATGAGTCGCCTTCTATGGTTGACACTATTGATGCATCGCTACTAGTTATAGGTGATTGGGCAATCGTGTCAGATAGATCAAGTGCCTCGGAGAGAGTAGGCCAACGTAGTTTCCATGCACCTAATGTCCATCCTCCTTGGGGGGCCAAGAGACAAATCGCACCAAGAAGCGCAATCGTAATCCAAATATATAGTGTAATCTTGATAGGACGCATAGGATTGTTAGTTATTTTTTCCAGAGGGTGCGAGTGAATAATAAGAGTACGGTGAAAATCTCAAGACGGCCAATAAGCATCACAAAACTCATCACCCATTTTGCCACTGTTGGGAATGACGCATATGTGCCCGCAGGTCCAAACTGACCAATACTGATACCAACATTGCCCATAGCAGATACCGCACTACCAATAGCTTCGTCAAACTCTACACCGCATGAGCAGAAAATAACTACCGTGATGGCAATGATAAATACGTAGAAAATGAGAAAAGCCATGATGTTGTTGATCGTCTGTTGCGAAACTGTTTTGTTGTTGAGTTTGACAGGCACAATAGCATTAGGGTGAATACGGCGCTGAAATTCAGCCATACCATTTTTTATGATGATAGACAGACGCACCCACTTAATACCACCAGCTGTGCTACCTGCGCAAGCACCTGTGAGCATAAGGAAGAAAATAGTTACCCAAGCCACCACGGGCCAGTACATATAATCGGAGATAGTGAATCCAGTAGAGGTCATGGAACTGATGACTGTGAATATACTATCGCGGAAAGAGCGTTCCATCTGCACAACTGTCCATCCTGGACGTGTGATGTAGAGCGTAGCTGTGAGAAGTATGGCGAAAAATATTACTGCTAAAGTGTACCATCGAGCCTCTTCGTCTTTGACTAGGTTGCGGGCTTTGCCACGAAGTAGGTAAATCATTAGTACGAAATTAATACCTGAGATAAACATGAAGAACATGACTACATAGTGGATAGCTGCAGAGTCGAAATATGCCAAACTGATATTTTTAGTGGAGAATCCACCAGTAGCAATTGTAGAGAATGAGTGACAAACTGCATCAAAGATGTCCATCCCGCATATCCAAAGTGCGGTAACTTCGGTAGCCGTGAGTACGACATAAGTGGTCCACATCATCTTGGCTGTATCGGAGATGCGTGGTGAAACTTTCTCGTATGTGAGTCCTGATACTTCGGCTGCATAGAGCTGCATGCCGTTGAGTCCGAATATAGGTAGTATAGCAATGGACAGCACAATGATACCCATACCTCCAATCCATTGGGTAAGTGAACGCCAAAAGAGGAGTCCGTGGGTGATGATTTCTAAGTCAGGTATGATGGTGGCACCAGTAGTGGTAAAACCAGACATAGTCTCAAACCAAGCATCGGTGAAAGTGGGGACTTGTCCGCTGAAATAATAGGGCATCATACCGAAAATAGAAAATATAACCCATACCATTGCTACAATGACATATCCTTCACGTTCGCCCATTCGTGATTCGGCCTTACGTCCAATAAACAAGCCTATTAGACCTGCAATAAGGGTGATGATGGTGGAGACAAGGAAAACACCAGAGTCTGCCTCGTCGTACCATAAGCTAACGCCCATAGCAACTGCCATGAAGATGGCTTCAAGCAGTAGGAGTGCACCCATGGTGCGGAAGACCATTCGTGTATTGAATGTGCGAGTCATTGTTTATCAGTGAATGTTGGTTATTTGAAGAATTTTTCTAATTGGCGAATGACTTGGTTCTTACAGAAGACTACAACTTGGTCGCCTTGTAGCACTTGTGTATCACCATTGACGAGTATACCTTCGCCTGCGCGTACAATGGCACCGATATTGGTGTCGGAAGGAAGACGCATGTCGCGTATTTTAGCCTTGGTGATACGGCTGCCCTCTTCGGCCATGAATTCTACTATCTCGGCATCTGCACTAGCTAAGTTACGGACATTGAGTACGCTGGCATCAAGTAGCATCTGGTAAATGTAGGATGCGGCTATGGTCTTCTTGTTGAGTACTGTACCAATCTCCAAACCTTCTGCCATGGTAATATAGTCAATGTTCTCTACCTCTGCGATGGTTTTCTTTACTCCAAAGCGTTTGGCAGCCATGCAGGCGAAAATATTGGCCTCGCTGCTGTCAGTGACTGCTACGAAAGCATCGGCATCCTCAATACCCTCGTCTTTGAGTACGGCCATATCACTACCATCGGCGTTGATGATGAGGGCATTGTTGACTTTCTCGCTGAGTGAGTAACAGAGTTCGCGGTCAGCCTCAAGGATCTTGATGTTGAGATCGTCAGGAAGGTTTTGTACGGTCTTTTGTGCAATCTTAGAACCACCAAAGAAGACAATGTTCTTGACATCACGTTTATGTTTTCCTAATTGTTCACGCAAAATCTGTTTGTTTTCTTTTGTACAAACAGCATAGACCATATCATCGGGCATGACTTGGTCTTGTCCGCCAGGGATGATGGTGGTTTGTCCACGTTTGATGGCCACAATACGGTATCGTCCATGGTTGAAGTAACCAGACATAAACTGTTTGCCGATGACTTCGGCACCTTCTCTAACCTTGACTACGCAGAGTTCTAGTGCTCCGTCGCAGAGTGTCATGTGGTAGCGCATCCAGTTGGTTTTTAGAGATGCAGCAATCTCTTTGGCGGCGAGTAACTCAGGATAAATTAGGTGGTTAAGTCCCATGCGTTCAAAGATGCGCTTGTTGTCGGGAACGAGGTACTCGTAGTGATCTATGCGTGCGAGTGTCTTCTTAGCGCCTAATTGGTTAGCCAATAGACTCGCAGTGATATTTTCAGATTCAGATGGAGTGACAGCGATGAATAGATCTACATCTTTGACACCAATGCTCTTGAGATCATTGATAGAAGTAGGGTTGCCCACTTTGGTGAGCAAGTCATAACTGGCATCCAAGTCGCCTAGGCGATCTTGGCGTTCGTCAATGAGACTGATATCCATATCTTCGCGTGATAGCAGTTTAGCCAAGTGGCGTCCTACTGCTCCAGCGCCTGCAATAATGATTCGCATATGCCTTGTTTGTCTAGTTTTAAGAGATGATACAATTGTTGTGTACTACCATGTTCTACGAACTGGTCATTTACGCCTAGGCGGATGACACGACGTTGATTAGCACATGATGGGTGGTCGGCGAGCCATTCTAGTATGGCACTACCTAGTCCTCCATTAATGACTCCATCCTCAACGGTGACGATAGTGTCAAACTTGCTCGCTACCTCATGTAGTAGATTTTCATCAAGTGGTTTGAGCCATCGCATATCGTAATGTGCGATTTGATTGGCAGATATTGGTGACTGGTTGTAAATATCGTTGATGGCTTGAGCAACAGTATTGCCGATGGCGCCAAGACTGAGAACAGCAATCTTATTACCAGATAGGAGACATGCACCTTTGCCGATTTCTACATGTGATGTGAATGGGTATGGGGACTCGCATGTTCTACCTCTAGGATAGCGGATAGCGATAGGACCATCGTAGTTGTATGAAAGGGTCATCATATCGCATAGGTCATCAGCAGTCATAGGTGCTCCAATAACCATGTTAGGTATAGGGCGGAGATATGCTAAGTCCAACAAACCATGGTGGGTAGCTCCGTCGTTGCCAACAATACCTGCGCGGTCAATGCAGAAGACAACTGGGAGTTTCGGTAATGCAACATCGTGGATGATGTTATCGTACGCGCGTTGGAGGAAACTAGAATATATGTTACAGTAGGGTTTGAGTCCTGCTTTGGCCATACCAGCAGAGAAAGTGACGGCATGTCCTTCTGCAATACCTACATCAAATACGCGTTCAGGTATCTCGCGTTGCATGAT
This sequence comes from Paludibacteraceae bacterium, assembly GCA_045613525.1. Lineage (GTDB taxonomy): Bacteria > Bacteroidota > Bacteroidia > Bacteroidales > Paludibacteraceae > Colicola. The sequence continues at coordinate 40,938 of JAZLBE010000091.1, forward strand.
GTTCATGCTACATCCGCTAGGCATAGCAGGTGTGACGCCGACAACGCGCTCATTGTCACGAGCAATGGAGAGAAGTTGTTGACCGAATACCTCTTGCCATAGAGGGTGTTGTTTCTCTCCTTCGTTTTTGATGCGTTCGCCTGTCTCTACCAGAAACTCTCCAGGTGCATGCCAGGTGGTTTGGTCATTTTCGGCAGGCTCATATCCTTTGCCCTTTCTAGTGATGATGTGTAGGACTTTTGGCCCTTGGAAATCTTTAATCTCGTTGAATATTCGCACTAGACTGAGCACATCATGTCCATCCGCAGGACCAAAATAGCGGAGGTTCAGTCCCTGGAATATGTTGTTCTCTTGTTTGGTGAAGAGAGACTTGAGATTATTCGTGATAAATTGTAGACGTTTTTTCTTCTCATCAGTGATGAGATGTAGTTTACGAGCTAGGCGGTACAACGCCCAACGCCATTTGTTGTATCGCTTACTGGTTGTAATGTCTACGAGGTATTGTGTAAAACCACCTTTCAGCGGGTCAATGGCCATGTTATTGTCATTGAGCACGATGAGTAGGTTGTTAGGTGTCATAGATGTGTTGTTGAGTCCCTCAAAAGCTAGACCACCAGTCATAGCGCCATCTCCGATGATAGCCACGACGTGTTGGTTGGGATTGATGGCCTGTTTACCAATCTCAATTCCCAATGCTGCGGATATACTATTGCTAGCATGTCCAGCAATGAAAGCATCATATTCGCTCTCTGCTGGGGTTGGAAAAGGGGCTAGACCTTTGAACTGACGGTTGGTATGAAAGCGTTGGCGGCGACCAGTAAGGATCTTGTGGGCATAAGCTTGGTGTCCAACGTCCCATATTAGTTGGTCGTTAGGGGTATCGAAGACATAGTGTAATGCGACTGTCAACTCCACGGTGCCGAGCGACGAACCTAAGTGACCAGGGTTGTGGCTGAGCTCCTGAATGATGAAGTGACGTACCTCTTCGCATACCTTTGGCAATGCCTCTAGAGGCACCTGTTTGAGGTCGTTAGGGTAGTTGATGTTATGTAAATATTGATAGTCCATTAATGTTGTTGCTACTGAAATATGTTTGATAATACGAGATTATATGCAATATAATCTATATTTAGCCTGCAAAGGTACAACAAATATTGCATATATGCAAAAAAAAATGCAGAAACTTGTCTTTCTGCATTAAATTCTAGTTATTTTGTCCCCAAAAGGGTGGATAGACGGGGTTATGAACGCTTCTGTATCTGCTGTGAGAGCAGCTGGTATATCTGTCTAAGTTCATCGTTAGGCAGTAACGATGCGTGATGTGTCATGATATTTTCGTCGCCTCTCTTGGCAGGTCCTGTTTGTGCATTCTTTGGGTGTAAAGTGTGTATCTTAGTCGCAGTTTCGTCAATGAGAGGTAAAAGGGCTGTGAAAGGTATGTGTGTGCCCGCAAGTAGTTCAGCCGCAAGGGTGTACATGAGATTGGTGAAGTTACATGCGTATACTCCTGCTACGTGCAGTCGCTCGCGGTCATGCTGAGTAGTTTCGTATACGTGACTAGTTATAGTCAGTGCAAGTGAGTATACGGCGCTGATGTCATCGATGCCTCGTGCTTCGAAGAATATAGGTATTGTTGAGAAATCTTGGATGATGCGCTCCTTACTGAATGTTTGGAATGGGTAGAAGACACCAGCATGGGGTTTGTCGGCTCCGAAAACAGTGATAGGCATGCTGCCTGAGGTGTGGAGATGTAGGGACTTCTCCTTTCCTTGGACTTGGGCTGCAACTTGGGCAAGCGCTTCGTCGCGAACGGAGTAAATATAGACATTTGCTGGAGGTAATTGGTCTAGTCCTTCTCGACTGCTAACCATTTGACAAACAATACCTTTCTTGCAGAATGCGTGGTGCAAATTGGTGGCTACGTTGCCGCGACCTATGATTACAATATTCATGGAGTAGGGTATTATGAGTTGAGGGCTTTATAGAACTCGGTGACAGCAACTATTCCGTTCTCCCACACTTCCAGATCCATGGACTCATTAGGGGAGTGGATGGCGTTTTTCTCTAAACCAAATCCCATAAGGATGGTCTTAACGCCAAGTATTTGTTCGAAACTACTGATAATAGGTATGCTACCTCCTCGGCGAGCTGCAAGGGGACGTTTGCCAAAAGCAATTTCAAAACCGCGTTCAGCAGCTTTGTATGCAGGGATATCAATAGGACATACATAACCTTGACCTCCATGCATAGGAGTAACTTTAACTCGTACGCCCGCAGGTGCAATAGTTTGGATGTAATCTGTAAAAGTTTGGCTGATGGTCTCATGGTCTTGGTTAGCCACTAGACGGCAACTGACTTTGGCATAAGCCTTGCTAGGAAGGACGGTTTTGCTGCCTTCGCCAGTATATCCACCCCATATTCCGCAGATATCAAATGATGGGCGGCAAGAATTGCGTTCTAGGGTAGAGTAACCCTCTTCACCGTACGTTGTGTCCACATCGATAGCTTGACAATAAGCTTCTTCGGAAAATGGTATCTGAGCAATCATGTCGCGTTCCTCCTGAGGAATAGGTAGGACATCGTCGTAGAAGCCAGGAATAGTGATGCGTCCATGATCGTCAACGATTTGTGCTAGTATTTCGGTTAATGCGTTGATAGGGTTCTTTACTGCTCCTCCGAAATGGCCGCTATGGAGGTCTCGACTTGGTCCAGTTACTTCAATCTCCCAGTAGGCTAGACCGCGCAATCCAGTAGTGATGGAAGGGGTATCCTTGCCAATCATAGAGGTATCGCTAACGAGGATAATGTCGCATGCTAATAGGTCTTTATGCTCTTTGAGAAAAGCATCTAGACTAGGGCTTCCTATTTCCTCTTCGCCTTCAAAAATAAATTTTACATGGCAGTTCATGAGCCCGTTCTTGACGAGGTATTCAAAGGCTTTTACCTGAATCATGGCTTGTCCCTTATCGTCGTCAGCACCTCTTGCGTATAGGCGACCATCGCGTATCTCGGGTTCCCATGGATTGCTATGCCAAAGATCTAATGGTTCAACTGGCATTACATCATAGTGGGAATAGACCAATACTGTAGGGATATTAGATATTTCGCTATTAATAGGGGAGTATTCTGCATATACGAAAGGATGTCCAGCGGAAGGCATGATTTGTGCGTGTTGTGCACCTGCCTGCAGTAGGAGTTCGCACCAACGCTCAGCACAACGAAGCATGTCGTCTTTGTGAGCAGGTTGACAACTAACACTAGGTATACGGATAAGACTAGCCCACTCCTCTAAGAAGCGGTCACGATGGGTTGCGATATACGAACGAATCATAATAAGTGTATTTAATGTGATCCCACAGGAGGGGGTAATATGTTTTTCAAAAAAAGTGTTGCACTGCTATTACTCGAGAAAACTCCTAAAAAACAGGATTTGAGGAGTACAGATCCTTTGTAATCTAACTGCCTCATCGCTACAATCCGAAGACTGGTCACCGCGGAGAGTATTAGCACGCCATTGGATAAGCACCTACCTCGTTATATAAAAATCGTTGAGTTTTCCGGTCTCAAAGCAGTGCAACAATATATTTAAGTTCGCTTTCAGATGCTAATCTGTGTATTGTTATGCAAACAATATCTGTGCCAAAATGGAAAGAGCTGCAATGTTTTTTACAATCTCCACGCTAGCGTACCTACGATACGATGTGTATGTGTATTGATATTCAGTGCGTTAGTTTGGCATTCAGTTGCATACTGGTGTAGTAATTGCCATCCGTACATGTAAGCGATATTGGCCACAAGATATTGGTTGCGATAGCCGATGCCTGCGCTAACCGTTTGTGAAGATTGTGTATAGCGATAGTCGGTGTCTGTGCGTATGGAGTTGTAATTGAGTGATACAATATCCTCTTGGTTGGTAAAAGACGACTCATAGATGTAACCAGCATTGATGTAGAGCCCCCTGCACACTTGTGCTTCAAGACCAGCTCGCAAAGTATGTACATCGTTCATAGGACTGATATCCGTATCATCATGCGTTGCATGAGCATAGTCATATTGTAGAGAGAGCAGCCCGTGGTTTTTCCACTGCCAAGCAATGCTAGTTGTAGTTCGCAGTGGCGATGCAATGCTCATATTGACACTGCCGCTTGCTGGTGTGTGCACTTCGTATGTGTCCGTTCCGTGTTTGCTGTACATATCTCCTTCTGTTTGCACAGTAAGTGCCATCAAGGTCGGTGTATGTACCGCCATACCTATACGTAACCACTCAGTAGGTCGAGAGATAAGTCCAAAACTGGCTGTTGCACCTACTCCCGTAGCATGGAAGAAGGATTGAAGTTGGGCGGAGGATTGGTTACCTGTTTCGCTGAGTGAAATACGTTTGGTGTATGATAGTGTCGGGATGTTTAGACTAGCTCCAATATACCATTGATTATTGATATTACCTCCCCAAGATACGGTATACAGATCCGACGAACCAGATTCGCTGATGGCCAGTTCGCCTAGTGTCATCTCTACCGCAGGTATCCACTGGTCGTCTTGTATAGGGTCGATGAGATATCCCTCATAACCCAAAATGCTCAACCAACCAATATCAACATTGTCCCATGGAAGATTCTGTAAATCGTTTTCGGGTAAGAGGTTGGTCTTGAGACAAATGGTAGGTAGCATACCTAAATTTTGCCCTGCGACGTGTATCTCTCGGTTAAAACTCTGGAGACGATTGATGGCCACCATCACATTATTAAAGATGAATCCCCTCTGTCTGTTAGGGTATCCTGTGGCCCAGATAGCAGAGAGTTGAGGAACCGTGAATCGCATAGATTGGTAGGTGTCGCTGGTGCCTTGTTGCTGGGTACGGTCAATGGTCTCATCAAACGTGATGGATAGTTCGCTACGTCGATATAGTCCCAAACCAGCAGGATTGTCGATAACTGCACTAGGGTCACCACCAATAGCGGTCATAGCTCCACCCATACCAACATACCGGGCTGTGCCTATCAGACTGCGCTCGGCAAAACGTTGGACGTCTTGGCTTAGAACTATGGGTGATAGGCAAGAAACTAAGAGTAATATGAGTAGGTACTTCTTCATTGATATACAATGCGCATACGAATCGTATCGGGATGTTGTGTGGTGTCTTCTAAGAAGATAAATTCGCGCATCTGCTTGTCATAGACGGGAGTGCTACTAGTTACAGTATCCGCTTCTGGCCAATAATAGGCATCGTCAACATATGGCTGTTGACAATTGATTGTAGACAAACAGCCACCTATCACGAGCAATATGAATAGAATGCGTTTCATACGAGTAATGACATTAAGGTCTTTGAGGACATTAAGGTCGTCATTTGATTTCTATCAAATCTTGTGCCAGACTCTATGATTAGTTGCGGAAACCGATGATCTCACGTACTTCGCGGATGGTTTTTTCTGCGCTAGCAGCTGCAGCTTCAGCTCCTTCGCGTGCTACTTTAGCGAGGTATTCATCGTTGTTCTTGAAGTCGATTATGCGCTCACGAATAGGTGCACAGAAGGCGTTGATGTCGGCTGCAAGTTGCTTCTTCATGTCGCCATAGCGGATGGCCATGTTGTTATATTGGTCATTAAAGTAATCGTATGTATCAGGGGTAGAAACGAGTGCCATGAGTGTAAAGAGGTTCTCGATGGCTTCTGGTTTCTCTTGATTGAGCATAGTTGGTCCTGAATCGGTTACAGCACGCATGACTTTCTTCTTAATGGTAGCCTCGTCGTCGCATAGGTAGATAGCATTACCTTCGCTCTTACCCATCTTGCCGCTGCCGTCCAAGCCTGGAACTTTGACTGCTTTGTCGCTAAAATGGAATGATTGTGGTTCCTTGAAGTACTCAATATTATAGATACGGTTGAAGCGGCGAGCAAAGAGGCGAGCCATCTCCATATTTTGCTCTTGATCTTTGCCCACAGGAACTTTGTCAGCCTTGTGTACCAAGATATCTGCTGCCATGAGTGCAGGGTAAGTGAGCAAACCCGCATTGACATTATCAGGTTGTTTGCGAGCTTTCTCTTTGAATGAAGTGACACGCTCGAGTTCTCCGAGATATGCATTCATATTGAGGTATAGGTAGAGCTCTAATACTTGTTTAACATCGCTCTGAACGTAGATAGATGCCTTTTGTGGGTCAATGCCACATGCGAGGTATTCAGCCAAAATGGTCTTGACTGATGTGCGGATATTCTCTGGGGTTGGGTGTGTAGTAAGAGAGTGCCAATCTGCAATAAAGAACATACAATTATACTCCTCTTGCATCTTTACAAAACTCTTGACTGCACCAAAATAGTTACCTAGGTGCAAGTTGCCCGTAGGGCGGATTCCGCTAATTACTTTTTCCATTATTATAATTTTTCTTTAAACTATACATTAAGGGCGCTTTTGCGCCGTCCTATAAATACTTATTTGATAGGTAATGAGCGATGGATACGTTGATCCAAAGCAGTAAGCGTCTCTGTGTTAGATACGCCGTGAATACCTTGTAACTTATTGCTGAGCAAGTCCATGAGATGCATATCGTCACGCGCATACAACTTAATCAACATGGAGTATGTGCCGAGTGTGAAACGACTCTCTACAACCTCAGGAATTTTCTCCAATTCCTCGCTCACTTCGTTGTATAAACTACCTTTCTCAAGGGTCAAACCTACATATACGCATAGGTTATAACCGAGAGCCTTAGGGTTGACTGTATATCCTGAACCGGTGATGACACCATTGTCAAACATCTTTTGTACGCGTTGGTGTACAGCTGCACGACTGATACCTACAGCTTCAGCAACGTCTTTGAAGGGTTTACGAGCATTCAGTGTGATAACTTGCAAAATCTTGCGGTCAATGTCGTCTATTTTATCTACAAAGTCCATAGTTTTTGATGTGTATTATATGATTTTACGGTTAATTATATCATTTTGACTGCAAAATTACTATATTTTTTGCACATATGCAAGTTTTTTTGTAATTTTGCCGGCAAAATAGTATTTTTTATGGACATTTTGGAATATATTGAACAACATTCTTCGCCAGAAAATGAATATTTGCAGCGTATCACTCATACTACGCATTTGGAGATGATCAATCCTCGTATGATGTCAGGTCATGTGCAAGGTCGTGTGCTGAGTATGTTGTCGCAGATGATAGGTCCTAAACGTATTTTAGAGTTAGGAACTTTTACTGGTTATTCTGCTCTGTGTTTGGCCGAAGGGCTACAAGAGGGTGGAGTGTTAGTATCGTTAGAACATAATGATGAGTTGGAAGAAATGATTCGTCGTAATCTTTCGCTTTCGCCTTTGGGTGAGCAAATAGAACTGGTGATAGGTGATGCGTGTGAGTGGCTAGCATCTCATACACCTTCAGAATCATATGACTTGGTGTTTATCGATGCAGATAAGCGAGAGTATAGTGCCTATATTGATGCTATTTTGCCTATGGTTCGTCCTGGTGGATGGATTTTGGCCGATAATACCTTGTGGGATGGGCATGTCATAGAGTCGGCATATGATAAGGACAAGCAGACGATAGCTCTAAGGGCATTTAATGACAAGGTGGCACAAGATGAGCGCTTAGATAAGGTTATACTGCCGTTGCGTGATGGTCTTACGATTATCAGGAAGAAGTAGGTAGATTATATATATGTGGAATAAACAACCCTAGCACGTTTGGTACTAGGGTTGTTTGTTTTTATAGTATCTCTCCTACGAGGTAGTTGCTTCCTCCTATGAAGATGATATCATGCTCTTGTGCATCGGTTTTGGCTGCTGTGATGGCTTGTGTAGCTGAATCGAAGGACATAGCATGGTTCCTACCTAATCGCATCCAGCGTTCGAGTAACTCCGTGGCTGTCATGGCGCGTGGTGTAGAAGGTTGGGTGAAGTAGTAGACAGCGTCTAGTGTTAGAAGTGCTAGTACATCATCGATGTCTTTGTCCTTAACCATACCTAGTACAATGCGTAGGGTGGTGTTTTCGCCTCTATGCTTGTGTTGTAGTGCCAGCTCTTCGAGTTGTTTAACCACGTAGCGTATACCATGGCTATTGTGTCCTGTGTCGCATATGGTGAGTGGTTGAGTGCTGAGAGTCTCCCATCTGCCTCTTAGGCCAGTGAGATCGCATACATGGGCAAATCCTGTGGCGATAGAGTGCATATCAAGTTGGATATTGCATACGTTACGCAGTACTTGTAGCGCGACATAGGCTGTCTGCATGTTCTTCTCTTGGTAGTCTCCTTTGAGTTGGCAATTTGGCGCTTCGCGGAGGCGTCGTTTGCGCATGAAACCACATTGGTCGGCAAACCATAATCGACAGTCGGTGGTCTCTAATCCTTGACCAAGAATATCGCACGCGCGTGCTTTATCTAAAAAGACATCTGCGGTCTCGCTGTGTGTCTCGCCTATGACACAAGGTGTGTTAGACTTGATAATACCCGCTTTTTCTGCTGCAATAAGTGGTAGTGTGTTACCTAAAAACTCGGTGTGATCGATGCCAATGTTGGTGATGATACTCAGCAGAGGGGATAGGATGTTGGTGCTGTCTAGTCGTCCGCCTAATCCTACTTCGATGACGGCAATATCTACTTTTTGCTGTGCAAAATACCAAAAGGCCAATGCCATCGTGGTCTCGAAGAAAGATGGTTGTATATGGTCTAGGAAGATCCGATTGTTGGTAACAAAATCAACAACTGTCTCTTGGGGTATCATCTCTCCATTGATGCGGATGCGTTCGCGAAAATCCACTAGATGTGGAGAAGTGAATAATCCGACGCGGTACCCTTGTGCTTGTAGAGCTGCGGCAATGAGGTGTGATGTAGAACCTTTGCCATTAGTACCAGCTATGTGTACTGCTCGCAGCTGGGTATGTGGATTGTCCAGATGCGCCATTAGACGCAGAGTGTTGTCTAGTCCTGGTTTGTATGCAGCAGCGCCCACTTTGTGGAAAGCGGGCTGCGATGCGTATAGATAATCAATGGTTTCTTGATATGTTGTCATGTCAATCTCTAACGATAAAACTTCCTCCAACGGCCATTTTTTGTTTGATGACAGGGGTTCCCTTGTAGTTGATTCGGCTAGCACCTGCGGCTTGTGCTCTTAGTTCGCCTTCTACGTGTATATCAGCTTGGCTAGCTCCGGCACAGTTAATGTGCATTTTTTGTACGATTAGTTCGTCAGCATCTAGTTTACCTGCTCCTGCGATGGTGATGTGAGCATTGTTGGCAGTGCCTTCTAGTTCAAGTTTGCTAGCTCCTTTGGCATCTATGTTGAGATCATTGACAGCAAGTGTAAGGTCTGCTTCAGCTGCGCCATTGAGATCAAGCGTGAGGGAATTGAGTGTGAGAGACTGTTCGCCCAATGTCTCTATCTTGCTCGCACCATAGACGGTTATCTTGCGGAGATCGGTGGTTGCGATGGTGAATTCGGCTTTCACTTGTCCAGGGATGTTGATAGGCATGTCAAGATAGAGTATGCTATCTCGTACTTGGGCTTGGATGTTGATGTGATCCATCATGATCTGAGAGAGATTGGTTTTCAGCGTGGTGGATGGTTGGTCTGCATTGTACAAGTGTAGCTCGGCAGCTCCAGATAGTTGAATACTATGGTATGGATCTAGTAGCAGGGTAGATGTAGTTATTCCTTCGTCTGTGATATCGAGTTCATCTAACATCATGGTTCGTAGGATGTCAGGTGCGTGGTCGTATGACTGATATAGTTTAACTAGTGTTGAGCACCAGAATACGAGAGATGCAATCCAAAAGAGTATGCTGATCCACCAGAAACGAGCTTTTGGACCTCGGCGGGTTCGTAGTTTAGTGATGATGGCATATACTACCATGAAGATAGGCAGAATGATGATTATGATCAATGCTATCATCAGTAAAGGAATGAGTATGGCTCCTCCGTCTACTAGTAATTCAGCCAAAACAGTGAATAGAGGAAGTGCAGCACCTAGTGTGGAGGTACCTGCAATGGCTACACCGAAGAGTGAGAAAATAATAGCAAATAACACAATTAGACAGAAGATGATAACGGGTAATGCTAGTATGCCCAATATCACCGTTGTAATAATGCCTAGTGTGCGTCTGCATCCGCTATTTTGTGTTTTATCCACTTTGACTTTAGGTCGGCTATTAGGACCAAACTCAGATGGAGTTCCAATCTGTGTGATGACGGATTCTACTATCTCAATGTTGACTGCTTGTATGTTCTTAGCGAAGAGTGCTTTCTGGAATAGTTCAGCAATACGTGATTCGATATCTCCAATAATCTCTTTGTGATCATCTATTGGAAGACGCAACTCAATATCTTGAATATAGTCGCGTAGCATTTGATAGGCATCGTAGTCAATATGGTATACCATGCCATTAAGATTGATGGTACGAGTCTCTTTCATATGAGGTGGATTCTAGGGTTGGGTTACTTGTTTGATGGCTTGCTGTATGGATTGCCATTCGTCATCTAGTTGTTTGAGTAATAGTTCTCCATTGACAGTGAGTGAATAGTACTTGCGTGGTGGACCTCCTGTAGACTCTTGCCATCGATAGGTGAGGAGCTCCTCGTTTTTCATTCGTGTGAGTAGTGGATATACAGTTCCTTCTACTACTAGGAGGTGAGCTTGCTCTAACACCTCAAGGATGTCAGAAGCATACGCTTCACCTCGGCTAATAATAGATAGGATGCAGTACTCCAAGAGTCCTTTACGCATTTGACTCTTTAAGTTGTTCAGCATAAGTGCATTAATTAATTTCCTCGTTAGGCATTAAGAAAATCAAAATGATGTAGAGTAATAGGCCTGGGAAACCAGCGGTAAATAGGCTTAATGCAGCATACAATACGCGCACAACTGTATGATCAACGTTTAGATACTCGGCGATACCGCCACAAACTCCCGCTAAAATGCGGTTAGAAGAACGATGTAATTTTTTCATGTTAATTGTATTTTATATATTGTACTATTCATTAAGTCTATACCCTGTAGCCTATGTGTAGATCAATCATCAACTCCTATGAAATTGCCATCAAGGTCAAAGACTAACTCCCAATCATTGTTTAATCCTACCTTGAGGCGTCGATACCCGATGGAGTATTCAACGATGAAGGCGTTAGGGTGGTGTAGTGCGACATAATCCAGAATAATGGATGGAATGATGTCATCTGGCACTGGGCTGCGGTTGCAGTCAATAGATTGAAGATTGCCTTGATAGTTGAACTCAATCTTTACTGAGTTTTTAAGATAGACATTGTATTCGTAGCGTCCTCCTTCTTTTTCGCGTTCAATGAATGAGACATCTGTCGCATTGAAGTGTTTCTGGATAAAGCTTTGTGCCAAAGCAGGTAACTCTGAATACTCTACTAATTCTTGGCGATCTGCGCATGCAGTCATTGTAATCATAATAGTGGCCATTAAGGCGATCATTTTTTTCATTTTTTCGTTGTTTTAAGGTTTATTAATACAATATGACTCACATGACTTTCGTGAGTCTCACTATTAGATTATCAAAATCTGTGCCAAAAAAATCTCAAAGTCCGCTTGTTTTTTTCAAAAACGTTGCAAAGATAGTAAAAATATACTACTATGCAAAGCAAAGTACTAATAAAATCGAATAAAACTATATTTTGCTAAGTCGAAGTAGCAAAATTGGCATAAAAATCAATGGAAGGTTGCATATGTGCTATATTTTTTGTACTTTTGCACACTCAAACCGATATTACCTGATAAATATGGATTACATCGTATCAGCCCGAAAGTACCGTCCTACCACCTTTGAGAGTGTAGTAGGTCAGTTGGCTTTGACTCAGACGCTGCGTAATGCTATTCGTAGTAATAGATTGGCGCATGCGTACTTGTTTTGTGGACCTCGTGGAGTAGGTAAGACGACATGTGCTCGTATCTTTGCCAAGACGATCAACTGTTTGAATCCTACTGCAGAGCACGAGGCATGTAATCAGTGCGAATCATGTGCAGCTTTCAATGAACAGCGTTCGTTCAATATTCATGAGTTGGATGCGGCTTCAAACAACTCTGTGGAGGATATTCGTTCGCTGATTGATCAAGTGCGTATTCCACCTCAAATAGGCAAATATAGTGTCTATATCATAGACGAGGTGCACATGTTGACCTCAAGTGCATTTAATGCTCTTCTAAAAACGTTGGAGGAGCCACCTGCGCATGCGGTGTTCATACTAGCTACAACGGAGAAGCACAAGGTTATTCCTACTATTTTGAGTCGATGCCAAGTGTATGATTTTAGCCGTATAACGGTAGCGGATACAATTCGTCATCTGCAATATGTTGCTAAGAGTGAGGGTATCAATGCTAGTGAAGAAGCGCTCAATGTGGTGGCACAGAAGGCTGATGGTGGTATGCGTGATGCCTTGAGTATCTTTGACCAATTGGTGGCATTCTGTGGTAAGGATATTAGTTATACACAAGCCATTGAGGTACTCAATGTGTTGAGTTCGGAGTATTATTTCCGTTTAGTGGATGCGTCATTACAAGGTAGGGTAACAGATGCGTTGCTTCTCTTGAATGAGGTATTGCAGAAGGGATTTGATGTCGGCCATTTTATCACGGGTCTAGCACAGCATCTTCGTGATGTGTTGGTGAGTAAGGATGCAGCAACGATAGAGTTGTTAGAAACATCGGATGCTATTCGTCAGCAGTATCAGCAACAAGCTACACGATGCAATGCTCGTTGGCTATTTAATGCGTTAGACATAATTAATACTTGTGATATCAACTATCGTACAGCTCGTAATAAGCGATTGACGGTGGAGTTAGCATTAGTCAAACTCTGTCGTTTGGTAGAGGGACCAGAGGTTCAGGCCGCGAGTGTGCAGAAGGTACAATCAGCTGCACCTACTCAACCAGCTCCTGCGGTGCAAACTGCCAAACCAGCCCCAGTAGTGCAGTCTGCAGCAGTGGCTCAACCTGTACAAGCGGCTAAACCAGTTGCTCAACCAACTGCTCAGCCTACGGCACAAACTGCGACTAGACCTGTGGCTAAGCCTCAGTTGCTACCAACGGATATGCCATCATTAGGTAATTTAGGTAATATAACTAAACCTATACCAACTCCTGAGCAGCCCGTAGAGCAGCTAGCAGAAACGCGTAATAACCCTTTTACACAGGACCAGCTCGTTGACGCGTGGGCTGGTCTAGCAGCACACTTCCGCGGTGAAGAGCGTCTAATTGCTATGTTGACAACGATTCAACCAGAGTTGATCTCAAAAGAGATGTGTCAGATCGTTGTAGCGAATCCATGGCAGAAACAAGAGTTTCAGAAATTTGGCAAGCAGGTGATGGATATAGTGAGGGACACCCTCAAAAATGATCATCTTAGGTTGCAAGTGTTGGTAAGAGAGTATCAGCAAGAAGCCAAAGCATATACAGCAGGTGAGAAGTATAAGGTGCTTACCAAGATGAATCATCATTTAGTAGACTTGCGTAGCCGTTTGAATCTGCAATTGGAATAAATGTATAATCCTAAAATCGAATAATCCATGAAACTGTTATCTATTCTTCTATTTACTTTTGCGTTGTTGACAGACACGCATATCAGTACCTCTAATCCTAAGCCCATGGAGGACTTGAACCGCTCTATTGCTGATATCAATAACAATCCAGCGGTTGAGTTTGTTGTGTTGACGGGTGATTTGAGCGAGTCAGGTGATCGTGCTTCGTTAGAGGATATCAAGAATGCTCTTGATGCGTTGCGAGTACCATATTATGCTGCTTCTGGCAATCATGAGACGACATGGTCGGAATCAGGTGTGATGGATTTTTCTCGTGTTTTTGGAGATAGTCGTTTTGCTTTTTCGCATGCAGGTGCTTTTTTTATCGGTTTTAACTCAGGTCCAGTGATTCGTATGGCTGATGGTCATGTGGCTCCACAGGATATAGCATGGTTGAAACATAATCTAGATAGTGTGTCAGCTGCGGATGCGGAGAGTGGAAATGTAACACCAATTTTTGTATTTACGCACTATCCATTGCGTAATGGTGATGTAGATAACTGGTATGAGGTGACAGATGTATTGCGTGAGCATAATGTGCAATGTGTGATGGGTGGTCACTATCATCGTAACTTGGTATTTGACTGTGATGGTATAATAGATGTGCTCAATCGCTCTAATTTGCGTGGTAACGATACGATCAATGGTTACTCGATCATTAGTGTAACTGACAGTATCCGCTTCTGTGAGCGTACTCCTCAGTTGGGTGATGAGGCAATAGGACTATTAGGCGATAAGGCGTGGTTGGCATTGCCATTTGGTAAGAAAGTGTATGGACCATCTAATGTGGCGTTGCGTCCTGATTTCTCAGTGAATGAGCAATATCCTGAGGTAAGTCGTGTATGGCATAAGTCATTGAAGGGAGGATTGTATTCAACTCCTGTGACTGATGGCAAATCTTTGTATATAGGTGATGATGTGGGTTGTATGTATTGTTTGGATATTAAGACAGGTGAAACAAAATGGTCTTTTGATACAGGCATGCGTATTGTCGGTTCGCCAGCTGTAGCGGATGGGGTAGTGGTATTCGGAAGTGCAAACTACCAGATTTATGGTCTAGATGCTAAGACGGGTGCTGTGCGTTGGACTTATACCACTAAGCAGGCTGTTATGGGTGCGGCTACTATCCACGAAGGTGTGGCATATATTGGCGGTGGTGATGGTAGGATGTTGGCATTGGATGTTCAGTCAGGTGCCTTGAAATGGTCTTTTGATGAGCTTAAGAACTACGTCTTGACACGTCCGTTGGTGTATAATGATAAGTTGTATTTTGGTGCGTGGGATACCCATTTCTATGCGCTGAATTTGGCTGATGGTTCATTGGTATGGAAGTGGAATAATGGTAAGGGTAACCCTAAGTTATCTCCTGCTAGTGTATGGCCTGTGGCAGCCAATGGTAAGATCTTTATAACAGCTCCTGACCGCTATTTTACATGTTTGGATGCTGAGACTGGTGCTCAGATTTGGCGTACCAAAGAGTATAAGGTGCGTGAGACAGTTGGACTAAGTGAAGATGGTAAAACGGTGTACTCTAAATGTATGTGGGATACGGTTGTAGCGATGGACGCAACAACTATGGAGCCTGTGACTCGTTGGGCGAGTCATGCGGATTTTGGTTATGAACATAATCCTGCTATGCCATTGGAGAAAGATGGTGTGTTGTGGGTAGGAACAAAGAATGGTTTATTGCTAGGTATGGATGCTGCAACTGGCAAAGTGTTGTGGCGTCATAAGATAGGCAATTCGATATTGAATACTCCGTTGCCATTGAGCGGTAAGGAGTGTATTTATACAAGCAGCGAGGGTACGATTACTCGTGTTTGTGTGAAATAATATAGAATAATGATATGATGCTCTGAGAGCGGTTGTTGTAGCAGTACAATACGTTATAGTATACGAAATGAGGACGCGAAATGCGTCCTCATTTGTTGTATGTATCGTGTGGGGGATTATTGCACGATGACTTGTCTCTGAAATAGGTTGTCGGTTGGAGGTGGAAGGTGGTGTTATCTTCTCGTTATCTTCTCGGTATCTTCCGCTAGAAGTCAAGGAAACGGATAGGGGGTAGAAGTGGGTGTTTTTTATAAAAATACTAGTTTTTTCTTGCATGTTTGCAAAAAAAATTGTAATTTTGCGAACTAATTGTATTTTGCCATAAAATGGCATGCTAGAAACGAACGAAGTAATGAACCCAAAAGCAGATTTGAAAGCCTATCTTCCTACTACCAAAAAGGAAGTGCAACTCAGAGGTTGGGAAGAGCTGGATGTCATCATTTTTAGTGGTGATGCATACATCGACCATCCGGCTTTTGGTGCTGCTGTGATAGGGCGAGTGCTTGAACATGCTGGTTACAAGGTGGCGATAGTGCCTCAGCCCGATTGGAGAGGCGATCATCGTGACTTTACTAAGCTGGGTAAACCACGATTGTTCTTTGCTATTAGTGCAGGTAGTATGGACTCGATGGTTAATCATTATACTGCTGCTAAGCGTTTGCGTTCGGATGATGCATATACGCCAGAAGGCAAAGCAGGAATGCGACCTGACTATTGCACAATAACATATAGTAACATCCTTAGGGAGTTGTATCCTGAAACGCCTATCGTGATAGGTGGCATAGAGGCTTCTATGCGAAGATTGACGCACTATGACTATTGGTCGGATAGACTGATGCCAAGCATATTGGTAGATAGCAAGGCTGATGTGTTAGTTTATGGCATGGGAGAGAAGCAGATTATTGAGATCGCTGACGCTGTAGATCGCGTTGCTGTAGATCGCCCTGCGGGCTTGAAGATCGCTGCGCTTGAAGAGATTCCGCAGATTGCGTATATTGAGGCGAGAGGCGAGAGGCTAGAGGCGAAAGGCGAGAGGATCGTGTTGCGCAGTCACGAAGAGGCGGTTAAGAGCAAGCGAGTGCATGCGGAGAATTTTAGACTGATAGAAACTGAGAGTAACAAGATACAAGCGGCGACGATTGTACAGCCAGTAGGCGACAAATGTGTAGTGGTTAATCCGCCATATCCACCGATGAAATCGGAAGAACTGGATGCTATATATGACTTGCCTTTTATGTATCATCCACATCCTAAATACAAGGACAAGCATATACCTGCCTACGAGATGATTCGCTTCTCGGTATGTATGCATCGTGGATGTTTTGGTGGATGTAGTTTCTGTACGATATCGGCGCATCAAGGTAAGCAGATTACTTCGCGTTCGGAAGATAGTATCATCAAGCAGATAGCGATACTGAAGGACCTACCTGAGTGGAAGGGATATCTGAGCGATCTGGGTGGTCCGTCTGCTAATATGTATGGCATGCATGGTAAGGATATGAGCATGTGCGAAAAATGTGCGAGACCTAGTTGCTTGTTTCCGAAGATATGCAAGAATCTGAATCAGGATTTTGCACCGTTGATGCATATATACAAACGTGTTGATGCGTTACCTTATATAAAGAAGTCTTTTGTTGGAAGTGGTGTGAGATATGACTTGATGAATGATGCATATGGCAAGGAACTGATACTGAATCATGTGTCTGGACGACTAAAAGTGGCACCAGAGCATACGGCAAGTAGTGTGCTGCAGATTATGCGCAAACCTAGTTGGGAGCAGTATGAGAAGTTCTACCGATTCTTTGAACAGGTCAACAGCGAGGCGGGGTTGAGACAGCAGATAATACCATACTTCATATCCTCGCATCCAGGGTGTACGAATCAAGATATGCGGCAGTTGGCAGATAAATGTAAGCAGATGCACTATCGTCCTGAGCAGGTGCAAGACTTCACACCAACGCCGATGACACTGGCTACAACAATGTTCTACACAGGCTTGAATCCTTATACGATGGAGAGTGTGTATGTGGCCAAAACCAAGGAGGAGAAACAAAAGCAAAATAGTTACTTCTTCTGGTGGAAAGAGACGACAGAACGCTCGCAGACTCGCAGCAAATTGGGGCAAGCGTTTGTAGGTAAAAAGAATAGTAAAAGTAATAAAGGTAAAAGATAGACTATGGCACGAAAAAAGAAATACAGAATTAATCCGCAGACGCTTGCTATGGAGCAAGTGGAACATGGTTTTCGCTATTGGTTACGCCAAACGGGTAACTATATCTTTGCGGGTATAGTCATCGGAGTGTTATTGCTCTTTGTGTTGTTGACCTTCTTCCCATCGCCTCGCGAGAAACAACTCAAAAAGGAGAAGGACTCGCTGCATGCACAGTTGGAGGTGCTCAGTCATCAGGTAGATCAGATGCAGATTGTGATGACCGACTTGCAACAACGCGATGATAATCTATATCGTGTGCTTTTTGGCGCAGAGCCTATTCCGTTGCATATCCGCCAAGGTGCGCAACGCAAGATAGACTACTATGAGCAGATAGCTCAGATGACCAACAATGAGTTGGCGGCTGACTTGACGCTGAAAGTGGACCTCTTGCAAAAGGAGATGTATGTGCAAGCTAAATCGTATGACGATGTAGTGGAGATGGCTAAGAATCAGGAGATCAGAATGGAGAATATACCTGCTATTCAGCCAGTTATGAATAAGGACTTGAAGCGTGTGGCTTCGGGTTATGGTATGCGTATTGACCCTGTTTATCATGTGCGTAAGTTCCACCAAGGTATGGACTTTACTGCGCCTACTGGTACCGAGATTTTTGCTACGGGTAATGCCAAGGTGGTGTTCTCTGGATGGAAGCAAGGATATGGTAATACGGTGATATTGGATCACGGTTTTGGCTATCAAACACTATATGCCCACCTCTATAAGTCGCTCGTTCATGAGGGACAAAAAGTACGTCGTTCGGATGTCATAGCCTTGGTGGGAAACACGGGTAAATCGACAGGTCCACACTTGCACTACGAGGTTCGTTTGCACGGCAAACCAGTTGATCCACGAAACTATTACTTCTACGACTTGTCTCCTGAGGAGTATGACAAGATGATCCAGCTGTCCAATAACTTTGGTCAGATGTTGGATTAGGACTCTGTGAGTCGGTAGAAAGGGTGGTGAATGTTGGTTAACCGAGTAACTCGTTGATGGTTTGTTTGGCACGCTGACCGACTACTACGAGTCTATAAACGAGTAGGTCGCGCAGATGGTGTGCATGATCAAACGGTTTGGCCTGTGTGTGTGATGACAGGCGGAAGAAGCGGTATAGTTGTTGTACATAGCCGTTGGTCACAATCTGATTGCCAGCCATGCCGACTCCCATCTCTCGCATAGATTCTACTGGTAATTGGCTGCTAATCACTCCTTTGAACGAACTATACATGTGGCATAGGGCATACTTGTCGCTGTCGCAGAGAGGCCACAAGTCGATGAGTCCACTGACTTCTTCTCTGTCTTCTTCGTTGAGGTTAAGTAGGGTATCTTCTGTCCATGGCTGAAGCCATACAGAGGCATCGTTTCTGAAAAGTGGAGTGGTATAGAAATCTTTGAAAATCAAGAAGTTTTGATCTAGGTGTAGTTTGGCGATGTGTTCCATCTCGCTCTGTCTGCTGCGTACGATGTCGTAGAACTCGTTGGAGTGACGATCATGCATGAGTGGCATGAGTTCTTGTGTGAGTTGTTGGTTGAACTGTTCTAGGCGTTTGATCTGCGTTGTACGCGCAATATTACATAGTGCAGTATAGCTGAGTTCGGGAGCGAACGTAAGGATCTCTTGTAGGTCTTCGAGTAGTGCTTGGTTGTGGCGTATCTCGCGGTCGTGCTGAATCATGATGAGCAGTACGCCGACTAGTATTCGCTCGAACATCTCTGGTGCTATGCCGTCGCAACTAGTGAGGATGGTCATAAGTTTTTTCTCGTTCCATCCGTTTTCCAGTATGTTGAGTGTGAGTCCAGTAACGGCCATTAGTCCGTCTTGTAGATCATCGGGGTCTTGTAGGTAGACGCGAAAATCGGCCTCATCTTCGTGGGAGAGGGTATCAAGCAGACGATAGTTGTCGAAGATGGCGTTCATGTTTTTACATTCCCACAGATTTCACGGATAGTCACTAATTAGCTTAATATCAATCTGTGAAAATCAGTAGTATCCGTGGGGATAATCTTCTTAGAGTTTTTCGCGGATGAGGTAGTTGTTGCGCTCGGATGAATTGCGGATGATGAGTTCGCCGAGGAATCCAGCCAAAAACAGCATACAACCTAGTACCATAGCGAGAATACCGAGGTGGAAATATGGTGTGTCGGCTACCAACATTGCAGAAGTGTGTTGAGCCAGAGCGTGTAACTTCATAGCACCCACCACGATAATAGCAATGAAACCGAGGATAAACATGATACTACCAATGAGTCCGAAGAAGTGCATAGGTTGTTTGCCAAACTTGTTGAGGAACCAGAGTGTCATGAGGTCGAGATAGCCGTTGACGAAGCGGTTGAGGCCGAACTTGCTCTCGCCGAATTCGCGTTTGCGGTGTTGTACGACTTTCTCCCCGATCTTGGTGAATCCTGCGTTTTTAGCCAAGTATGGAATATATCGGTGCATCTCAGAGAATAGCTCGATGTTCTTAATGACCTCTTGGCGATATGCTTTGAGTCCGCAGTTCATATCGTGCAACTGTATGCCAGTGACCCAGCGTGCAGTAGCATTGAAGAGTTTGCTAGGGATATTCTTGGTAAGTTTGTTGTCGTAGCGTTTTTGTTTCCATCCGCTGACAACATCGAAATCATCTTCTGTGATCATTCGGTATAGTTCAGGAATCTCGTCAGGAGAGTCTTGTAGGTCAGCATCCATGGTGATGACTACATCGCCTTGCGCAGCGTCAAAACCGCAGTACAAAGCAGCTGACTTGCCATAATTGCGTCGGAAGCAGATACCATGTACATTAGGGTCAGTGTCGCGTAGCTGTTTGATGATCTGCCATGAGTTGTCGGTAGAACCGTCGTTGATGAAGATGATCTCGTAGGTAAAATCATGTTCGTGCATTACGCGTTGGATCCATTCGTGCAAAACAGGTAAACTCTCTGCCTCGTTGAAAAGAGGGACTATTACTGAAATATTCATAAAAAAATACTAAAAATCAAATTGAAGATTATTTTCGACTGCAAAAGTACTAAAAATATTCGAAATAAACGCAATATTTTATTTTTTTTTTGCAAGTTTAAAGAAAATTATGTATCTTTGCAGCAAAAATCTGTAGATATGCGTAAGTTTCAAGAAGATTTGGATAAAATTTGGGAATTGAGTCCGGTCTGGGACCTCTTGTCACCAGACCAGAAGAAGTATATCGAAGAACATTCTGAGATCAAGCGTTTTCGCAAGAACGAGATTATTCACCAGGAGGGTGATGAACCTGAGTATGTGATGGTGATAGCGTCAGGTACAATCCGTCTTACTAAGGAGGGTGTAGGTCAGCGTGTGCAGATTATCCGTCTGCTGAATCGTCGTGATTCGTTCGGTTATCGTAGTGCTGTGGCTGGTGATATGCACTCATCTTGTGCGACAGCTATTGAGCCAACCGTAGTGTATCGTGTAGCACGATTGCCATTCTTGGAGGTAATCAAGATGAATAATGAGTTCTGCTTTGGAGTGTTAGAGTTGATGTCAAAGGATTTGGCTATATCTGAGTCTCGTACGGTGAACTTGACCCAAAAGCATATTCGTGGTCGTTTGGCAGAGACCTTGTTGACGCTCAAACACACATATGGTTTGGACGAGGATGGTGTGACTATAGCTATGTATATGGCTCGCGAGGACTTGGCTAATATGTCAAATATGACAACGTCTAATGCGATACGTACTCTCTCGCAGTTTGCCTCGGAGGGCGTTATCAGTTTGGATGGACGAAAGATAAAATTGTTGGATGAGCAAGAGTTGACACGCATTAGTCGAATGGGCTGATTTAGCGGAAAAAATGCCAAAAAATTTGCACATGTAAGAAAAATGTAGTACCTTTGCACGCTATTTGAGTTGCGTGGCGAAAATCACGTTTAATTGAAATTAAAAATAACAAGAATATGACAAAGAAAAAAGTAACTGTAGAGGACCAAAATCTTGAGAATGTACAAGAGGCCCTCAACACCACCAGCGCGTGGATTGAGAAAAATCAAAAGAAACTATCTGTAGCTATTACTGTGATCGTATTGGCTGTTGTAGGTGTGTTGGCGTATAACAACTATGTTATCAAGCCAAAGGCACAAGAGGTAAATGAAGAGAACGCTAAGTCAGTAGCTTATTTCATGCAAGGCGATTATGCTAAGGCATTGAATGGTGACGATGCAGAGTGCGTAGGCTTCCAACAAGCAGCAGATGACTACAAGTGCTATCAAGGTGGAAAGTTGGCAGCTCTCTATGCAGGTGTATGCCACTATCAATTGGGTCAATATGAGGATGCAGCTGCATACTTGGCTAAGTTCAACGCATCTGATTTGACAATAGAGCCAGCAGCATTGCAACTCTTGGGTGATGCTTATGTACACCTTGAGGAGTATGGCAAAGCAGCTAAGGCGTTTGAGGCTGCTGCTAAGTCTGGCAATGAGTTGATCGCTCCAATGAGCTTGAAGAAAGTAGGTTTTGTATACCTCGAGTTGGGTAACAAAGCAGCTGCTAAGAAAGCGTTTGAGTCAATCAAGGCTGATTATCCAGCTTCTGTAGAGGCTCAAGATATTGAGAAATATATCGCTCTTGCTGAATAATAAACTTATCGGTTAGTCGGTTATCGGTTAAACGATTATAAGTACAATTTATGACAACTGATTTGTCGCAATATAATGCGAATGAATTGCCTAGCGCTGACGTGCTTAAACGTCAGCGCTATGCTATTGTAGTAGCTGATTGGAATAGCGAAATCACTCACGCATTGGCACAAGGTGCGATAGATACACTTCTCAAACATGGTGTGTTGGAGGAGAATATCGATGTGATGCATGTGCCAGGTACAGTAGAGTTGACCTATGGCGCTGCCCTCTATGTGAGTGGACAGAAGAAGTTTGGAATGCTCAAACGTGCGGATGCGGTTATTGTTATCGGTTGTGTGATTCAGGGTGATACTCCTCACTTTGACTATGTGTGTCAGAGTGTGACCCAGGGTGTTACTATGCTCAATGCACAGGGTGGCAGCATAGGAGGATATTATCAGCCTAATTTTTGCCCTGTTATCTTCTCTGTGTTGACAACCTTGGATAAGCAGCAAGCGCTTGATCGCGCGGGCGGTCGCTTGGGTAACAAGGGCGTAGAAGGTGCTGTGACAGCCATCAAGATGGCCAATCTGCTCTAGCAGTGGAACTGCGTTAGAAGTCTTCGACGTTATAAGCCCTGCGGGCGTTAAGAAGTGAACCGTTATAAGCCCTGCGGGCGTTAAGAAGTGAACCGTTATAAGTCCTGCGGACGTTAGAAGTAAACGTTAAACAACGCAAAGCAAACAACGCGAAGCAGATAACGCAAAGCACATAACGTCGCGCAAGGACAGGTAACGTTAAGTGAAACGAAACAAAAAAATGAAAGTATATAAGTTTGGTGGTGCTTCGGTAAAGGATGCAGCTGGTGTTCGTAATCTGAAAGAGATTGTTAGTCATGCCGGCGACGACCTGATGGTTGTAGTCTCAGCCATGGGCAAGACAACCAATGCGTTGGAGCGTTTGGTGGCAGCTTTGTCACAGAAGGACGAGACAACGGCCGATCAAGAGTGGTTAGCTATACTAGATAACCATGTGCATATGGCTATGGCATTGGGTTTGAAGCCTAATGAGGATATACGTTTCCCGATGATGCCCGAGTACGACCATACATGTTCGTACGACCAAAACTATGATCAGATCGTAAGTTTGGGAGAGATCATGTCCACACAGATTGTGGCGGTGTACTTGCTCAAGAGTGGTATACCAACCGAGTGGTGGAATATACCAAAGTTGTTGTTGACAGATAATACTTTCCGCGAGGCGAAGGTGGATATGGAGCGCTCTGCACAGGTGATCAAGGCAGGGTGGAATAGACCTAATCGTCCGAAAGTGGTTGTCACTCAGGGTTTTGTAGGTGGCACAGCTGATGGATTGCGTACGACATTAGGTCGTGAGGGTTCGGACTATACAGCGGCTATGCTGGGTAACTTCCTCGATGCAGAGTCTGTGACCATCTGGAAGGATGTGCCAGGTATTCTGAATGCAGATCCACGCTTGGTAGCTAATACTATCAAGATAGATCGATTGACATACTACGATGCAGTAGAGTTGGCATATAGTGGTGCGCAGGTGATTCACCCTAAGACTATTCGTCCGCTAGAAAACAAATCTATACCGCTGTATGTCAAACCCTTTGGCGATTATACTGCGTCTGGTTCGGTGATTGCAGCTCAGGCAGATCCAATCAATGTGCCTGTGTATATATGGCGTCCAAATCAGGTATTGATAACGTTGCGTGCTAAGGACTTCTCTTTTGTATTGGAAGAGAGTTTGACGCATATATTTAATATTATTCATCAGAACCGACTCAAAGTGTCTCTGATACAATCCAGTGCGGTGACTATCTCTGTATGCGTGGACAACTCTCGTTTTGTGCAACAAGCGATAGAGCATCTGAAAGAGGCATATCGAGTGGTATGGAATGATGGATTGAGTCTATTGACGGTTCGTGGTTCGACACCTGAGATAATAAAACGTGAGCAAGAAGGTCGAGATATCCTGCTAAGTCAGATAACTCGTCGAACAGCAAAATTAGTGATAAAAGATTAACATTATGGATAATTCGATTAAACATTACTTTACCAAGAAATATTGGTTAGAGTTGTTGACAGAGTTTTGGCAAGCCTTAGGTACCAAGAAGTTTTGGAATGAGTTCGTGGTAATGAACTTTGGTATATTCATTGGTGCGGCTGCTGTGTACTATTTTTTGATACCTAGTCATTTGATTATTGGTACCATCTCAGGTTTGAGTATCGTGTTGAATACGCTGTTCGGCGGTACAGCTGATACCTTCTCGTACTGGGTGATGGGTATCAATGCCGTGTTGCTGACGATGGCCTTCTTGTTGATTGGCAATGAGTTTGGCGCTAAGACAGTGTACACCGCTATGATTCTAGGTCCATTGACCCAATTGTGTGATCGTATATATCCATATACTAATTTTACGCACAAGGTGATAGAGAATCCAGATGTATTAGCCCAATTGCAAGCTGGACAAACAGCATTGGATGCTAATGGCAATCCATACTTGTTGAGTCGTGCTGGCGAAGTGTTGGAGCAAGTGCGAGACTCTGTGATGTCAGCTGGATTGGGCATGGGTGATGTATGGTTTGATCTGATATGTTTTGTGTTCCTGCTCTCAGCATGTCAAGCTATCTTGTTCCGCATCAATGCATCATCTGGCGGATTGGATATCATCGCTAAGATCATCAATAAGTACCTGCACTTTGATATCGGTATGTCGGTGTCTATCGGTGGTGCGTTGATATGCTGTACAGCCTTTATGATCAATGACTTCCGTATGGTGGTGATTGGTTTGATAGGTACATGGATTAATGGTATTGTGATCAACTACTTTACCGCATCGTTGGATCGTCGCAAACGTGTATGTATCATCTCTCGTGATCACCAGCTCATACGCGACTATATTGTTAATGATTTGGTGCGTGGTTGTTCGCTCTATACAGTTGAGGGTGGATATACCCGTGAGGAGTCTAAGGAGATTCAGTCTTTGTTGACCCAAGAGGAGTTTGCCGCATTGATGGCATTTATTCGTGATAATAACATCAAGGCATTTATTACTGCAAGTAACTGCTCTGAGATCTATGGTTTGTGGCTCAAACATAGAAGACGTCATGGCAAAGTGGTGGTAAGCAATGAATAATGTGAAAGCAAAACAACCTATATAAATTTATACAAAAATGAAACCAACTTTATTTATTCTCGCGGCTGGTATGGGTAGCCGCTATGGAGGCTTGAAGCAATTGGATGGTCTAGGTCCAAACGGTGAAACAATCATGGACTATAGCGTATTTGACGCTATGCGTGCTGGTTTTGGTAAGGTAGTATTCGTTATCCGCAAGGATTTCGAGGAGGATTTCCGCAAAGTAGTGTTGAGCAAGTATGCTGATCACGTTCCATGCGAGGTATGCTTCCAAGGTATTGACAACTTGCCAGAGGGCTTTACCCGCAATCCAGAGCGTACCAAACCATGGGGTACTAACCACGCTGTATTGATGGCTAAGGACTTGATTCACGAGCCATTTATGGTTATCAACGCAGATGACTTCTATGGTAAAGAGTCATTTGAGGTAATGGCAAAATTCTTGATGGATGTAGAAGGCAAAGAGGGTAAATACTGTATGGCAGGTTACCGTGTAGGCAATACTTTGAGCGAGCACGGAACAGTTAGCCGTGGTGTATGTGCAACCGATGAGAATGGTTTCTTGACCGACGTAGTAGAGCGCACAGCTATTGAGTCTAAGGATGGACATATCATTTACCAAGATGAGAATGGTGTAGATGTAGAGATCCCATTTGAGACTCCAGTAAGTATGAACATGTGGGGCTTTACTCCTGAGTATTTTGCATATGCAGAAGAGGCTTTCAAGGCTTTCTTGACCAAGAATGCTCAAGAGCTCAAAGCAGAGTTCTATATTCCTACATTGGTTAATGACCTTATCAATTCAGGTCAAGCAACTTGCGAGGTACTCGATACAACCGCTAAGTGGTTTGGTGTAACTTATGCTGACGATCGTCAAATGGTAGTTGATAAGATCCAAGCATTGGTTGATGCGGGTGTTTATCCTAGCAAATTGTTTTAATAGTTGAAAACATTAGAAATTAATAACTCATAATTATCGATGGCGCGTATATTAGTAACAGGTGGAACAGGTTATATCGGCTCACACACAGTGGTTGAGCTGATGCAACAGGGGTATGATGTCGTTATAGTAGATAATTTGAGTAACTCAGATCAGGCTGTCCTCGATGGCATTGCTGCCATCGTGGGCGCTTGTCCTGATTTTGTAAAAGCTGATTGTACAGATGCTGTAGCAATGGATGATCTCTTTGCTAGATACGACGATATAGCGGGAGTGATACATTTTGCGGCTAGTAAGGCTGTTAATGAGTCGCTAGAACAGCCATTGATGTACTATCGTAATAATCTATTCTCGTTGATCACTGTGCTAGATACGATGAAGCGCCACAATGTGCAGAATATCGTATTTTCTAGTTCATGTACAGTATATGGTCAACCAGATGCAAAATATCTGCCAGTAGATGAGAATGCTCCTATCAAGAAGGCGCTTTCTCCATATGGTAACACCAAGCAGATCAATGAGGATATTATTCGTGATGAAGCATATGCTAATAAGGATCTGCATGCTATTATTTTGCGCTATTTTAATCCTATTGGTGCTCATCCATCCGCATTGATAGGCGAGTTGCCTAACGGAGTGCCACAAAATTTGTTACCATATGTGACTCAGACAGCAGTGGGCTTGCGTGAAGAACTCAAAATCTATGGCAATGATTATAGTACACCCGATGGATCATGTATCCGTGACTACATCTATGTAGTGGATTTGGCTAAGGCGCATGTTAAGGCATTAGAGCGTATGTTCTCAGGTGTGGCGACAGAGCAAGTGGAGTTGTTCAATCTAGGAACAGGTCGTGGGTTGAGTGTATTGGAGATTGTGAATACGTTTATGCAAGTGACAGGTGTGAATGTGCCATACCAGATTGTTGGTCGTCGTGAGGGCGACATAGAGCAGGTGTGGGCCAAAGCAGACAAGGCTAACGAGTTGTTAGGATGGATAGCCGATACTCCTATTGAAGATGTGTTGATGAGCGCATGGAAGTGGGAGCAGAAGATTCGTTCATGAGTTGAAAGTTAGAGGGTATATACCTTATTATATATAGCAATCGCACCTTGTAGGGTGCGATTGTTGTTTTTATGCTAGTTGGTCTAGTTAATCTAGTAGGTCTGACTTTTATTGGAAAAAGCTGAAGTGCACATTGCCATATTTGCGTTCTTCTAGGAAGTGTGGATGGTCCTCAAAGGAGTTGTTTTTGGAGTGTTCTAGGACGAATATTCCACCTTCTTTGAGCATGTTTTGACCAAAGATGGCATCGGGCAGAGTAGGTAGTTGTTCTAGGTCGTAGGGAGGGTCTGCGTAGATGAAGTCATACTGAATATGGCATGTCTTGACATATTTGAATACATCTCCACGAATGACATGTAGGTTTCTGACACCTAGTTGTTTGCATGCTGAGATGATGAAGTTCTGTTGGGTGTGAGCCATCTCTACGGCTGTCACCTCGCGTGCTCCGCGTGAGATGAACTCTAATCCAATACCGCCAGTACCAGCAAAGAGATCTAGCATGTCGATATCCTCAAAATCCATGCGATTGGTTAGGAGGTTGAATAGACTCTCCTTGGCAAAGTCTGTTGTAGGACGGGCGGTGATATTTTTAGGAGGCATGAGTCTTCTGCCTTTGAATATACCAGAGATAATACGCATATGTGCAATAGTTTAGAAAATAAAAGTGGAAAGTGGTTTCCCACTCCCCACTTTGTGCATATCGTAGTTAGGATATTACTCCCAGTTACCAGCGTTGTTGTTAGGAGCCTCTACTGAACCAACCTTCAAACCTGGGTAGTGGCCAAGTTTCTCCTCTTTGTCAATGAGGTTAACACGCTCTTGGTTGTTGAGATCGTGTAGGTAGGTGTTGTAGTGAGCACGAATCTCGAAGATAGGAACCTTGATACCTTGTGAAGTGGTGTAACCGTTGTTGGTCTCTACCTCAAACTTAACATTGTCAGTATAAGGGATATAAATAATCTCGCCAATTGTTTCCTCTGTGTATTGACCTTTGTACAATGCTTGAATCATGTTAGTCAAAATGGTATCACGACGGAAACCTTGTAAGCCCTCCATCTTGACCTCGCGGTCGTTTTCCCAAATATAGTTGTAGAGGAGATCCAAGCTGTCAGCACCTTGGAATTTCATCTTGCGTTGTGCTTTCAAACGAGCACGCTCAAGAATTTTAGCAGCTTTGGTCTCTGTCATCTTATTTTCCAATTGTTTCTCGGTCAATGAACCAACTTTGAAAACCTCTTTCTTAGGAGTAGTTTTGAGATAGTTGATCAATGAGTCAAGGTCAGCAGTGAAGTAACCTTTATCCAAACGGAATTGAGCTTCTGCGGTACGTAAGCTAACGAGGTTGTTGATAACCTTAACCTCACGTTGTACACGAGCTTCCTCAAACTTGATAGGTGTAACGACGCTGTTAACACAAATGTATGCCATAAAGATGACAGCTACTCCTAACAATGCGGAGATAAGAATTTTTGTAGTTTTCATATAGATTTTGTTATTTATTTACTGGTTAAATGTTAAATTTGCTGCAAAATTACAAATTCTTTTTCATATGTGCAAATTTTTTTGTAACTTTGCGGCCGAAAATTGCAATTTTATTCATCTATGGCAGCCGAAGATAGTAACAAAGTACTATATGACATTCTTATTGAGCGTTTGGAGTTGCTCCGCAGCTTGGATAAGGATGGCGACAGTGATCGTCGTCGTCATGTTGCACGCGAGACTTCGGCCTTGCATGCACCATTGGCGCATCGACTGGGCTTGTATGCTATCAAGACGGAGATGGAGGACTTTGCGCTCAAATTTATCGACTACAAGACGTATAAGTATATAGCTCATTCGCTCAATGAGAAGAAGGCACAACGTGATGCCTATATCAAGGCTTTTATCACGCCATTGGAACAGAAACTGAAAGATAATGGATTTCAGTTTACCATCAAGGGACGTCCGAAGTCGATACATAGTATCTACAACAAGATGCAGGCGCAAAAATGCGATGTGGATCGTATCTATGACCTGTTTGCTATACGTATTATTCTGGACTCTCCGTTAGAGCGTGAGAAACTAGATTGTTGGCAGGTGTATTCTATCATCACGGATATGTACAAGCCTAATCCTAAGCGTCTGCGTGACTGGCTCAGTGTGCCTAAGGAGAATGGTTATGAAAGTTTGCACACTACGGTGTTAGGTCCAGAAGAGAAGTGGGTGGAGGTGCAGATTCGTACTCGTCGTATGGATGAAGTGGCCGAGAAGGGAGTGGCAGCCCATTGGGCGTACAAGGGTGTAGATGGCAACCGATTGAATACGGACAGTCATAGTGTGTATGTGTTTACACCTACGGGTGATTTGAAGCGCCTAGCAGCGGGATCAACGGTGTTGGATTTTGCATTCTCAATACATAGTGATGTAGGTTGTAAGTGTGTTGGAGGTAGGATTAGAAATCAGAATGTGAGTATTCGTCAAAAGCTCCAAAATGGTGACCAGGTGGAGATTATGACATCTCCTAACCAAAAACCAACAGCCGATTGGCTCAATGTAGTAGTTACTAGCAAGGCTAAGAATAAGATTCGTCAAGCGCTCAAAGAGGTAGAGTTTCGCAATGCTTCGGAAGGACGCGAGATGTTGGAGCGTCGTTTTAAGAACTGGAAGATTGATTTCACAGAGGGCGAACTATCTCGTATAGCTACTAAGTTGGGTTATAAGGCGGTCAGTGACTTGTATCAGTCAATTGCGTTAGGCAAGGAGGATCTGTTGCGCATTAAAGAGATATTTCTCATGTTGGACGAACCTCATCATGAGATGCGCGAGAGTACTCCGTATGTGCCTAAGAGTCCACAAGAGGCATTGGCTTTGGAGGTGGATATCAATGTCAAGAGCGTGGAGTATAATCTAGCTACATGTTGTAATCCACAACCAGGTGATCCTATCTTTGCATTCATCAGTATAATGAAGGGTATTCGTATTCACCGATGTGATTGTCCAAATGCTGAGAACATGCGTGAGAAATACCCATATCGTATGCTTCCAGCACGCTGGGCGAAGAAAGTTTAGAGTAGAGAGATGAATGAATATCCATCTATATTGTTGAGTGACGCTGTGGCACAAGTGGCGTCGTTGCCAGGAATAGGGCGTAAGACCGCCTTACGACTGGTGTTGCATTTGCTTCGTCAAGATGCCAAGGACGTAGAGGCTTTTGCTGGTTCGATACTTCGCTTGAAACAAGAGGTCAAGTACTGTAAGCAATGTCATACTATCTCTGATCAAGAGATTTGTCCGATATGCCAATCACACTCACGCGATAGACAAACTATCTGTGTGGTGGAGAATGTGCAAGACGTGATGTCTATTGAGAATACGGGTCAGTATAAGGGCTTATATCATGTGTTGGGAGGAGTGATCTCGCCTATGGATGGAGTAGGGCCAGCACAATTGGAGATAGACTCGCTAGTGGCACGCATAGAGCCTGAGAACATCAAGGAGGTGATTCTAGCGCTCCCTACTACGATGGAAGGTGATACGACCAACTTCTACATCTACAAGAGATTGCAGAACCTATTCAATAGTCAATCACCTACATCCGGTATCCAATGTCCGAAAATATCTCAGATTGCTCGCGGTGTGGCCATTGGTAATGAAATAGAATATACGGATGAGATAACTCTCGGAAGATCAATCGTTAACCGAATAGAATTTAGAATATAATGGAACAAAAGATTATTCGTACGCTCAATGTGTACTACTATGGAATGATGGTATTGACCCTTTTGTCAGGTACTTTGGCCTATTTCCTAGTCATGAAAGACTATGTACAACCTATTGACTCGTTGTCTAAACTTGGACAAGCGTTGCAGTATGTTGTGATATTTGACGCTCTGTTGACAATTCCTGCAGGTTTGTATTTGTGCAAACGCAGATGCAAACAACTCAGCCAATTGGAGAAGGAAGAAGATAGATTGATGGGATACAAGTCAGCAGCTATATTGCGTATTGTATTAGTTAGCAATACGATGATATGGGGTATCGCTGCTTTCTACTTGATGGGTGCATACCAATCTATGCTATGGGTAACAGCTGTGTCCGCTATTGGATGGTACTTTACTAAACCATCAGAGCGTAAGATGCAACTAGAATTGCAACCAGAAGATCCTAATCAAGAACAATATTAATTTAAGCGCCAAGGCGCGTTGTATGTCCTACGGACGTTAGAAGTAAACGTTGAAAGGTCTGGACGTTAGAAGTGAACGTTGAAAGTTCTGGACGTTAGAAGTAAAACGTTAAACAACACAACGCAAATAACACATAGCAAAAAACGCGTCGCAAGTAACACGAAGTATATAACGCGGCTCTGCCGCAGAAAACACAAAACTCTATGACAATCGCAATTGATTTTGACGGAACAATCGTCACACATGCATATCCAGCAATCGGCAAACCAATACCTTTTGCTATTGACACATTGAAGAAACTTCAACAAGAGGATCATCATCAGCTTATCCTTTGGACATGTCGCGAGGGTGAACTATTGCAAGAGGCTATTGACTATTGTGCTGCACGCGGATTGGAATTCTATGCTGTGAATTCTAATTTCCCAGAGGAGACATCTGAGGTAGTTCGTGCTCGTAAGTTGGAGGCAGACCTCTTTATTGATGACCGCAACCTAGGTGGAATACCAGATTGGGGAGTGATCTATCAGATGATCCATTCTGGTAATCAATTCAAACCTGCACCAGCTGCTTATGCTGTAGAAGAGCCAAAACAAAAGAAAGGTCTCTTCGGTCTCTTCGGATAGTGTATAGTGTAGGGTGTAGGGTGTATAGTGTATGGTGTATAGGCGATGATAAAATTGCGCAAAATAGAGCCATCGGATCTTCCGTTCTTGTATCAATGGGAGAATGATGCCACCATGTGGGCAGATTCGGATACGCACAATCCATTGTCGCGTCACGACTTGCATCAATATATAGAAAATACCACAGGCGACATTTACCGCGATGGACAACTTCGCCTCATTATTGAGGAGTCTGCATCTCTCAACTCTTGCGTAGTGGGTTGTATAGATCTGTTTGATTTCGATGCCCGCAATCGTAAGGCGGCCATTGGTATGTATATTGCGCCAGAGGCTCGTGGTAAGGGAGTAGGGAAGCAGGCAGTGAAACTATTGGAGGACTATGCCTTTGGCTACTTGCATCTGCGTATGCTGTATGCAATCATCAGTGTGGAGAATATAGCTTGTACACATATCTATGAGCAGATAGGGTATTCGCCTTCTTCTTTGCTTAAAGACTGGACGCTCGAAGGTGATGCAGTATTGTGGCAGAAGAGAAACTTAATGTAGTTAATATTTCAGTTGATGTAAATCAAGTAAGATAATAAAAAGAGAGTCGCCAACTAGCGACTCTCTTTTTGTTTATCGATATCGATATCTATTATCCGAGCATGGTGAGGAGGATACCTGCAGCAACTGCAGAACCGATCACACCTGCTACGTTAGGACCCATAGCGTGCATGAGGAGGAAGTTGCTAGGATCTGCTTTTTGTCCCTCAGACTGGCTCACACGAGCAGCCATTGGCACAGCAGATACACCTGCAGAACCGATCAGTGGGTTGATCTTC
>JAZLBE010000092.1:0-4152 GCA_045613525.1 Paludibacteraceae bacterium
TTTCACATAAGGATGTGTATGTAAGTTACACCTACGATTTGGAATACGATGATATGGGAAGATTGGTTACATCTAAGCACGGAATGAATGTGATACATTTTAGTTATCGAGATGGAAAGATGGATTCAATATGGAGAGATAACGATCCTGAGTGTTATTCAATATTGAAATATGATGAACATGGTAACATTGTAAAAGAGATAATGCGGGTACCAGAAATGGATGATATATGGGGAGAAACTCCAACAGGAAATTACATATTCATTGAAAATGAGTATGAATATGATAACAAACCACGTCCTTTCTTCAATACTGATAATGCATTTG
The DNA here is from genome assembly GCA_045613525.1 of Paludibacteraceae bacterium. Classification (GTDB taxonomy): domain Bacteria; phylum Bacteroidota; class Bacteroidia; order Bacteroidales; family Paludibacteraceae; genus Colicola. Next base: position 328 of record JAZLBE010000092.1, read on the forward strand.
TTTATGACCCTCTTTTTGGGCAAGGAACTACACACCCAACGTATATACGCATGCTCTCTAGGAATAATCTAATTAAATACTCTCGCTCTTCGTGGCATTATACTTATAACGAAGAAGGATTGCCCATTGAGTTAAGGAGTCGTTTTGAGGGAGTGACACCTACTAATGATCCAAAATACGTTTTTACATATCGCAAGATAGACTGATACGTAGGTAATCAACAGCAACAATTACTGTACCTAATACAGATGCAAACAAATTCATCCTCAACGGTCAACTCTACATCCTCCGTGATGGTAAAACCTACAATGTCATGGGAATGGAAATAAAGTAAATCCCTCATACATAATACTTTCACAAGCCTCCTGTCGGGGCTTGTGCTGTTTGCCGCCACATTTATTTAGGGATTTATATACCTGTTGACACTATGTGTTTATCTTGAGCGCGGCAGGGAGTGCGGGGTCCCCGAAAAAGTTCGTGACTTTTTGGGGTGCTTTTGATTGCCGCGCAAGTTGTTGAAACAAGTTGTTGATTAAAATAATTCTTGTTGTTTTTAGTTTTAGTGTCAACTCGTATATAGTTCCCTCATTTTTTGTCGTGCTTCGGACACTGCCTTGGTGAATCATTCCGCCCATATTTTCTACGCATGATTCACCAATTCCACCGTAGCTACGTTCGCACGATGCGGTACATACTCCAATCCGCTCGCAATTATTTGCAAAAACGGTTTACACCTTATCATCCGATATTCATTATCTCATTCTCAAGCAAGCTTGAATGAGTGATAAATATCGAATGAGATAGATAACATCTATCTTTTTGCAATTAATAACTCGCTCTACTTGCGTATGTGCATTTTTTGTCGTACCTTTGCAGCCCAATTCATACAGACAAATGAAAAAACTTACTTTTATACTCATCTCTCTCCTCTTTGCGGCAACTGGTTATGCGGCTACTATCACCATACCAGAAGAGGCACAAGACTGGAATATTCCTAGTGAAGCTATCGACGTGCTGCAAGCACGCGAGATATGCAAAAACCTATCTGCTGGCGCTACCACAGGCACCAAATACTATGTCATGGGTTATATCAAGAAGATTGATTCGAACCATGCAACCAATGTATCTAGGTACGGCAATGCCTCCTTCTATATCGAGCATGTCAAAGGCGCCAACTCAACCGAGGACTTTTACGCCTACCGCGTATATGGTATTGACGGTGAGAGGATTACCAACCCTAGTACCGTTGCCGTAGGCGACTTCGTGGTGCTCTATGGCGAGCTCACTAAGTACCAAAAGAATGCGTCTTCTAGCCCCATCTACGAGACAGTAGGAAGCCAAGCTTACATCTGGAACTCCACCAACCCACTCATCAGTGGAAACGACAACCCTAGTGGCGACTATACGGATGAAAATAATGGAGTGATTACTATCACTAATATCGACCAATGGACAACTAGCGAGATGAGTCAGTTCGTGGGCAAAGAGGTGCAATTCACCACCCCATTCTATGTGACCAACAATACCAAATCTGGACAACTGACCATCGCTCCTCGCCGTATCTTCAACCCTACTAATCAGGTACTTCCGCTATCTACCGACTACTACTCTATCCTCTCGCTCAACGAGCAAGGCACACTCACGCTCACCAACGTCAGTGGCTATCATCGCATCGACGAGAGAGTGCATAATCTCAAGGTCAAAGTCAACTCGTACAATAGTCTCAGTTTCATCTCAGGCGACTGGCGAGGTAACACCCGTGCCGAGATGGAGAAGGGCTACGACCTATCAGCCATCAATGCTCGTGGCGAACATACGTTGCTAGTCTGCTGTATGAACCTGGAATACTACATCGTAGAAGCTTTTGATTCTTATGGTCCTGCCAACAATGCCGAGCACCAGATTCAACGCGCAAAAGTGAGTAAAGCGCTTGCACACATCAATGCCGATATTTATGGTTTTGTAGAGATACAACAAGGACAAAACGCACTTGCCGAGATAGCAGCCGATCTAACAAAGAACACAGGTAGAAACTTCGCCTACGTCAACGACGGCGGTTCAGTCTACGGGACATATACCAAGGCTGCATATGTCTATTGCACCGATGTGGTACAACCCTATGGTAGCATCCAACACAACAACACCTATGTCTCCGAACGCAAAAAAGCGCAAGCCTTTATAGAGAAAGCTACTGGCGAGAAATTTATTTTCTCTGTCAACCACTTCAAGGCCAAGAGCGGTACCGGATCAGGGGCTAACAAAGATCAAGGCGATGGACAAGGTTCGTTCAACGCTGCACGAGTACAAGAGGCTAACTCCCTGCTGTCTAACTACACATCCTACACCTCACATTTTGATGACGAAGATATCCTCGTCATGGGCGACTTGAATGCCTACGGCAAGGAAGATCCTATCACTACCCTTACCGACTGGGGTATGATTGACCTCCATCGTAGCTTCCATGCTGACAGCAGTTATAGTTATGTTTACCAAGGCACCTTAGGCTATCTCGACCATGCACTCTGCAACTCTACCCTATACCCACAAGTAACGGGTATGATAGCATACCACATCAACTCACCTGAAAAAGACACATACACCTATGATGGTTCTGCTAACGATCAAACCATGTTCCGCAGCAGCGACCACGACCCAATCCTTGTAGGATTGCGACTTGGCGGAAAAACCTCTACGGGCGACATAACAACTCCTACCTACGAGTTCTGTTATAACCACGCTACTCACTGCATTGAGAATGCACAAGGTGGCTCGTATACCATATACAATATAGATGGTAGCATCTTGAACAAAGCGCATATCACCAGCGCTACCCACCCACTACCAAACCTGCCACAAGGTATCTATATCCTAACGATCAACAAAAACGGTCAAAGACAATCACTCAAACTCTTGGAGTTATAGAGTATATTTCCCACGGATTACACTGATTGTTCATGAATTAGAAATAGGTGGTTATCCGTGCAATCTGTGGGCACTAAACTAGAATATTTTTAAACTTTCAAGAATATGAACAAACCTTTAGTATTTCTATTATCGCTTATGGCACTGACTGCATGTACTAAGCAACAGACTACTGGTATTTACCAAGAGAACCTTGATACTACCGTAGCCGCACAAAACGACTTTTATCAATACGCTTGCGGTGGATGGATGAAGAACAATCCATTGCCTAACGAGTATAGCCGTTTCGGCTCATTCGACAAGCTCGGACTCCAAAACCTTGAGCAAGTCAACGGCCTCATCGCTGACATCGCCGCTAAACAGCATCCTATGGGCTCTATCCCACAAAAGATCGGTGATGTATACAACCTTAGTATGGATATTGAGCGCCGCAACAAAGAAGGCATCGCTCCTGTTCTTCCTGTTCTAGCCGAACTCGACTCTGTAACTGACAAGAGCCAATGGTCTGCCGCACTTGGTAAAGCCATGGACTACGGACTATGGGCCATGTACGTGGATGCAGATGCCATGAACTCTAGCATGAATATCCTCAACGAGTACCAAGCTGGTTTGGCACTCAGCGAGAAAAGCTACTACTTCGACCAAGACGAGCACACCGCTCACATCCGTGCTGAGTATCTCAAACACGTAGAGAAAATGTTCACACTTTTCGGCATTAATAATGCAGCCGAGAAAGCACAAACCGTACTCCGTCTTGAGACACGTCTCGCAGGTGCAGCGCTCAGCAATGTAGAGCTCCGTGACCCAGTTGCTAACTACAACAAAATGTCCATCGACGAGCTCCAAGTGCTTGTACCTCAGGTAGATTGGGCAGCATACTTCGCGGGTCTCAACATCGCTCCT
>JAZLBE010000093.1:0-30160 GCA_045613525.1 Paludibacteraceae bacterium
TCATAAACTGGGTGCAAAGGTACGATTTTTTTTGCATTTATGCAAATTATAATGTAAAAACCATATTAGGAATAACAATCCTGCCTTTTGTATACCCTTAGTATACCTTTGGTATAGAATGGGTAACCTATTTGGTTAGGCGACCTGAAGGAGTGCGACGGAACGCACTCCGAGCGCAGCGCCCGAAAAGTCCCCACTTTGAGGAATCAGCGCAAGCATAGAACAAATTAGGCGACCACCATAGGATATCTGTGGGAGATCTGTGGGCTTTCTGTGGCTTTCTATAAATGTGTCTCTATAATAATGCTGCAAAAATCTTCGGCATTTTGGTACTTTTGTGCCGAAGATTTGTAAATGTTGCTATAGAAAGACACTTAAAGCAAGCGGAAGGTGTTGATTACCAACGCCTCCCGCTTGAGTGATTTTTTTGTTGTTCTTTTTCTTCGTGCCGAAGATTGTGCCGAAAGTATCTAATAGCTATATAATACTACTGAACAAAGTATGTTGTATCAGAAATAAGAGAATCGTTTGCTGGATTTACATAATTATGGATATGATATGCTGAATATATGTCTCCGTTATCACGGACTTGGTATCCGTAAATTCCGCACTCAGACACACTACACCATAGAAACGATGTGATAGTTTTATCTTCGGGATTGATAATCGTGTTTCCATCTAAGGCAAAATATCCTTCCTCACCAATGACCTCTTTTCGAACCAATCCAGTATCAGTCATTTCGTATATTTCATGTGCAGAACCGCCTTTGGCTCCTCCGTGATAGTAATTCAGAAGTAATTCATCTTCCCCATCGAAATCAATATCGTAGAATTGATATTCTGCGTTGGGTAATAATGGATTTTGCGGATTTTTCTGCGTAGAAGTGTCATAATGAAAAGTGTAGTAATCACCATCATGGAAACCTTTAAAGTCCTCTGATAGAACAATATCTTGAACGTTCTTGCTCATAAAGGTGTATTTGAAACACTTACAACCTTCTTCCCAGTCTGTCCAAACATACTCTTTATCTGTATCGAGAGAGGCGAAGAATAAGCGCACACCATTTTCTGCATAACTCCACCCATATTCTTCTGAATAGTTTGGATAAAGAATACCACTCACTTCAAAATCATTGATGATAGTGTCGAAACGAAAATAAACACTTATAATATTTGCACTATCTTTGAACATATTTTTGACCTCTAACTCACGCACCCAAGTGGGAGTACATGATATACACAATAATGCTGTAAACCAAATAATAAATGAATAGTGCTTCATGAGAATTTTATAAACTTTGTATTGTTTATGTTATTAATTGATTGTTAGTGAATACTTTTTTATCTCTGATATTCAAAATTAGTTGTGCAATATTTAGTTATGACTTTAAATATTTATGTGTTTTTATTATTGAACAAATCATTTACCCTTCATTACCATATCATAAATAATGAAGTATGCAATCAATAATACGATAGAATACAAGTATACTCCCTGAAGTATTGAATCAATTATAAATAAAAGATCATTGGGAATAAAATAAATTGTAGTTCCTAATACTATAAATAGCATTATACCAGTAAAAATGCATCCTACTTTGTTTTTTTTAGGAACTTCAATCTCTATACATTTCTTACCAATCCATAGACGATAGTTCAACCATTCGATTAAAATGATAAATACTAGCGGGCACCATATCGAATACTCTTTATTTGATATATTATGAAAATAGAATACAAATGCCCCCCCAATCCCCAATAGGGATGCTAGTAATAATGTTATAATATTAAACAAAAACTCTTTTTCTTCTTTATTCATAAAATTGACTCGTATAAGGACAACATTTTTTAAATGTTTCCATATCAATTGGGGTGGATAAATAAACCTCAAAGTCTTTTAGAAAAATGATATAACACTTATTTAGTAATTCTAAACGAATTAAGGATATCCCTTATTTTATTAGCATTTTTGTACATAATTTCATTTATGTGGTCACCAAACTTTATAATGTAATATTCGTCTTCATGTGCGATGAAATACACACTATAACACTTTTGTGCACCTTTTGGCATGCCAGATATAATATCTAAATCAGAAAAACGATAAGCTTTATAATTACCAAGTAAACCTACATCCTGAAGTATTATATATCTTTTGGAAAGATGTTTATCAGATTGGACAAATTCGTGAGAGATAAGATTGTCAATTAAAAAGTTATCATAGAATTTCCCTCTCGAAAGGTTAAATACAAAATTTTCATGTGGTAGTTTTTCTGTCTTTCTAAACTTTATGATACGATTTTTATTAGCATTTATTGTGTCGCATATATTAAAGTCTATGGGATAATCAATAGAGCAGCCCAAAGATATATCTTCATATTTTCGATACTCAATAATTTCTTTTTTCCATGGCTTAATAGAATTTATAATTTCTAGAAGTTTTTCTAAAGAATATAGACCAGTATAATTGTAAGTTATGTATTTCGCACCTACTTTTTTTGCGCCAAAATAATGGTTAATGTAGTGTCCATTCTTTAAGTAATATTTACACTGCCAAGTAGAATCTGTTTTTAAAATATCTTGTGCTACTAAGCCTCTGCTTTTTGCTGAGTTCAAAAATGACTCTTCGTATGTATTAATAAACAAGTCCGGAACAACAAGAAAATTTTCATGATGAAATTCCAATATTAGTTGTGTACCATTGTGCTCTTTCCAAACCGTTCTTTGTATCAATCGAACAGTATCAATGTCATCAACTCTATGCCAGAATTGATTAGGAATATCTATTTTGAACTCAGCAAATTCTTCAACGTGTGACTGATTCTTTGCATCTTTTTTGCTTTCGTTATTACATGATGCACACAAAACAAATAACACAGACAATACAGTTATTTTACCCAAATAGGCAAGATTAAAATGTTTCATATTTCTTCAAATTAATTATTTATACAATCGTTAAAGTATTGTTTTGTAAAACTATTTTTCTAATCATCAGTAATGATTTGCTCTTCAGGCTTAATAGCTATAAAATCCTCATTTTCACAATGCTGTTTTGATTCTTCGGGTAATGTGGGTGCAATAGCATCTTTGCGATAAGTTCGTAGTAGTAACCACACAATTAGTAATGCAATACCAGTAAAGATGAACTCCTCCAAATCAAAGAAATGATGTGAATCTAAAGTAGCAGGAACTAAAAATAATAAGAATAGGTATCCAAATGCTTTTCTTACTTTGGCGATCGGTCTAGTAGAAGATTTCTTAAAGAATAAAAACATTATCCCAAACGCCGTCCACACACAGAAACAATTAATTTTACTGAAAATTAGCCACTGTTCAAAGGTTGGTAATGCAAATACAGCTTCTACACTTGCTCCACGCGTAGGAACATTTGGTCCCATACCAAACTGAATCATTGTTTCATTTGGAGTAAAAGTACCAAATGTGCTAAGGTAATAGTTAGACAGTAATACATTTTCATAATTAATGAACAAGGTTCCTATTGCAACTAAAACACATAGCCCCCCCAATATAGTACGATATCTTTTACGATAGTTGGTGTCGTAATCTGTCGGATTACGTTGAATGCAATAGAACACGATGGATAATATGATAATCCACATAATGATGTCATACATTAACTTCCAAATAAATGTAGATTCGGATAAATAGCCTAACATGGTATAGTTTTATTTTAGTTTTTGATATAATATCACTAATGTTGATTAATAAAGAATAAAACCGCTTATAATTACGCCCACTGATTTACTGATAGATGTAATTTGTTATTTCTTCGATAAAGTTAAGTTAATTATTTGAATTATTGTTTGTTTCAGTGTTGCAATTATTTACATACATGAAAAAGCGTGAACTTTCGTTCGCTTCAATTTGATTGTTTGAGGTTCTGGACTACCTTAATGTTTCAAATCTACACACGGAAAACTCACGCTGGTAACGCGAGCGTGCATAAACCGTACTTGAAACATTAATGATTATTTTGAAAGTGTCCAGTTTTCAAACAATCAAGTTTGGGCTTATAACGCTATATTAAATATGTCGGGCAACGGTATCGTTGCGGATTAACTATAAACTATAAGTGATGAGTAGTAAGTAATTTTAGGGGGTTAGTTATTTGGTTAGTATCTTTTTGTTTTCTACATTTTCCAACACTGTCATTTGTTGAATAGCAATTTGATTGATTTTATGCAGGCGTTCGGATTGAGCCATTCCTTCGTTAATAAACACAGCATTGATATTTTCCATGTTGCTGAGGCAAATCAACTGATTGATAGTAGCATAGTCACGCATATTGCCTTTGAGTTCGGGATTGGCTTCTCGCCATTCTTTGGCGGTCATACCAAATAGTGCTACATTCAACACATCTGCCTCCTCTGCGTAAATCAGAGAGCGATGATAAGCATCGATCTCCTGCGGAATAAGGTTCTCCTTAATGGCATCAGTATGGATATGGTAGTTAATCTTAGCCAACTCACGTTTTGCAGACCAGCCGAGTGCTTTTTGCTTTTCTGATTGCAGGAGTTGATATTCTTTAACGAGCAGTAATTGAAAGCGAGGACTTATCCACATGCCAAAATGATACGCTATATCCTTATGAGCATATGTTCCACCATAACGCCCCGCTTTAGCAACAATACCGATAGCATTTGTACGCTCAATCCAATGTTTTACAGACAAAACAAAGTTGTTGCTGCCAGCCATATTTCTAATTGTACCGAATTCGGTATAATTAAAATTGGGATTGTATAGCGCTTCCCACTCTCCAAGATACTCAATCGTGTTTTTCAAACTCATCCACTTGAAGATAATATGCTCTTGCAATTGGCTATGTGCCATATCTGTGAGAGAGATATAGTCTTCTTTGTCAATGGTAAGGATAGTGATAGGGCTATCTTGAATATATATCTTAGTAGATGCCATAATTTGGTGGGCTTTTTGTTTTGCCTGCAAAGTTACACTTTTTTTTCGAGATGTGCAAGAAAAGATTGATTTTTGGGTGATTTTTATTTAGAAACTGATGAGTCAACCTTTTCAGAAACAGAGTCAACCTTTTTAGGAATGCAGACAACTTTTTTAGGTCCTCAATCTTAAGAAAAGTGCTTTTGGGGAGGCAGGGAGTTGAGTCGGAGTTTTCTCGGTCTTCTCTCGGTCGTCGGTCGGTGGAAATAGGCAAGGTATAAGAGAGGTAAAAGAGACGGCAATCTTAATAAAAAGCACTTTTTAATGATTTGGAGTTCTTCGGTCGTTTCTTGGTTCTTCTTTGGTTTCTCCTTGGTCTTTTACACGGAGCATATATACAAGGAATAAAGGAAGGAAATCTTAACAAAAAGCACTTTTGCCAATACTCATTCATTTGGCGGTCGTGCCTACCTTGTACGGAACTATCCAATAATACAAAAACAATCGCCATCTCTCTGAAGAAATGGCGAATTGTTGGGATATATCAAAAGAAAGAATTACTTCAAACTCTCCAACATGCGTTTCATTACTACTTGAATGCTCGTTACACGGTTGGCGGCCTCTGGGATGACCAAGGAACGCTCTGAGTCTATCACACCATCGCTGACAATGACATTGCGGCGAACAGGCAGACAGTGCATAAAGCGGGCGTTATTAGTAACCGCCATATGTGCCTCATCCACCATCCAACTGCGGTCGGAGCAAAGGATCTTACCGTAATTCTCTCTCTCTGTTACACCAGGGCAAGACCAGTTCTTAGCATATACAAAGTCTGCGCCTTCCAATGCTTTCATCTGGTCGTACTCTACACGAGCATTGCCTGCAAAGCGTGGATCGAGTTCGTAGCCCTTAGGATGGGTGATGACAAAGTCCACATCGGCGGCGTTCATCCACTCGGCAAAAGAGTTAGGCACGGCTTGTGGCAACGCTTTAGGGTGTGGAGCCCAAGTGAGAACCACTTTAGGGCGTTTGGTTTCCTTATACTCATCAATAGTGATAAGGTCTGCAAAGGCTTGGCAAGGGTGCACGGTCGCTGACTCAAGCGAGATAACTGGCTTGCCAGAGTACTGAACGAACTGCTGAAGGACTGTCTCTTGGTAGTCATACTCGCGGTCGGTGAGGCCTGCAAACGAGCGCACGCCGATGATGTCGCAGTAGCTAGCCATCACAGGGATAGCTTCGCGCAAGTGCTCGCTTTTGCCACCGTCCATGATCACACCGAGCTCGGTCTCAAGCTGCCAGCTATCTTGTCCTATATTGAGCACGATAGGCGACATACCGAGGTTGAGGGCTGCTTTTTGTGAGGAGAGACGAGTGCGAAGCGACGAGTTGAAGAACACGAGCATGATGGTCTTGTTCTCTCCAAGATGCTTCCACGCATATGGAGTGGCTTTGACTTGGCGAGCCTCCTCGAGTGCGAGGTTCAAGTCGCCTATATCTTGTACATGAAAGAATGATTTCATAAGATTTCTTTTAATGCGTTAATAAATCGGTCGGCTTGCTCTTGGATGAGGCACAATGGAGCGAGGAGGCGGACCATATTGGTGCCTGCTACGCCGGTGAAGATATGGTAGTCTTTCAACAAGGCTTGGCGGATAGGAGCTACACTATCGTGGAACTCAATGCCAATCATCATACCACGGCCACGAACCTCCTTGATCTTATCGCTCTTTGGCAAGTTGGCCAAGATATATTCGCCTACTTGGTGGGCGTTCTCCACCAAGTTCTCTTGCTCCATCACATCCAATACGGCCAAGGCCGCAGCCATCGCCAGGTAGTTACCACCGAAAGTGGTACCTAACATGCCTTTCGTGGCTTGGAACATAGGCGAAATCAATATACCGCCACATGGGAAGCCGTTAGCCATGCCTTTGGCCATCGTAATGATATCTGGACGGATGCCATACCATTGGTGGGCAAAGAACTTACCCGTGCGACCATAGCCACTCTGGATCTCGTCGAGGATAAGCACCGCACCATATTGCTCGGTGAGCTGGCGGAGCGACTGCATAAACTCGGTGGTAGGCACATGGATGCCACCACAACCTTGTATACCCTCGATGATGACGGCTGCTACATCGCCTTTGGCGAGTTCTTGCTCTACGGCTGCCGTATCGTTTAGGTCAAGGAAAGTGACAGGGTGGCATTGGTTGAATGGCGCTTGGATCTTCGGATTATCCGTCACTGCCACTGCTCCGCTGGTGCGACCGTGGAAACTGCGGTGGAACGCAATCACGCGACTCCTGCCCGTATGGAAGGAAGCCAACTTGAGGGCGTTCTCATTGCTCTCCGCGCCCGAGTTATCAAGGAAAAGGGTATAGTCCTCATAGCCGCAGAGTTTGCCGAGGCGCTCAGCTAATTGCTCTTGAAGCGGGTTTTGAACCGAATTGGAGTAGAAGCCGATTTTGTTGAGTTGATCTGTTAGCACCTCCACATAGTGTGGGTGGGTGTGACCGATGCTGATGACCGCATGGCCGCCATAGAGGTCAAGGTATTCTTGACCCTTATCGTCCCAAATGCGACAGCCCTCAGCCTTGACGGGTGTCACATCAAAGAGTGAATATACGTCGAATAGTTTCATTTGTTTTTGATATTATCTCCTTGCCCTGCGGGCAGAAATCTTATGTAAATCTCATTACTCACTTCATTCGCACATGGTACTCCGTAATAAATTGCAACCGCTAACTTTCGCTTCGCTCAACCGCTGAATCTTAAGTGAATAGAAGACTATTTTGTGCACAAATTCTTAAAATGCTAATGCTTTTAGGTTCAAACCCGTTTTTTCGTCTAAGCCGAACATGAGGTTCATGTTTTGCAATGCTTGGCCGCTGGCGCCTTTCAGCAGATTATCAATCACAGATGTTACCAACAAACGATCTTCGTGCACTTGGGTTTGCAGCACGCATTTGTTGGTGTTTACCACATCCTTGAGGTTGACCTCCTTGTTGATAACATGGGTAAAAGCCGCGTCCTTGTAGTATTGGCTATAGAGCTCGTATGCCTCTTCTGCGGTGCCGTCGAATGGCATGGTCACAGCCGCAATGATACCACGAGAGAAATCACCACGCATAGGGATGAACTCCACCTTCATGCCTGTGTTACGCCCAATCTCCAACAAATGCTGGTGGGTAAAGGCCTTATAAACAGACATATTGTCGTTGCGCCAAGAGAAGTGGGTGGTAGCCGTTGGCTTTTGTCCCGCGCCCGTAGAACCTGTGATAGCGGTTACGCTAGCCTCGGTAGTACGGCCCATCATTGGCAGCAATGCCAATTGGATAGCTGTAGCAAAACAACCTGGGTTAGCTAGCTTGGTGCAAGCGCAGATCTTCTCGCGTTGGAGCTCTGGCAAGCCATAGACATAGCCATCGTGCTCGTCACGATAGTCCTGCGCAAGGTCGATGATCTTCAAGGTGTCAGGACACTCATTCTCTGCCCAGAAAGCGGTACTCTTGCCGTGGCCGGAGCAGAGGAAAAGCACGTCGATGGTGTGGAGGTCGTATGTGTCGGAGAAGCATTGCTCGGTATCGCCTATCAAACCCGTATGTACGGCGTGGAAAGGTTGACCGGCATTGCTAGTGGAGTGCGCAAAGGTGATCTCCACCTCTGGGTGGTTGACCAAGAGGCGGATGAGCTCGCCTGCGGTATAGCCCGCTGCGCCTATTATTCCTACTTTTATCATTTTTATCAAAGTTAGTAGTTCCCACAGATTGCACGGATGAACACTAATTTTACTATTTCTTTTATTCCCACGGATTACACGGATAATTATCTATCTTAATCTGTGAAATCAGTGGGAAGTATATTCCCTATCTATTCGGTGAAGATCAGTGTCATCAGTGGGAAATAAGATTTCTTACAAGGTTTCGTCGTCGTGGTTAGCGTAGTATACGCGGAGAGGGGTTGAGAGGACTTTGATGAAGCCCTTAGCTTCCTCTGAGGTCCAACCCTTTTGCATCTCGCCGTACTCGCCGAGTTTGGTCTTAACGAGGTCGTCCTTAGAATCTACACCTACGGTTTCGAACATATATGGACGGAGGTGCATGGTTACCTTGCCGTTGACATTGCGTTGGCTAGACTCGAGCATTGCCTCGATGTCGCGCATGACAGGCTCCATGTATTGACTCTCGTGGAGGAACATACCATACCAGTTAGCCACTTGGTCTTTCCAGTATTGTTGCCACTTAGAGAGGGTGAACTTCTCCAAGAACTTATGCGCAGAGATGATGAGCATAGGCGCTGCAGCCTCAAAGCCCACACGACCTTTGATACCGATGATGGTATCGCCCACGTGCATGTCACGACCGATACCATAAGGTGCTGCGATCTCCTCTACAGCTTGGATGGCCTTGACACCATCGTCGTAGATGGTGCCGTTGACACCAACGAGTTCGCCGTTCTTGAATTCGAGTACAATATCCTCTTCGCCATCCTTGGTGACTTGTTTGAGGTATGCGGATTCAGGTAGTCCCTGTTTGCTATCGAGGATCTCGCCACCGCAGATGCTAGTACCCCAGAGACCTACGTTGTAGGAGTATTTGAGTTTCTCGAAGTCAGCTGCAAAACCGTGCTCGTTGAGGTAGTCGATCTCCTCTTGACGGGTGAGGGCTTTATCACGAGTCAAAGTGATGATCTCCACGCCAGGAGCAGCAACTAAGAAAGTCATATCGAAGCGTACTTGGTCGTTACCCGCACCGGTAGAGCCGTGTGCGATGGCGTCAGCCTCGACTTGGCGTGCATAGCGAGCGATAGCAAGGGCTTGGAAGATACGCTCGGATGATACGGAGATAGGGTATGTGCCATTGCGGAGTACGTTGCCATAGACCATATAGCGGAGGCTCTTGTCGTAGTATTCTTGTTGTACATCGAGGGTCTCGTAGCGTACGGCACCAAGTTTGTATGCATTCTCCTCGTTTTGGCGAAGTTGCTCAGGGCTAAAACCACCGGTGTTTGCACATACAGCGTGCACCTCGTAGCCAAGCTCTTTAGCTAGATACATCACAGTGTAAGAGGTATCCAAACCGCCACTATAAGCCACTACCACACGTTTCTTGTGAGGAGGCTCAAAGAGAAGACCTGTGCAGAGGCAGCGCTCGAAATTGTTGCGGCAGAGTACGTCGTAGTTGACGCAGCTCTCGCAACCCTTCCAGAACTTAGGGTCAGAAGTGAGGTCTTGGAAAGTAACCGGTTTGAACCCAAGCTCGGTGTTCATCTTCATGACGGCAGCGCCAGTAGTGAGTGAGAATATTTTGGCGTTAGGGAAGAGCTCTTGTGAGAGCGCCACAATGCGTGCTTTGATTTGTTTAGCAAGTCCCATGTGTCGGTACTCGGGTTTGACGATGAGTCCAGAGTTGGCCACGAAATGTCCGTGATCCCAGCACTCGACATAGCTAAATCCTGCAAACTTGTCGCCATCCATAGCGATGACGGCTTTACCCTCGCGCATTTTTTGCGCTACATACTCAGGATTGCGTTTAGCAATACCTGTTCCACGATCCTTGGCTGCTTCTTCGATCGTGTGTAAAATTTCGGCTACATAAGGTATATGCTTCTCGGAAGCTACCTCGATGTTAAAATTGATCATTGTATCTAAAAAATCTTACAAATTAATAATCGTTATTAGGTAGTGTAGTTGTGATAAATAATTAAGATTATTTATGCTCGACACGAAAAAAACGTGCAAAGTTACGATATTTTTTCGGTTTTTCCAAATTTTACAAGAATTTTGTAAACTTTTAACAATTGCGTTATAATTAAATAAGAAAGCAACTCAATCGACTGGTCAGTCAGACGCATATTTTGACAATGCGTTTTATTCACTAAATTATAGTAAGAGGTAAGAACGCAATCTAAAAATATGATAAAAAAATCTAAACAATAGTAAATTACAGTAAAATCATGAAGTATGCAACTTGATTTTCAACTAAAAACTTCAACAGGACATCATTTTTTGCGAAAATGAAACATAATATTGAAGATCTTAAACATAAATATAAAAAAAAAAGCAGTAATTTTGCGCGGTTTTTTTGGTGTAAAGCCAAAGCTTTAATTCAAGCGCAAAGATGTTTATGAATTCAAGAGTGTTAATAGTATTGCTGGTTAGCTTGTGTATCACAAGTGCTGCTTTTGTATTGCTCTCTGATTTGAGTACAGAATCGTATGATTATGTTGCAGGCACAAATCAATACAGTTCTCACTCAATAGACATGTCAAATGCTTCGCCTCATAGCACCGCTAATTTGGGGCACTCGGCATATAGTGGTGGTATGAGTATGCCTAAATTATCTCGTTCGCAAGGTTTGAAGTTAAGCAAAACGAGTATATCCCCTACTGCATACACCAATGTATCATCAGTAGTATCTACTCCACCTAGCAATGGTGGCGGTTGGAGATTGCACACTATATCTTCCGCCGAATACACATCTTTTGGTGGTGGTAACATCAGTGACGGGTATAGCAATGCCACTGGAACTAAACGCTCTACAACATTAGCTCAAGCATCCACAACAATTACTGCACCGATGTATACAAGTAGCAATGTCCCTACTCTGTTGGGTCAGACAACTTCAACCAACATATCAGCATCAATAGCTAATCCTGGCATCAGTGCAGTATCTGCCGCAGCAACGCCTTCAGCATACAATCAGTCTACTCTACTCTCGTACAACTGTGGTATCATTACCGAGACGTATGGTGGTATGTCGTTGAGTGGAAGTTTTGGAAATATAAGACGCATAGGAGATTTGGGAGGAGGCTCCACACCAGGCATTGGTGAAGGTTCATATGGTGCTTTCTTTCAGTGGTTGATCGAAAAGGGAGGAGCTCAGTATGCTGATCCTGAAAACAACCAATGGTGGTTCTTATATGAAGATGTTTATGCCATGTGGTTAAAATATTGTGATGCTACAGGAACGGATCCTAGCGATTGGGAGAATGGTGATTTCATGACTTGGTTTGAGTCTGACTCTAACAACAAGTACTTCTTCCCTATTCCAGATGGAACGATTATGTTGATGTTACTGGTATTGGGGTATGCGTTGTACATTTACCGTCGTTCTCGCAAGGAACAAGTGGCTGAGACGAAATAATTGCTAATCAATATGCGCCGTGCAAAACACATATGCTTGCTTCTACTTGCCATGGCAATGGTAAGCATATCTCCGCTGCGTGCTCAAACTAAGCATGTAGATCCACATTTTGGCGATACGATTGACAGGAGTGCGGAAGATTTCATCCAAGTTTCTTTACTTATAGCAGATCCAGGCGCATACTTATACTCAGTATTAGGTCATGCTAGTTTACGATTGCAATGTCCAACTTTTGGTTTAGACTATTGTTTTACCTATGAATCTAACAACGCACCAAATCGTATTTTAAGTTTCTTGGCAGGAAATTTAAAGATGGGGTTATTGAAAATGCCACTCAATGTCTATTGTGAAGAATACCAGAAGCACGGTCGTGGTGTGTATGAATATCCGTTAAATCTTCCAGCACATGTAGAACAAAACTTATGGAGGATCTTGGATCAAGAAATGCTGAAGGGCTTTAATCAACCATATGATTATCTAAAACGCGGTTGTTCCATTTCTTGTATGAAGTACGTAAAACAAGCATTCGGCGACATACCAATTGTTTATGATGCAGAATTTATTAGACAAGAGGAATCTATTAAAGAAATATGGAACAAATACACAGAGGATGCTTTATGGGTCAGATTCCTATGTTATTTCATCGGTGGAGGCAGAAATATAGAAAAGCCACTATATGGAGAAGCAAAACTAATAACTCCAGCAGCATTAGTGCAGGCATGGCAACAAGTTACAATTGATGGAAAACCATTATTAGAAGAGACGCCCAAAGTCTTAGTTATAGGACAATCACAAACTCAAAACGGATGGTTCACGCCAATGATAGCTATGCTTCTGCTTTTGCTATTATCATTAACAAATATCTTTTGGCACAAGCCATATGGAGACTGGGTATTTTTAGGATTTCAAACAATTATAGGAGCATTTTTAACTTACCTAATTTGCTTCTCTAATTTATGTTGCACTTCATGGAACTGGCTCTTGATACCGTTTAATCCACTACCTGCAATTTTCTGGTATTGGCGTAAATATTGGTCTATTGCGTATGCGGGCATTTTGATAGTATGGTGTGCAGCAATGAGTGCAATTGCTTTCTGGGGACATGTATTGGTGGATTGGTCACATCTCTTATTGGTATTGGCATGGACGCTTGTAGTAATCAAGCAATCATCTACCTTTATGCACAACACACGCACAATCAACGAACAATAAATATACTATTCCGAAGGGATAAGCATAGGATAAGCTTACTATTATATGGCACATATAAATACAAATTCGTATGATACAGTTGAGTAAAATAATAAAGAGTTCTTCAGTTACCAAACGTTTCGCATTGGGAATACTAATGCTGAGTATAAGTACATCTGTTCTTGCTGGTGGAATACACGGTGGATTGTTGGGAAGTCTCATTGGCGAAGGCAGGGGAGTACATACATCTAAAGTTGATGTATTAGTTTACCCAGATGAAAGTATAACTGGCGATAAGATTCCGGGCAAAGCATATATACATTATTCTGATTTTAAGAATTTTACAGAAGAAGCCATTCGGTCAAATAATATTACAAACCATATAGATTACGAATGCACGCAAGATCGTTTGGCTGCTACAGATGCTGATGATATACATAGGCATTACATTCGTGCAATTCCAAAAAATGATTATTTATGGGATGGTTGGTATGAAAAAGGAGATGACGATAAACTATCTAAGTTGATGACAAAAGAGCTTTATTATTACCACGAAACAGGTATAAATGCCGATCCTAATGATGACGATAAAAATAGTGGCATAGTAGAAGCGCAATTTTTGGCAAAATGGCTATATCCTCGGGTCGAAAGCGCCTCAAAAACAGAAGAAACAATCACTATAGACAACAATGAGAAACAATTCGAAAGTGTGACTTTTAAACTTAAAGAAGCTCAAAGTAAAGATAATTTTGATATTGATTGTCAAAATAATGATTTTGGCATAATAGGCACAACTGCATCCTCCGAGTCCTATCCTGAAGAGATCACAGTGCAAATACAATATACTCCCAAAGGTATCCATACTGCTAACTTAGATGCTAGCGATGACAAAGTATCAAAGGGCGTAGTTACTACGCAAAGTAAGTATCATGGTTACGAAGAAAAATTTAGTTCTAAGCAATTTACATGGATCGTAAAGGAAGACTACACACCTAGTTTTAATGTAACGACAATCTGTGAGTTTGAAGCAGTTCCGGAAGAGCAGCAAAGTACGTTAGTGGCTTCTGGATCGATTGGCCCCAATACAGCAGATTGGAATTACGCAGCAAGTCAAGGTGCTCCTATTTCAGACTATGGATTAGACCCTATTGCGTTAGAAGATGATATTATAAAAAATGGTTGCATCTGGAAAATCAAACTTGAGAATCTTAACGAAGAAAATTGTTTCTCTATTAACACAGATAAAGCCACAAAAGAATCTGAAAGTTCGGATTATTTTATCGTGGATAGAGATGATTTAATCAATACCGAACAAGAGTTGATTATTTATAACCCACGTCAACTAGATCTTGCTGGAGGCGAGACTAGTGATAAAGTTTTTGAAGCAACATTGTCTCTAATTTGTACATATTACGATGCAATCGGACAAGAAATTGTATCCGATGAAAAGAATATCACATTGAGGGGAAAAGTACTTGTAGATCCAAGTATTAAATTAGCTGGAGCGACAACAGCAAAAATAGAATTTAAGGATGTGATATATTGCGCGCCAGAGGCGACATTGAAATATAGCGATGGTACTATAGTAGAAGCGCAAGATATTCGATATATTACGAATGTACCAAATGAGTTTATAAACAAAAACTCTTCTGAATGTGAGTATATTACGATTACTCCTAACAGAGCGAGCAATGAGGTTGTGGCCTCTTTGGTTAAAGGAATTACGTTGGGCGATCACGAAGCTGTCCTAACTCTTGAAGACAGCAGAGATAATACCGTATCGGCTACTCTTACTGTAAAAGCCAATGTTAAGTTGGCGAATCCTGTTTTGGAAGGAGTTGCCGGCAATAATATGGTTCATCTTGACTGGAGCAAGACTGAAGTGCATGGCGCAGAAGAGTTTATTGTACGATATACAGAAAAAGACAAAAATGGTACAACTAATACTGTAACATTGCCTTCATATGATGACACCAAAACTTATGCCGATATATCATTACCAGATGGAAATGGCAAGACTTATACTTTTACGGTTACAGCAAGACATACCACTAATGCTCTAGAGAATAACGTCTTTGAATCTGTATCAAATACTATTACCCTCCACCCAGCTGATATCCCACAAGAAATCATATACGCTAGCCGTGTCACAACCTTGTTTACAGGAACGGAGGAGTTTGATGAAAAAAGTGATATAAAAGGGAAATTCCCTTATAAGCAAAAACGTCGTATTGACGTTTCTGCCGCTTTTAACGAAGAGGGTAACGCTTTGTTTGATTATATAGCGATCTTCGGTCTAACGACTTCTAAAGTAGAAGATACTAATCCTATCATTAAGGAAGAAACAGCTGAAACTCCTTGCTATTGGTACAAACGAACTGACAATTCAACTTATACACTACAGAAAATTAAGGATGCTGATTCATATCATATGAATCAAAGTAGCAAGCACCCAGAATTCACGAGAACTTTAAAGTCTAACGAAAAGTTATATATTACGGGTTATTGTCCATATGCCTCTACTGGTAGTACATGGAGCGAGAATGCTGTTTTGCATATAACTGGAAAAGCAAGTCAATCGTTTGATTTGTATTTGGATAATGCTGAAATTTATGCAAAGCCAAAGGATGTAACAATAACTAATGTAACAGAAATTATCAATCAATGGTTGTTAGAAAAAATTGGTTACATGCAGGGTAGTGGTGCTGTTATAGCATTCACTTCTACTGATTATGGATTTGCTCCTAAAATACATTTAAGTGGAAATAATGTATTGACATCTACAGATGGAATTAAGCTCAACGGAAATGCGACTATTGAAGTAGGTGGTAAAAATAATACTTTCCACTTAAATTACGACCAACACTCAGTTCCTATTCAATTTTTATTAACCAAAACGGGTCAGGTAACAAAATTAACGATTGACGATATATGGCCTAGTGGTTCTCGAACCAATGGTGCACTCAAGTTAGATGCGTCATCGTCAAATGCTCCACTAATAGATGCGGGATATCCTGAGAGTGCTGTTTCTTTTTCAGGCGGTCAAATCGTTTTTTGCAATGAAAATTTACCCTTAGTTTCTTATAGTAAGTATATAAGGACAGATAAGAACATTAGCACTAATAAAGGAACACAAACTAACGACATTACCATCTATGGTGCCACTCCGCATACAGTTGATAGCAATCAAGGCACACAGGCGACACATACAGGTGGTGCAACAAGTGATAATATTGAGGTATTCTTCCAAGATGGTACTTTCAGTGCGACACAAACATTAAATGTACCTCAAAAAACAATTGTTACAGGAGGAACATACTTGTGTAATTTCGATCGTGACATGTATGATAGTTATGATGCTAATAAGAAAAAGTTACAAAAGATAGAAATCGACACAAAAACTATCATAGGTAATAATATTGCCACATTAAACAATGGTCATCTCATCTTCAAAAGTGGGATCACTGGGTTTAGAACATTGATGGACAAGATTTATCCAGAAGAAGCAAACTGGAAGGATAATGAGAATCCTGTACATTATGCCTCTCTTTCTAGCTACTACGATGGCGCTAATAAGACCTATGGTTATTCTAGTCTTATGCCAGATGCTGATGGTAAAGTATATCTAATGTTGCCTAAGGATGGTACGCCTACGATCAAGCAATGGGCAATAGCAGGTCCTAGTTTTGATGTAACCACACATGATACACAATCAGGAACAAGCACTATCCATTGTACTGTTCAGAAAGAAGAAGGAAACACTTTTGGTAAAACCCATAAGATGCTTTATTTTGAAACTGACAAGTATACCAAAGAGGCTTTGAAGGGAGAAGGATATAGTTTGGCTATAGGAGGCAGTAATACTGTAAAGATCACTTCCGATTTGACTCCTGCCAAAATCACTAATAACTATGAATATATCATCTCTGACAAAGTATATATTATGAAACCTATTGTGGCTACCGATTGGATGCTATTCTGTCCCCCATTTGATGTAGCCAACGTGTATATTGTTGAAGCATATCCAGAGAGACAATTAATCTCTGATTATAAAGGAGAGGGCACAGTTACCATCAAAGGCGAAACAAACATTGCTAACGCTCGCAAAGCTCAATCCCAACGATTTA
The DNA here is from genome assembly GCA_045613525.1 of Paludibacteraceae bacterium. Taxonomy (GTDB): domain Bacteria; phylum Bacteroidota; class Bacteroidia; order Bacteroidales; family Paludibacteraceae; genus Colicola. The sequence goes on from JAZLBE010000093.1 coordinate 17,378, forward strand.
TGGACCTATATCTATGGTGGTACAATCACGGAGAAAAGCAAGGAGGAAGTGATGACTTTTACGATGGAAACGACTTAGGATCTTTTGTAAATAGTTGGGCGACATACGAAAGTTCAAAAGGAAAAGACGGAGGAACTCCTGCGTCTGGAAGCGACTACCAACCAGTAATAAACCAATTATACCATTACACTGGACATAATGGTACTTATCCTGAAGGCATGAAATGGTATGACGCACATTATTATCTTTATGAATCAGTAGGTTCGTGGACGGCACAAAATGGCGATTACAAACCTACATGGAAAGAAGTAACCACTCAATCGGGTAATAATGCAGCAATCATGAAGGCAGGTAAAGTGTATGCATTGAATTTCCCATATAATGTGATTGGTGGACATAATCCTGAGACCACTTGGGATTATTGGACTGGCAAGTATATTATTATAGAAAGTACTGTCAAAGCTAATGGACATACCATTCCAGGACAATCGTATGATTGGCGAGGTATCAAGACCGTTGACGAGAGTACAGCATGGATGTGTGGTAATCCAACATTCGCATCCAACTCAGTCACGGATGATGATGAGAGCCAAGTGTGGAGTGTAGACCCTATCTACGGATATACCAAAATCGAAGAAAATGAGGCAGGTGAATTGGATACAACTATCTGCGTAAATGGTTATCAAATGGTCCGTAAACCTGGGAAAACAATAGAAATCTATCCTACCAAAGGTTTTGTACTTGCTGATCCTAATGAGCCATCAGGCATTCGTGCTCGTACTATCAACTATCAAACAGGTGAGGTGACGTATGAGACAATAGAAGGAGAGGATGACAATGACGATTCTGGAGTAAGTACAGGTATTCCTACTATCATGGGAGATGTATCAATCTTGGTGATACCAACAGATGAAGGTTTGACCATCATCCCTAGAGAGCCACAACAAGTAATGCTCTACAACGCCGAAGGCAAACTACTATTCAGCCAACATCTTAGCGCTGAGGAGCACATAAACGTACCTACAGGCGCATATATCGTACGAGGCGAACACAATCAAGTAAAAGCTATCAAAAAGTGATAAAACGGCTAATCTGAGAGATTAGCATATATACTTGGTGTATTTATTCAAATCTGGCACAGGATTTGTATTATTTGATACAGGAAAGAGCAATGAGTCTTTTTCCTGTATTTAATTAACCCTAAAACCTAACCAACTATGACAACTGGATCAAAAGTACTATTGGCTCTCCTAGGTGGAGCCGTAGTGGGAGCAACCGCAGCTTTGCTGATGGCCCCCAAAAGCGGTAGTGAACTGCGCACAGAGATCGCAGCAATCGCCCGCGAGAAGTATTCACACATGAACTTAGACGAAATCTCACGAGTGGTGGACAAAGTGATGAAACGCATCAAAAATGGTATGTGCAACTGCCATTGCAAAGCTGACATCGAAGCCGCTGTGGATGATGCTGCGAAGAAGTAAGCAAGAAACAAGCAGGAAGAAAACAAATTCCTGCTTGTTTTGGATTGAAGACAACTTAGACAACAACTACAACAACCTAAATCAACAACTTGCGCTCGAATCGTACGGTGAAGCAGATCGTTCAAACGAAAGTGAGATAAGAACCTCCTCGAGCGCTCAAAAGGCAACCAATAGAGCACAATTATGGATACAACGATTTACAATCAGTTGCTAACTGATACGCAAGAATATATCAAACAGCAATACAAGTTACTACAAGTGAAAGGGATTGAGCAATCAAGTAATTTGATAGGTTTGATAATCACGATAGTCATGATGACAGCAATCGTGGTGATAAGTCTTATTTTCCTAGCTATTGCTTTGGCAGCATGGCTCGAACGATGGTTACCCATGTGGGCATCGTACTTGGTAATAGCAGGGGCAATGTTACTAATTGCTTTGGTGGTCTACTGGGGTAGGAAATGGTGGTTTGTACGCCCTGTAGAAAAGCACTTGAGCGAGTTGGTGCTAGAAGATACTACATCACTAAAAAAGCAAAAACAAGCAATTGAATATCAATCTACTATGCAGCGAGAATTATTGCAACGAGATATGAACACCATCCAACAAGAATGGACGAAAATTGAGCGTCTCCTGCAACTTATTCGAAGCATTATTTCGTAAAGTAGAACACATGTTTCACCATTAAACTCAAACTATTATGGATAATTGGTTAATGATTCTCATTTCCGTAGGGATGATAGTACTTTTTATTGGACCATTCGTGCTACTCAGTTCAAACAAAGGTCGCCATCAGCAAAAAGCCCGCCGTAAGCAATAAAAAAAGAGGGTGTGTCGGAAATGACACACCCTCTCTCAATATAAGATCGAATATTACTTGCTAAAATTGATCATTGGCATCATATTGGAATTGCCTTGGATCTGTGGCATCTTGCCGTCCCATTTCTCAATCCAGTCTTCGAGCACGATATTATGCGTAAGGGAAGCAGAGATAGTGCGGTTATAATATGCCTCGGCATCAGCTTTGATCTTCATAGCTTGTGCCTCGCCTTCGGCCTTAGCAATAGCGATCTTGGCGTTAGCCTCGGCCTGCTTGACCTCGTTCTCAGCTTTGAGCGCAGCTTGTACGGCGGCATTCTTAGCATCGATCATCTGACGAAGAGACTCTGGTGGAGTAATCTGCGAAGTGAACTCGGTAACGATAAAGCCCTCGGCTGTGAGTGTAGAGTCAAGCATAACACGCACCTCGCGCTCGAAACTAGCACGACTAGCCATGAGCTCGTCAGAGGTGTAGTTGTTGGCCACTACACGATAGGCATCGTAGATAACAGTGCGCATGTAACCAGCCTCGATATCGCGCAATGAACGGCGGTACTTAAAGAAGACATCGGTAGCCTTATCACGATTGAGATAGTAAGCCATAGTAGGATCCATCTCGAAGATAGCAGCGTCCTTGGTATTGACATTGAATGGATGGTAATCAATACGTTGAACGAAAATAGGATACGTAAAAACATCGGTTGTGATAGGACAATAGAAGACATAACCCGTCACTGGGGAAGCATCTAAAGTACCTTGTTCGGTGAGGGAGAGTTTGTTGAACTTGATACCCACCTCGGATGAGTCAACACGTGTGCAACGCACGAAAATAGAACAGAAAAGAATGAGGGAAACGATGACAACAATAGTCATCACGCCTTTGGTTTTAAGGAAATTGTTCATAAAAGTATAGTTTTAATAGTTAATATCTGTGAAAAAGTGGTGCAAAGATAGGAAAAATAAATGGAATATGCAAAAAAATAGCAGCATTGCTGGATTATTTGAAAACAAAGAGGCGAGAATAGTGACAATGTTGTTGAGAGGGAGGGATAATAAAAATGACGCGAGGATGGTATCTTCGCGTCATTTGAACGAGGCAGTAGCCTCAATGCTTTACAACTAATATACTACACTACAAACGCTCTTTCAAGAGATTGAGAGACATTGATGATGAAATCACCCATACCCTCGAGCTTGCTGACAACATCCATATAGTAGACACTGGTCTGGTAGTTCTTGGTATTGCTCTCGATATCCTCAATCTCGGCCTCACGCAAGTCATTGCGAAGGGTGTTGATTTCCTCCTCGGCGTCATACGCATTTTGGATTTGGTTCAAAGCACCCGCATGAGCAGCCTCGAGGTTAGCAATCATCACGATATAGGCTTGATCCACGGCATTAACCACCTTGAGAAGTTTGGAGATGGTATCTGCATCAAAACGCTTGTTATGGCTATTGCGACGCGAAAGGATGCGTGCAATAGACTCGCCACTGTCGCCGAGTGATTCCAACTCGCCAATAATCTTGTACATGGCCTTGATTTTCATAGAAGTAGCCTCACTCACTTCACCCGATGAAACGCCGTTCAAGAAAGCAGCAATCTCGTACTCAATGCGGTCGGAAATCTCCTCGTATTTCACCAGTTTACCATACATCTCCTCAAATACCTTCTCATCGATAGTCTCAATCGCTTGCTTCGCATAATCAAGACCGTTGCGAGAGATTTTAGCAAAGTGAATAATCTCTTCAAATGCTTGCTCTACACTAAGTTCTGGCGTAGCCAAAGGACCTGCAGAGATATATTTCAGACGGAAAGTCTCTTTCTCTTGGTTCTTAGGCGCTTTGATGATCCAAGTCACCATCTTCTCAATCACTTTAATAAACCAAACCAAGATTAAGGTATTGATGGTGTTAAACATCGTGTGTAACATACTCAATCCGTAGAGTGCAGCGGTGCTAGTGCTCATATCTCCCTCCGCCACGGCAAAGCCTTCAGCAGCAGGGTTTGGCAAACCAAAGAGTTCAATCACCTGGCCCACAAGTGCGGTAAAAGGTTTAAAGAGGATCAATGCCCAAATCACACCAAAGACATTAAAAATAGTGTGCGACATTGCAGCGCGTTTAGCTTGGGTATTACCAATAGAAGCTGCGATATTGGCAGTAATAGTGGTACCTATATTCTCGCCAAGCACCATCGCACATGCCATATGGAAAGGAATCCAACCCATAGAGAGCATAATGAGCGTGATGGCCATGGTAGCAGAAGAAGATTGGAGGACCAAAGTAAGAACCGTACCGAAAGCCAAGAACAAAAGCACAGACCCAAAACCATGGCTTGCCCATGTAGTCACAAACTCCAACACTTGTGGGGTCTCGCGGAGATCTGGCACCGACTCTTTCATGAATGAAAGTCCCAAGAACAAAAGCGAAAAACCTACGATTAACTCACCTACGTTCTGGCGTTGGTTCTTCTTGGAGTTGGAGAACAAAAAGCCCAGCAACATCAATGGTACTGCGAGAATAGAGATGTCAGCCTTGAATCCGAGCCATGCCACCATCCAGGCAGTGACAGTAGTACCAATGTTGGCACCCATGATCACGCTGATAGCTTGTGCGAGGGTTAGAAGACCTGCGTTGACAAAGCTAACGACCATCACTGTAGTCGCAGAAGATGATTGAATGATAGATGTTACACCCAAACCAGTCAGTACACCTTTGGCAGGGTTAGAAGTCATCGCCGAAAGGAAAGTACGCAGTTTGTCACCAGCTGCTTTTTGCAATCCTGATGACATAAGGTTCATTCCGTAGAGGAACATTCCAAGCGCTCCCAGGAGCGTAAAAATCTGTAAAATTCCCATAAATTATCTTTTGTTTTGTACTATAATCATTTTTTGGTTATCTACTTATTGACTTCCTTTATACATCCACATTCACTTAAGATTCAGCGGACGAGCGAAAGCGAGTGCTAGCGGTTGCAATTTATTACGGAGTACCTTGTAATGGGTGGTGTTCAGCGTAATAAGATTTATAAGATTTCTCGAGCCCTTTGGGCGAGAAGGAGTTATATATTCTAACATAGTTCTTTTCAAATTCTGTGCAAAAGTACTATGATATTGTTATATGAATATGAAGAATATGTTAAGAAATTGTTAAATCTACTTATTTGCCTTCTTTGTCTTCGCTTGCTTTCCCCTTATCAATTACGCACAATACACGCACTATTCACGCACTATTCACGCACAATACACGCACTATTCAGCACCCTTCCCCGTAAGATCAATGTACGTTTTTTAAGATTTCAGTCACTTGATGTACAATTATACGAGCTCCACCTATACTTGACTCATCAATAGATACCACGTGTATAGCACAAAACTTGCTACCATCAGCAATCCGCCGACTCTACCGATTTTTCGTTTGAATCCAAAAAGCAAAGGCACAGTTGCAGCAGCAATCATCACCACATAATCCACCCACGTGATTCCCACAGAAGTCAGTGGCATCACTTGCGAACTCACACCCAGAATCAGCAAGATATTAAAGATATTCGAGCCCACGATATTGCCCAATGCCAACTGCGTATTCTTCTTAAACGCAGCCACTACCGAAGCTGCCAACTCGGGCAGCGATGTACCACAGGCAATAAGTGTCAGCGAGATAAAGGCATCATTCACACCAAACGAACGAGCCACAGCCACCGCATTGTCCACAAACAAATCACAACTCACAATCAGCACCGCCAGGCCGCCTATCACCTTGGCAATAGCCCACCATAGAGGAGTTAGAGGCGTTTGTTCTGTCTCCCTTCCCTCTAGGGAGGGGTTGGGGGTAGGCTCCCTTTTATCTCGAACAAAAGAATACCACATAAACCCTGCAAACAAAAGGATCAATACCCAGCCATCCAAACGACCAAGAACAGCAGGCGAGCCATCAAAGAAATTAAACGCCAATAGCGTGACAAGCACTGACACCGCTATACAAAGTGGTATCTCAAAGGTCATATTCTGTCGGTCTATGATTATCGGAAAGAACAGCGCCGTCACTCCAAGAATACCAAGCACATTAAAGATATTCGAGCCTACTACATTGCCGATTGCCACATCAGCATTGCCTTTGATAGCACCAAAGAAACTAACCACCAATTCGGGCATAGAAGTGCCAATGCCCACAATGGCAGCACCAATCACAAAGTCCGATACACGGAATCGCCGAGCAATACTTACAGCCCCAGCGACCAACCAATCAGCACCAAACACGATGCCTGCTAAGGTTACGATAAGAATAAGATACTCCATAATCAAAGTTAATTCAGGGTTAATATTGGGTGATTTTACACACTCACCAATCAAAACTTGTGCAAAAGTACTACAATATTATTGCGTAAATATGAAAAATATATTAAGAAATTGTTAAATAATTTTCGCATGGTTGCTTGATTGAATAAAAATTACTAACTTTGCAGCGCAAAATGTGATATGAAAGTACTGCGCTACATATTGCTCATATTGATAGTTGGATTATATGCTACACTATATACTTCCAACACATCGATTCAAGAAGGAGCTTCCCATCAGTCGGAGGCTGCGTGCGGTACATCGTTGTTATTAAACGATCTTTCTAACGACTACGCAAGACGTATTCAACTGCAATACGATTGGACCGATGCGCTAACGTCTTATCAAGTCAGTACCTCTAACCAAGAAAATCGCTTACGCTCTCGCCGTCATGAACGTATTTCCACATCATGGCAATTACGAACACCTGTGTACCAATTACATGCAGCACTTAAGCGACAAGAAATAGGTATATCACATAGTATCAATCAAATAGTGGCACTATCGCACATAATGCCACTCAATTTACCTACAGAGCAAATATCCTTCCCTTTTCATAGTTTTTGGTAGGAGATTCGTGAAAGTAAATCTTAACTAATTAAGATGTAATGAACACGAAGTTTCACAACTAAAATAAAAAACTATGACTGACTTATCAATGATTCTCCTTGCCTTAGGCATGGTAGTATTGTTTATGGGCCCTTTCTTTGTTATCAGCGCAATCAAAGATCGTAAAGAAGCCCAACGTAAACAAGAAGAACAAGAAGAAAACTAAAACTACATACACAAATAGGGTGTGTCCCTAGCGCACCCTATTTGCTGAAAAATTCTTTTGTATGACAAAACAACGCATACTTATAGTAGATGATGAAGAGGATATCTGTATGATCCTCTCCTATTCGTTGCAAAAAGCTGGCTACGAAACCCTTATCGCACACAGCGCAGAGGAAGCCCTAGCTATCCTCTCGCCTATTGCCAATACCCCATCGCCCATCTCCCTGATTCTCTTGGACATCATGATGGACGGCATGTCTGGCTTGGAGATGGCAGAGGGTCTTAGGAATAAACAAAATCCTAGAGCGCCCAAGGATGTTGATTTGGGCGCAACGTTGTTGAATAATGTTGTTGATGTTGTTGTTAATAATACTCCACCGATAATCTTTCTCACAGCTCTTGCCGACGAAAGCACTCTCCTTAAAGGTTTTAACCTAGGTGCGGACGACTATATAACCAAGCCATTTCGTATTCCAGAAGTGATTGCTCGCGTAGGAGCGGTGCTACGTCGAACAGAGGCAATAAGGCGAGAGGGCGATGAGGCAATGAGGCAAGAAAGTGATGAGGCTATAGGACGAGAAGGCAAGAATTGCATCGTTTTCGAGGGGATAGTGGTCAACAAAGCTGATATGTCGCTAACGGTGGACGGTGAAATGGTCGTTATGACACGCAAAGAGATAGAGTTACTCAGCTACTTGCTCACCCACCGCGGACAAATACTCTCGCGTGAGCATCTGCTAAATAATGTATGGGACAATAATGGTATCGTACTGGAGCGCACAGTGGATGTGCATATCACGCACCTGCGCCGCAAACTCGGGCAGTATAGCAAATATATCAAGACAAAGTCGGGATACGGGTATCTATTTGAGAATTAGTTTAGTGGACGCCCTATGGGCTACTGTTTAGAGTTTAGAGAATTATGAATATTTGGATTATTATAGGAATAGGAATTGTGGTGATAGGTGGTGTACTATATGCCATTTACAAGCACAAGATCAACAAAGCGCGTGAGCAACAACGACTTACGCTGACACAAAACATATCACATGAACTAAAAACACCTGTTGCAAGCATACGCGGCGCACTGGAAATAATACTCATGCACCCCGACATGGACGAAGACCAACGCAGAGAATTCATCGAACGCGCATACCAACAATCGGGACGCCTTGCAAACCTAGTAGAAGACATCTCTACCATCAATAAACTAGATGTTCAGACCGACTTCTACAACCGCCTCCAACTGGACTTATACACCATCGTGGAGAATGTACTAAAAGACCTATCGCTCCGCGCATCTAAGTCAGGAGCAATCATCACCCATAACATACCTAAACACCTGATTATCACAGGTAACTATACACTACTCTACTCTATTTTTCATAACATTGTGGAAAACGCCATAAACTATGTAGAGAAAGCACAAATACATATCACACTGACAAACCAAGACCCCGCTAATCTGTATTTTAGCATTAGCGACAATGGTCAAGGTGTTCCAGAAGAAGCCCTGCCACATATCTTCGAGCGTTTCTACCGCGTGGACAAAGGCCGCAGCCGCAAGGTAGGTGGCACAGGATTGGGGCTGTCCATCGTAAAACACGCTGTGCTCTTCCACGGCGGAAACATCACCGCACAAAATAGTCCCGAAGGCGGTTTGGAGTTTATATTCTCACTAGCTCGTCGCTCAAAAAACTGAGAGCTCTGCTTGCGTAATGCAGCCCATACTCCTTGTCAGAACAGACTTGCAACAATGAACTCACTCTGTTCGTAGGGTTGCCGTCGTTCTTCCTCTTCCCACAAAGCCACGTGCTTTGCGGGAACCCTATTTTGCTCAAAATATTTGCAAAAAGGTTTACACCCTATCATAGTCCTCAAATAGCTAATTAAGAACCAGTTCCCTTCAGCTATTTAATGACTATGAGATAGATTAATCTATCTTTTTTTGCAAATATTTCTCACTTTACTTGCGTATGTGTATTTTTTGTAGTATCTTTGTACGTTTTTTTGATAACACTGCAAAATAACTAACTAAAAACATAAAAAATCATGAATTTAATTGTAATCTCTTTGCTTGTTTTGGGTGTGACGGGATTGGTGGCAGCAGTGCTACTATATTTCGTAGCTCAAAAATTCAAGGTAGAGGAAGATCCACGCATTGACGAGGTACAAGACGCGTTGCCAGGTGCAAACTGTGGCGGTTGCAGCTATGCCGGTTGTCGTGCATTTGCCGAGGGCTGCGTAAAAGCAAGCTCACTGGACGGATTGCTCTGCCCTGTAGGAGGTGCACCTACCATGACCAAGGTGGGTGAGATCTTAGGTATGGCAGTAGTGGCTGCTGAACCTAAAGTAGCAGTAGTGCGTTGTAACGGCACATGCGAGGCTCGTCCTCGTACAAGCATTTACGATGGCGCTAAGAGTTGTCAAATCTTGCACAACTGTTATGTAGGCGAGACTGCTTGTCCGTTTGGTTGCCTAGGTTGTGGTGACTGCGTGAGCGCATGTGACTTTGACGCTATCCACATGAATCCTGAGACGGGATTGCCAGAGGTGGATGACGAGAAGTGTACCAGCTGCGGTAAGTGTGTGAAGGCTTGCCCAAGAAACATCATCGAGCTTCGCAAGAAAGGTCCTAAGAGCCGTCGTATCGTGGTGATGTGTGTTAACAAGGATAAGGGTGCTGTAGCACGCAAAGCTTGTACCAACGCATGTATCGGTTGCAGCAAGTGCCAAAAAGTATGCGAGTTTGACGCGATTACAATTGAGAATAACTTGGCATATATCGACTACAATAAGTGCCGCCTCTGCCGTAAGTGCGAGGATCAATGTCCTACTGGTGCTATCCATGCGGTGAACTTCCCACCACGCAAGCCAAAGGCAGAAGCGCCAGCAGCTGCACCAGCAGCTAAACCAGCGGCTGCAAAACCAGTAGTGAACGCGAACGAAGCGAGCCAACAACGTGAAACTATTAACGTGAGCGAAGCGAACCAACAACGCGAAGCCACTAACGCGAAGCAAGAGGCATGAAAAGTACATTCCGTATAGGTGGAGTTCATCCACACGACAATAAGCAATATTCTGTTCATCAACCTATCACAGCTTGCCCATTGCCAGCGAAGGCAATCATTCCATTGGTGCAACACATCGGTGCTCCAGCGCAAGCTATCGTGGAGAAAGGACAGAAAGTAAAAGTAGGCGAACTGATCGCTAAAGCAGGTGGTTTTGTGAGTGCAAACATACACGCACCATTCAGCGGAACCATCACCAAGATAGACACAACCATAGACGCATGGGGCATGAAGATGCCAGCGATCTTTATGGATGTGGAAGGCGACGAGTGGCTAGAAACAATCGACCAAAGTACTACACTCGTGAAAGAGTGTGATTTAGAGCCAAAAGCCATCATTGAGAAGGTGCAAGAAGCAGGTATCGTAGGTTTGGGTGGCGCATGTTTCCCAACTCACGTAAAACTCATGCCTCCTCCAGGTAAAGTAGCAGAGGTGTTGATCGTGAACGGTGTAGAGTGCGAGCCATATCTCACCTGTGACCACCAATTGATGCTTGAGAAAGGCGAGGAGATCATCGTAGGTATCCAACTCTTGATGCGTGCGTTGAACATCCACAAAGCTATCATTGGTATCGAGGCTAACAAGCCTGATGCTATCAAGCACATGACCGCGTTGGCGAACAAGGTGCTCGGCATTGAGGTGAAAGCATTGAAGCTTAAATATCCACAAGGTGGTGAGAAGCAACTTATTGATGCTTGTATTCGTCGTCAAGTTCCAAGTGGTGCGCTGCCTATCGAAGTGGGCGCTGTGGTAGATAACGTAGCTACTATCTTCGCTGTATATGAGGCAGTACAAAAGAACAAACCACTCATCTCTCGCGTGATGACTGTTACTGGTAAGAGCGTTGCTAAACCAGGTAACTACGACGTGCGTTTTGGTACTCCATTGACCGATGTAGTGGCATTGGCTGGAGGTGTTCCTGAGGATACTGGTAAAGTGATTGGTGGTGGCCCTATGATGGGTCGTGCGATGAGCAACATCGACATGCCAACCAATAAACGTGTGAGCGGATTGCTCTTCTTGCCTGAGGCAGAGAGTATGCGTGAGGAATTGACCAACTGCGTACGCTGCGGTAAGTGTGTGAATGCTTGTCCTATGGGCCTCGAACCATGGCTCTTGTCTAAACAAGCATGGCACAGCATGTGGGACGAGATGGAAGACCACAATATCATGGACTGCATCGAGTGCGGTTGCTGCCAGTTTACTTGCCCAAGTCACTTGCCATTGCTCGACTATGTGCGCTTGGGTAAAGCGAAAGTGGGAGGAATCATCCGTGCCCGTCAAACTAAGTAAAATGTTCAACATGGTTCAATGTGGTTCAACATAGTTCAACATTGTATTTCTAGAAAAACAACACTGAACACGACGCAGTCGTATTGAACAATACTGAACAACTTTGAACAAAAAACTAAACAAAATGAAACCATTTATAGTATCTCCTGCACCTCACTTCCATAGCGGTGATAGCGTGCGGAAAAATATGTTATTGGTGATTATCGCCCTGCTGCCAGCTTATGTAGTGAGCGTATTGGCATTCGGTTGGGGTGCACTCATCACCACAGCGATTAGCACTGCAGCATGTGTGCTGTTTGAGTGGCTGATTGCGAAATTTATCTTGAAACAAAAATCTACCATCTGCGACCTTTCTGCCGTACTAACTGGTTTGCTCCTTGCCTTTAACTTGCCAAGCAGCTTACCTTGGTGGATCGTTGTGATCGGCGCGTTGGTGGCTATTGGCGTAGCGAAGATGAGCTTTGGTGGACTCGGACAAAACCTCTTCAACCCAGCGTTGGTAGGTCGTGTGTTCTTGCTTATCTCATTCCCTGCACAAATGACCACATGGCCTGTGCCACAAGGCTTTGCTACCTCTTATGTGGATGCGACTACAGGTGCTACTCCATTGGCAGCTTTGAAAGTGGCTTTGCAAGGCAGTGATAGTATGCTCAATATCATCCCTAAGACTTGGGATGTGCTCATCGGTTGGATGGGCGGTAGCTTGGGCGAGGTGAGCGCATTGCTCCTTCTCGCAGGTGGTGTATTCCTCGTTATCACTCGCGTGATTACATGGCATATCCCAGTAAGTATCTTGGCTACCGTAGCATTGTTCGCTGCTGTAACAGGTTGGGCTGGTATGTTGCCAGAGGGCTTGTGCACTTGCCAATACACCATGCTAAGCCTCTGCACTGGTGGTATGATGCTCGGTGCTTGGTTCATGGCTACAGACTACGTAACCTCTCCAATGAGCAACTTGGGCAAAATTATCTTCGGTATAGGCATTGGTCTTATCGTAATGGTGATTCGTAC
>JAZLBE010000094.1:0-5785 GCA_045613525.1 Paludibacteraceae bacterium
CTATCAATAGCGAAAGGTCCTTGAACAATCTCATTCGTGTTATATGCAAAGAATGACACTTCATCCTTATGTTCTAGCAGCAACTCATCAGCACAACCTACTGGCTTTGCCTTCACCATTACAGGTACTACTAGACTAACAGCCGCATAGTTCTCATCCTCCGTCACACGCACAGTCAATGTAGTTTGACCTGTCGAATGTATGGTTAGTATATTTCCCTCTACCGATACAATGCTGTTATCTGCGCTCGTATACTCGATTTTGCTCGTTTGAGATTCGCTATACTCCACTTCATAACCTTCAGCATTTACTTGTACATAGACTTTTGCGCCAAGTACCTTAGTCGTATTGATATCGTCTTCGGTCAAATCGGTCAACGCGTCGCTCCACAAAATGTATTGTAACTTTTTATCTGTTACAATAAACCATTTCTCCTCATCAGAGGCTGCTTCCCAAGTGTCGCTGTTTCCTGCTTGCGATGCGGTAATCTTGACACGACCTGCTTTCTTAGGCAGCAAGACTTTTCCGTCATCTATCACCTCTATGATACTAGGGTCACTGGACGTATATGTCACCGTCAATCCACTTGATGCCTTAGCAGCGTTTGTGATCTGACCATCCGATTTTCGTATTGCAGGCTCATCTACCGCAGCAAAATCTTCGCGCCAACTAATCGTTTGATCAGCTTTATAAGAAGACGCATGCAAATAGATTTTGTCGCTATTACCCAACTCATCTTCCAACAAGATATAGCTCTCATCGCCAGTCGTTGCATACTTCACATCGGATGTATATTTAACAGTATATTCGTACTTACCATTCTTTTCGCCACCTATCTCTGTGTTTATCGCAGGTGTAACGGTAAAACGATTATTATTAGATGTAGCAGTAATTTTATAGCCCACATTGGTATACGTTAAATCAAACTTCAGCGTTTTGGTACTCTGTACTTGATTCGCACCAAAATCCAAATGTTTGTCGCCATCCAACTGATCCTCCGCACTAAACTGCTTCAATTCGGTAACGGTAATATTGTGGAATACACCACCAAAGTTACCCGAATAGCATAATCGAATATATTGTGTTTCTGGTTTCAATTGAATCGGATTTTCGAGACTAACTTGCTTCGTATCCTCTTCTCTCCATACCACATCAGACCAAGTCATTCCATCTACACTCTCTTTAACATACCAATATATATCGGATGCAGGAAAAAATCCCGCCTCAACTACAGATGTATTAAAAGTTAATTTATCAGGATAACCAGAGAATTTTATATCGACATACTTATCATTATAATTGAATCCATCACCCGCATCACCCAATTGAATACCATTATTCCAACTATACCCTGGAGCCTCATAGTTCGACACAAAAATATCTCTCTTAGCATCTGTATCGATTGTAAACGGCACATGATCATTTGGATCTGTCGGAGTAATCGTTCTCTCCTCTGTTTTACTATACCATTTACGGTCTTCTGCTTGTGATACAATCAATTTAGTTGAACCAGCAGTATTATAAGTTTTTAGGTTCAAGGCTTGTGAAGACGCTTGCGATAATATAGCCACCTGCTCGTTGCTAGAAGAATAAGTCAATTCGTTAGGACTCGTGGTTGTAAAATAATTGCTTATAGTTCGGTCATAATGAATAGATAGATCCTTCCATATAAACTCAGGAGTGTATTTAATAATAGTCAAAGGTAATTCTGCAGTAAATGCATTCCATTTATAGTTTCCACCAAATCTAGCAGTTACCTTGGCTTCACCTGCATTTTCAGCAAACACCACCCATTTCCCCTCAGAATTTTGCTTAACACTAACTATATTTGAGTCATCAGACTCAAACGAGATTAAACTATGCAACTCGCTCAACACATCTGCTCCTGTCACATTATCTTTCAGGGTATATATATTTATTAATTCTGCATAATCATCCACATGATAACTAGGTTCATTCAATGTCCATGCAAAATTAGCGGTACGCTTACTGATAGTCATCTCTAACGTTTTAGTAAAAGGTTCCCAGCCTTCTTCACCATTAAAAGTTGCAGTAATAGTTGTTGTACCTTCACCTACAGCAGTAATGGTACCTTTTTCATTATCTATTGCTACTACTTTGTCATTAGTAGAGCTAAAAGTCACATATTTGTGTAGTTGATCTTTAATGTTTTCTCCTAATGCATCCTTTAACTCATAACTATACATCAGCTCACCTTCATCGCCAACAAGGTATTCATTCACCAAGTTCCACGAAAATACCGTTTGTTTAGGAAGCGTAGTACCTGAAAGAACTATTTCCTCACCATTAGATAAGGTAAGCTTAGCGTTATGAGAACTTGCAGGAGACACTTTATCGTATCTATAAGTAATAACTACGGTAGCTGTACCATATTTTCCTGCAGAAGCGTTATTTGTTATAGAAAAAGAAAATTGCGATGCGTCATCACCAGACAAACTACCAGTTAAAGCAGATGTATTACTCCAATCAACCTTTAGTTCACAAGTTGCATCAGATGTACCAACAATTGCGGCTGGAGCAGTCCACGAGGTCACACCTGTTTTAGCAAGATAAGTTGCCAAAGTCACTCTTACTTCTTTAAAAACCTTATTTAAGGTTCCTTCATTATAAAATCGAACCTTTGTTGCTCGTGGATTCAATGTACAAGAAAAATCATAAAAGTTTCTTGAATGCAACGAACCATTTCCTATAGACATAACGTCATTTACCCAATTACCATCTATATACTGATCTATTCGCAACGGTCCCGTTGTGGTTCCACCCTTTCTAGCTTTAAAAGAGAGCACAGAACCAGGTCCAGAAAGTAAATAAGTCTCACTATCATTCAGGCCCTTCTTAACTTCATCATCAGCAATTAATACATAACCAGTAGAAATCGAAGTTGTACCTTCATAATTTGGCCACTCCGCCCACGCATCACCAACGACCACCATCAACATAGCAGCCACTACAAATATATATCGTAAAAAGTCTCTCATCTATTTTATTATTCTTTAATTTATCTTCTACGCACTATTCACGGACAATTGACGCACAATTGACGCACTATTCACGCACTATTCCGTACAGATTACGATGCTTTGCCGAAGTCCTATGCGACTAATAATCCATATTTAGTATCATTTCTTAATGATTCGATAGCAGTTATTAATACTATCCTATCACTTCTTTCGCAAAACATGTCATTTTTTAAGACAACCCTTGAAAAATGCCACATTACACATTATAAATACGCTGCAAAATTAATATTTTTCTATGAAACACACAAATTATTCACGCGCGCATACGCACGATTATAAAGGTGTGATGTATTTTTCATAAAAAACGTCACTTTTAAAACACAAACATTTTGGAGTAAATTACTCTAATTTTAGTTAAAATAATCGATTCTAATTCTTGTACTTATTTTGTAAGATTGAGCAATATCGTAGCTTGTAGTGTTTTAAGCACCAAAGAATCTCCGGGGGCCCCCACAAAGCTTGTGGGTTTGTGGGGAGAGGATGAAGAAGATTAATAATCTTCGATAGTGAGCGCCTGACATAACTCCTATGGCAGGAATCAAGCGAACGGGAGAATAAACACGGCGTCAACCTCAACGAGCCAAGCGAGTTCTTTGTTGTAAGCCAGTTCTGACGAAGCGGTGGTAATAAAACCAGAGACAAAGAAATTAAGATTAATATGATTTCTGTCCACTAGGTCAAGGAGATAAAATAAATTTTTGATAATTTTGCGATAATTTACTCTAATTTTGGTTTAAACATCCTCATACTCCCACATTTTTTTCACAAAAATACATTTTTTCCTAAAAATATTTGGTCAATTCAAAAAAAAGCAGTACCTTTGCAGCCGATTTCGGAATAAACGTAATCAAAAGCCCAGATGGCGGAATCGGTAGACGCGCTGGTCTCAAACACCAGTAGGTTCACCCCTGTGCCGGTTCGACCCCGGCTCTGGGTACCCAAGACCGCTTAACAAACGTTAAGTGGTCTTTTATTTAAGATAATTATTATTAACCCATAAAAAGGTCATGCGGAAGACTTAAACAACCGCTACAACTCAGAACAGGCTAAATGCCCGGAGAGTCCAAGAAAAGGAGGTGTATGCAATGATCATAGTTCCAGTTAAAGAAGGTGAGAACATCGAGCGCGCGATTAAGAAATTCAAACGCAAATTCGACAAAACAGGTGTTGTAAAAGAGCTTCGTCGTCGTCAACAATTCAACAAGCCATCAGAGATCAAGCGTGAGAAAATGATGCACGCAATCTATGTACAACAATTGCATGCGCACGATGATAAGTAATTAATCATCTTAGCATAAATAAAAAGAACCGAATAACTTCGGTTCTTTTTTATTTCCATGCCTTTAAACTTTAAACCCTAAACATTAAACCAGCATACGAGGCACATTGCAACCCACAAAGTTACCAACTACCGTCATCAAATAGCACCACAACACTTCAGGACGATTCAATACATAATCGCCTGCTGTCAGATAATAGAAGGCATCCGCTATACAGTGAGGGAAACCGCAATGGATAAACAATGGTACGGCAAACAAAAGTGGTACCCAATGACCAAAATCCTTGCTTCGTTTAGCAAAAGCCACCGAACTTGTCATCAATATACCACAACCTATACCCAAAGCACCACAAGCCAATGGTCCACTAGCCAGGCGAGCATCTAATACGGTTTGAGCTGCCTGATGAATAGGTGTATTCGTATAATAACTTATTAGAGCAACTATCAAGCAACCTATGATATTACCAGGCAACACTATTCCTACCAACTCGCCCACTTCACGCATATTTCTGCAGAAGCCCGACATCCCAGTATATAACTTTGCCTCATAGGATACTACGGTGGCTAGACCAAAGATAAATAAGAACATTCCCAAGGTCTTATCCACCAAGAAACCCCAACCAGCGATGCCAATGCATACACCAGCAAACACAGATTTTGAGAAGGCTATATTAAACCTCTCCCAAGCAGTTGGTATTTGATTATTGTTATTCATATCTTGTAGTTGTATAGGATGGTATAGAATGGTATAGGATGGTATAAAGTGGTGTAGGATGGTATAGGATAATTTCATCCTCGCTACCCGATAACCGATAACCGATAACCGATAACCGATAACCGATACCCGATAACCGATAACCGATAACCGCTACCCGTTACTTCGCCAGCAACGCACGAACCACCATATTAATAGTCTTGCCTTCCGCTTTGCCTGCCAATTGCTTGGTTGCTACGCCCATTACCTTGCCCATATCTTGTGGACCAGCAGCACCTACTTGAGCGATAATATCGGCTAGTACCACTTTGAGTTCCTCTTCGGACATCATCGCTGGCAAATAGCGCTCGATAACCGCACATTGTGCCATCTCATCCTCTGCCAACTCTGGACGATTTGCGGCGCGGAACATCTCCGCTGCCTCTTTGCGTTGCTTCACCATTTTTTGGAGAATCTGCAAAGCACGTTCATCTGGCAATACGCCGTCAGCACCTTTGGCGGTCTTAGCCTCCAAAAATTCTTTTTTAATACCACGCAGCGCATCCAACGCTACTTTATCTTTCGCAAGCATCGCTTGCTTGATGTCTTCACTAATTTGATCAAAAAGCATACTATTAACTATTAATTATTAACTACAAGAATATCAACTGTACAAGCACATATATTGGCAACAACACCATCAATGAGAACTGAAGCATATACCCAAAGAAGGATGGCATCTTTATTCCATTCTCCTCTGCGATAGCCTAA
>JAZLBE010000095.1:0-25573 GCA_045613525.1 Paludibacteraceae bacterium
AGGTCGTTGCCTACGTAGTTGGATAGTGCGTGTCCGCCATAACCAGGGAACAAGGCTGTAGGTGATGGGGTGTAACTAAGGAAAGTGTTGCCTTCGTCGCTCCATGCGTCATGACCATTGCCGTTTCCGTATGCGGTAGCGGGTATGAGGTCTAACCAGTAGGTGGCAGCGTTGGCTGCAGTTCCTCGGTAGTCTGTGTCCTCAAAGGTCAGGGTTCTTAACTCGTAGTCCTCTTGTGCTGTGAGGGCTACATTCATCAGGCATAGTGCCGCCCAAAAGAATGTCTTTTTCATACTGTTTGTTGTTTTTATGTTGGTTAATAATTCAATTGTTCATTGATTATATCCAACACATCCCCAACCATCTACTTCATATTTTCCCAAATACGAAGCAACATGGCAGGGTGATGGTCAGGGTGTGTGGATAATTTTCTTTGACTCTTGAGAAATTATCCATACACAGACCATCAACAACATTACACAATGCATTACGCCTGATATTGAAACCAAGCGCATACGCATATGTGCGTACCATAGATAATATTGAAAACCTGTCTGTCATGTCGTTGGCTCGATTCCCCGAGAGCGTTCAACTCATCAACCTTGCGGTTGATGGCATACAGCAGGTCTTCTGACTTATCGCTCCTGATATTCAGCCTTCCCAGTTTATTGAGAACCAGTGACTTTCAAGATTTTGAATATCGGATTGCGAATCACAGCAGCGGGACTGTGCAGGAATCTCACCTGCTTCCCTTCACTGAATGCACTGCAAAGGTACGACAAATAATTCGTATACGCAAATTAAAAGAGAAAAATTTTCAAAAATAATAGATTCTATCGCATAGTTAAAGGATGTTTCAGTTTCTATACTACCATCAGTTGGTTTAATTTATGCGATACATCTAATAGTATGACGGCACTTGTTTGAATTTTAGCCGTACTCAACTGACAATAGGGAAAATTCGGACTTGTTGGTAGAGTATTATTTAGCCAGTTGTTTTAGGCATTTGGCACAAAGACAACGGGAAGGGTAGTGCTCTGCGATGTAACTGCGGTTTGCGTCACTAAGCACAATACCTGCACATTGACACTGGGTAGGATTGTCTGGCTGGCAGAGGAACTGAGTTCCGCAACGAGGGCAAATTTTGTATTCCATGCGTTCTTCCCTTTCCTCTATAAAACATGCAAATCGCAGGCGTGTGAGATCTCGGTGGATGTTTCGCCGATCCATCCACACTCTTGATTGACGCCAGTATATACTCGTACAAAATCTATGCATGGCAGGTTGACCGCTTGACCATTGGCGTCAACAGCCCATGCGATATCCATGCCGCAACGTGCTGTACTATCGCTAGGTAGACCATCGTTGGGATTGCAATCAGCATAGCCGTCACCATAGAAATGCAATAGAAAGTACGAACCATTACCACTCAAATCCTCTGCATTGTTAGGCAAGCATGAACCATAGAACGTGAGCGTGCTGTCGCTGATCCACTGAGGATAGTATGGTTGTGCGTGAAAGGTGTTCTTATGCACTGCGCCAGACTGACCCTGATTGTCTGTCCAAGGGATATCTGTAGATGTCCTATGGTAGGTTACAGCATACTGATGAATAGTCTGAGGATGGTCGTACTCGCTACCCCGGAGCTGATAGAAGACATCATCGGGTAGACCGTTCTGGTTCAGATCAATGCTGACCATGACAATGCCAGGTTCGCTGCTTCCTCCCGCAGCGTGAGCTGCTGATTGGAAGGCATTGCCATGTATGACAAAGTCACGCTGGTTAGGTAGATTGACTACCGAATGGTCAAACGCAAAAGTGACATAACCGCCCCATGCACCTAACGAGATCGTTCCACGCTTGGTACCAGCAATGGCTGCTTCTGCCTTTTGACACATGGTCTGGTAGGTGTCGCCCTCCTCGTACATAGGCATGGTGTTGACAAACTGACCAGGTGCAGGATTATACTCCAATACACGCGATATATATGGAGAATATGCTACTTGCTCCTCCCAAACCTTGACCACAAAGTGGTGGGAGAGAGTAGGCTTAAGATCGGCTCCGCTTGTAGATGGCCCTTCGGGCTGTAGATAGCTATGCTGTAATTTAGAAGAGTAGAGATCGAAACGAATATGGTAGGTTCCTGTATCTGCTTGGCAGAAAAGGAGATCTCTAGTTGTGGCGAGGAGGCTATCGGATGATGGGCCATTGGGTGATAAGGTAAGGTACCACTCATAGCGTTCGCCTGGGAACTCAGGATGGATGACTAGCGTACGCATACGATCAATGGCATAGGTGTTGTCTATGCCAAGATTGACCATCGGTATGTCAGGCTGGCAACTAACGATAGACAAAGCACATGTGAGCAGGGATGTCACCCGTGCGTACACTCCAACGCAGTTGACCTTGTGGCGAGTAGCAAAATAGTGTACCGCTCGACACATAGTTCTTAGCATCTGTAACATAAATATCTCCATTATAAGGGTTAACTAATATACCATACGGAATCTTAATATTTTTGTCGGTTCCATCGGTGATGAAATGGTCTGTGACTAGCTCATGGGTACGGACATTGAATATACCATAGCTGATTTGATTGCTCTGTGCCTGGTCGCTCCAATTGACACCATAGAAATACATACTGTCGCCATGAATGACCATTTCGGATACGGCAGGACAATCAGGGAAAGAGGCTATGAGACTATTAGGCGCGAGGCAAGTGAGTCGGGAAGAGACATCCTTATAATTGCCACGCGAGGTAATCCATAGTTGATTATATTGGTCGCGTCGTACACGGTGGGGGTTGAGGCAGACCGGTAGTTTCTTGACTTGGCGTAAACCATCCAGTTCAACCACAGAGATGGTGGAGTCGTAGTCGGGTCCGCGATATCCGCCAGAGTTGGCTACATACAAAAAGTTGTCAATTATCTCGAATTCATCGGGTTGATACCCTACAGTAACTTCGCGTGTGATTTGCAGTGTAGCTGTATCAACCTCAAAGATAGCACCTAGCTGTGCATTAGGGTCAATGGTGATAGGACCTACATAGGAACTGACATACGCCTTGTCGTCCTTGAAGCGGATGTAACGGCAGTTAGGTATATCCACTTGACCAATGCGGCGACATGTGCGCAAATCCATGACTTCGACCTTGTGGGAGCAATTGATGACCGCATAGAGGCGGTTGCCATAGACCTGGATATCGTTGCCCACATCACCCAGCTCCTTGATGACGTGTGGATTGCGCTCGCCGTAGATGTTGCGTATGTATACTCCGTTGCAGAAATCTACATAGTCAATACTAGCTTTGTTGCTACCCATATTGCCCTCGTTAAGCAGGTACATGCCGATAGGTTCGTCGGGTGCAAAACTAGACTCTGCACGCGATGAAATGGGAAGAACCTCGTATTCGGATGGGAAAATAATCTCATCCCCACGACAGCTGGTCAAACCAATAGCCAATAGCCAATAGCCAATAGCCCAAATCAATATGTTATACTTATGGTACATTTGTAGTTGCGTTTTGGCATTGGGTAATTGAGAATAACGTCGTAGTCTTGCGAGAGGAGATTGTTGACATCCAGTGCAGCGCGGAGCGTGAATAGTTTCTTACCTTTCGCCTCTCGCCTCTTATAAATATCCCATTCTCCGACTACGGAAAGGTCGTGTGTATACCAAGGTTGGGTGTAGTTGTAGATGATATTCTCTTGTTGGTTGTAGCGCTCGCCGACGTAGATGAAACTATAATTGAGATGGTATCGCATCCAGTCATTGCTCCAGCCCAACATACCTACTGCACTACCTGAATGCCACGGTATGTAAGGGATCTGGTGACCGTAGTAGTTGTCAGCTGGATCGGTGACATCAATAGCCGTCTGATAGGTGTATTGAAGTTTGGCAGTGAGATAGAAATCCTGAGGTAGAACGAAATGTAAGTGGGTATTGATGTCAATGCCATTGATCTTAACCAATCCTAGGTTGAGCATCGTCCAACGGAACTGTTGCCCCTTAGGGTAAGCGATGATCTTGTCAGAAATGCGGTTGTAGTAGTAGTCGGCATTGAGTCTGAACTCCGAACCACGCAGATTGTTGATGCGGAAAGGTTGCGCAAAACTCACTCCTGCACTATGCTGTTTAGCTAATTCAGGTTTAAGATAGGCATTGCCCATGTCTGTATAATAGAGATCGTTGAAGGTAGGGTAACGATAACTCTGTTTGTAGAAAGCATTAAAGCGCAAGTCCACTATTTGTGATGGACGATAGGAAAGGAAAACGGCTGGGGTAAATTTAGTGGTCATAGGACGTCCACCTTGTGGACTATCGGACGCCACTTTGTGGCTATCGGTTGCTCTGGTGTCGTTGACGAAGG
This sequence comes from Paludibacteraceae bacterium, assembly GCA_045613525.1. Classification (GTDB taxonomy): domain Bacteria; phylum Bacteroidota; class Bacteroidia; order Bacteroidales; family Paludibacteraceae; genus Colicola. The sequence continues at coordinate 4,370 of JAZLBE010000095.1, forward strand.
TGCCCAATGCGCTAGCCTGTATGCGCAAGTAATTCTTAATGTTGAGTGCAGTAGCCAAACTGAGCCAATGTGTAAAACGATGGGCAGTCATGTACATGCTGAGTGCATTGTACTGCATGTCATAGGCAGCACTAACATCCCACCAGTCAAAGATGCTAACCTTATGAGCCATGGTGAAGTAGAACTCTTGCTGGAGGTATTGGTTCTCTACATGAATAAGTTTGTCGTCGTTGTTGATATAGCGCGTATAGTCATTGGCATACTTGGCATTGAAACGCAAGGACCAGCGTTGGAGCAACTCGTCCTGCCAGGTAGCTTGTAAGAATGAGTTGCGATCCCAAAGACGCTCGCCGTTACGCCAAACATTATTGACAATAGCGCCAGGCACGCCGCGCTCGGAATTGTAGTGGTATAGTTGGAGTTTCCAGAATCCTGTGTTGCTGTAATAGTGATTGAGTGCTGCTTCTACTCGAATAGCATTGATGTCGCCATTTTGACGGATAGCGGTGGTATCGTATGCTAGTTCGCCAGATGGTGTTACTCGGCGGTAACGGAATGGGTATTTGCCACTGGAAGAAACCAATTCTGCATTGGTGGTAAAGGACATTGTCTCGCTGAGTTTGACATCTAGCAAGAAGCTTGGATTGATCAGGTCGAAACTGCCAGCACGCATTTGACCTTTGATGTTATAGGCTTTGCCTTCCTCAAAACGAGGACGGCGAGTGGTAAGATAGATACTACCAGCAGCACCAAACTCACGAGCCGATTGCCAGATATCGGACTTCTGACCATTATAGAGCTGAATCTCCTCAATGTTTTCGAGGGAGTATTTGCCTAGGTCGATCTGTCCGTTCTGTGCGTTACCAAGTTGTATGCCGTTGTAGTATACGCCCATGTGGTTGGTACCCATAGAACGAATATTAACTGTCTTGATGCCGCCTACACCTCCGTAGTCTTTGATCTGCACACCCGAGAAATAGCGGATGGCATCCGCCACGCTGAGTGCATTCATCTGCTTGAGTTGGAGACCACTTAGTGTCTGAGGAATAATGATGTCTTTCTCCTTGACACGAGCAGTTACAGTATACTCATCCAGCTCCAAGTGACGATAAATGGAGTCTAGATACAACGAATCGGCAGCACTGATCTGAGCCGATGCCACTACACACAATAGTGTGAAAAACCATATGGATACAATCTTACGCATGTTGTTTGACTCTATACCACGAGAGTGTTCAACTTAAGCATGCAGCAGGTCTTCTGACTTATCGCTCCTTTGTTCGGCCTTCCCATCTAGTAAAAGACAGTGACCTTAGAGATAATGAACATCGGATTGCGAATCACAGCAGCGGGTCTGTGCAAGAGTCACACTTGCTTCCCTAAAACTGAATGCGGGTGCAAAATTACTACAAATATTGCACATATGCAAGATAATTTTGTTTTTTTTGAAGATAATTTGTGGAAATAAGAAAAAAACAGTACTTTTGCACAACCAATTAGGATAACAAATGTACACTATTCGTCAAGCACAAATAACAGATGCAGCATACATAGCCGAGGGAATATATCAAGCCTTCTTGTTGGTGGATACGGATCTAGATAAAGACCCAACTTTTCACCAAAGATGGTTGGATATACTGACTGGCGTGTGCGCGCAGGTGGATACTCATTATAGTTATACCAACACGTTGGTCGTAGAAGTAGACCATGAAGTGGCTGGAATAATGATAGCCGTAGATGGTAAAAACTATCGTGTTCAGCGAGAGCGAATGTATCCACAATTGAAGTCCCTGTTTGATGAGGCATTTGGTATAGGTTGGGACGACATGGAGGATGAAGCCCAAGAGGGGGAGTTTTACGTGGATAGTCTGACGGTCTTTCCCGTATATAGACATCGTGGCATAGGAACCGCCTTGTTAGGGGAAGCCAAGAAACGGGCAAAAGAACTTGGGATAGCTGCAGTGACACTAGCAGTAGAACCACTTAACCCCGCAAAAATGTTGTATCAACAATTAGGGTTCGGTTATGACCGCCCCATAACTATATTTAACGAAGTGTATCACCTATACAAGGTGGATACTTACGAAAAATAGCGGCTATAGTTGTCTAGGAACAATTGTACTGCTTCTTGAAGCGGTCCGTAGTATTCGCCTCCAGATGCGTTGGCATGTCCGCCACCATTAAAAATTTCCTTGGCAAAGATATTGACAGGTCTATCTCCTTGGCTACGGAAAGATAGTTTGATTTTGGTCTTTATACCTCCATTTCTTGCGATTTCATCGGGAGTAGCCTTGTCTTCGCGCATAAAAACAGAGTAATGTATATCCTTGCTCTGGAGTGGCATATTGACGATGCCTTCTGCATCGCCCGACTGAAAGTTAAATCGATACAACTCTTTGCGGCTAAGGTAGATGAGGGATGTGTGATGCTCGGGGAAAATGCGCATCTTTTTGTCTAGACAATAGCCGACGAGTCTCATGCGTTCTACAGAGTATTGGTTGAAGACAGCATTGTAGATGGCGTCTTTGTCGATACCCATGGTGATGAGTCGTGCCACCATCTCATAGAGAAGTGGGCGGTTGGAGTTGTAGGAGAAGTTGCCCGTATCGGTCATTATGCCTGTGTATAAGCATTCGGCGATAGGGAGTAGATTGTATTGCTCAGGTGCGATGACTAGTGGTGACTCTGTGTCTTGAAATAGGACTTGGTAGACCAGTTCGCAAGTGGCAGAAGCTTCGGGTTGTGAGAGTGAGATAGTCGGGAAATCAGAAGGGTGCAAATGATGGTCTATGAGTATCTTAGGACAGGATAAGGAGAGCATCTTATCACCTAATGCGCCAATACGTTTTGCATCGTTGAAATCAAGGCAAATTATCAGATCAGCATGCTCCATGGCTTGGTCAGAGAGTGCACGCTGGGTGTCGTATTGTAGGCATGAAGCAGCTGCAGGCATCCAAGCTAGAAAATCGGGGTATGCATTGGGGATAATGGCAGTGGCGTTCTTGTCAATAGCGATTAAAAAATGGTACATAGCTAGGCTACTTCCCATGGCGTCACCGTCGGGTGAAGTGTGTGTGAGAAGAACAATGTTTTTAGCAGATTGGATGAGCGAATGTATAGTCATAGTCACGCAGTAATTTGTTAAAATCGTGCAAAAGTACTACTTTTTTTGTGTATTTCAAAATTTTTTTGTAACTTTGCGCGCTATTTTCAATAAATAGACTGACTTTGCGAAAATATAAACAAAAAATACAACAAAAAAACCAATGAAGAAGTTATTAATGAGCGCATTGTTTTTGTGCGCGAGTGTATGCCTCTTTGCACACGAGGATGAAGTGCTGATGTATGTGAATGGTAAACCAGTGATGGTGTTTGAATTTATGTATATCTATCAAAAGAACAATCAAGAGACCAGTGTAGAAAAGAAGTCTATGGAAGAATATTGGGACTTGTTTGTGAATTTCAAACTCAAAGTGGCTGAGGCAGAGGCACAAGGCGTGGATACAACTGCGGCTTTCAAAAAAGAGTTGAGCGGTTATCGTGCGCAAGCTACTCCTAAATATCTCCAAGACACAAAGGCGCTGGATAGTCTAATCGTGTTGAGTTATAATCGTATTGCTAAACCACGTCGTGCGGCTCATATTGTGGTGCAATGTCCACAAAATGCCGACTCTGCTACTGTGGCAGCAGCCTTGGAGCGTATAGAGGATGCACGTTTGCGTGTGACTGTAGGTCGTGATGGTGTGGTAGAGGATTTTGGAGATGTATCTGCGGAAGTGTCCGAGGAGCCTGCTGCTAAGAAGAATCGTGGCGAGCTCGGTTGGATCCAACCATTCCGATATGTGTACGTATTTGAGGATGCGGTCTACAATACTCCAGTCGGAGGTGTAACAGAAGTGTTCAGATCTCCATATGGTTTCCATATCGCCAAGGTGTTGGATGAGTCTGACTATGAGGAGGTGCATGCAGCACATATCATGAAGATGACTCCTGCTGGAAAGATCGAACGTCTGTTGCAAGCTCAGTTGCAAATGGATAGCATCTACAGATTAGCAATAGATGAGGCGACTGATTTTGCTGAGTTGGCTATGGCTAATTCGGAGGATAAGGGTTCGGCTGTTCGTGGTGGTGATCTGGGCTGGTTTGGTCGTGGTGTGATGGTTCGCCAGTTTGAGGATGCTGCTTTTGCACTAGAAGTGGGTGAGGTGAGCAAGCCAGTTCAATCCCAATACGGTGTGCATGTCATCAAGGTCTATGACAAGCGAGGTATTCAGCCATTGGATAGCATGCGTGCTAAACTGAAAGGACAAGTGCAACGCGATCAACGTATGCAAATAGCTCAACAAAGTTTTATCAACAAAACTCGTGCAGAGTATAACCTGCCAGATACCATGCCTGAAAAAGAAGTGATTGCATATGCCGATGCACATTTGGAGGAGAAGTATCCAGAGTTGCGCAATTTGGTAAACGAGTATCACGATGGTATCTTGCTGTTTGATGTGTCTTTGCGTGAGGTATGGGATAAGGCCAATCAAGATGTAGAGGGTTTGCAGGCATTCTTTGAGGCAAACAAGAAACAATATACATGGGATGCTCCTCAGTTCAAGGGATGTGTGATCTATGCTAAGAATGAGGTTGCAGCTAAGAGCGCTAAGCAAATCATTAAGACAGCTAATCCAGACTCTGTGTTGAGCTATTTGAATCAACGCGTGAATGTGGACAGTACATTGTATGTACGTGTGGAGCGCGGATTGTGGAAGCAAGGTGCTAATGCTGCGGTGGATAAGTACGGATTTAAGGTTAAGGGAGCAGAGTATGAGCCTACCGAAGAATATCCAATAGTGATGGTGTTGGGTAAGGTAATCAAAGCACCTCAAGTGTACACCGATGATCGTGGTAGAGTGACTACCGATTATCAAGACTATTTGGAAAAACAATGGGTAGAATACTTGCGCACAAAGTATCCTGTTGTAAGAAACGAAGAGGTGTGGAATAAGATCCTTGAGGTGTCTACAAGCAACGAGTAATGCAATTGTGAAAGCTAGAGTTGGTATATCAATTTTGATAGCACTGGTACTGGTCAACATACTGGTGTATCGTGTGGTGTGTCGTTGGGATATGACTGACGATAAACGCTACACGATATCTGCTCCGACAAAGCAACTGCTAGGGCAATTAGACGATACATTGACTATAACAATTCTGCTCGAAGGAGAGTTGAATCCCGGTTTTACTCGTCTGAAACACGCTGCGAGTGAATTGGTAGATGAGTTTTCGGTGTATGTGGATCACAAGATCCAATCGCGTCCTTTATCATCGTCTATGCAGCAAGGTCTAGATCCAATAGTGATCCATGAACGGACTCACAAGGGACAGATGGCGCAAACGACGGTATACCCATACGCCATTGTGGAGTACAAAGGGAATAAACGATTGGTTAATCTGCTGCATAATCAACGAGGTTTGAGCGGTGAGGAGAACCTGAATCGTAGCGTTGAGAGTCTTGAGTATGGCATGGTGGAGGCCATTAGAAGCCTTGTACAGACTAAGGTGGAGAAAGTGGCATTCCTAGAAGGGCATGGCGAGTTGACAGAGAGAGACGTATATGACCTGACGCATCAACTGGCACGATACTATCAAGTGGATAGAGGTGTCTTAGGTCAAGAGGTGGGCATATTGGATGATTATGCTGCGGTTATTATAGCAGATCCGCAATTGCCATTCTCGGAGTCGGATAAGTATATCATAGATCAATACATCATGCAAGGTGGACGAGTCTTGTGGTTGGTCAATGGTGTGCAGTTCTCCTCGGACTATCTGACGACGCAAGGATTTACACCTATTGTGGCATTGGATCTGCATATCAGTGATATGTTGTTCAGATATGGTGTGAGAATCAATCATGGTCTAGTGCAGGACTTGCAGTGTCAGTTGGTTCCTGTAGATGTGTCTACGAATAGTCAACAACCGAACTGGCAACCTATTCCATGGACATACTCGCCGTTGCTACTGACATCGCAACAGTCGCCAATAACGCGCAACGTGGCACAACTATCCGCAACGATGGTTAGTGCAGTAGAGACGGTGGGAGGAGAAGATGGAATACGCAAGGAAGTACTGTTGGCTACGTCTTCTGCAAGTAAGATAACAGGTGTGCCTGCTGAGATCAATCTGGGACTAGGAGTAGATGATGAACAGTCGTATAGATATGCATATATCCCTGTTGCAGTCAGTTTGGAAGGCGAGTTTAGTTCGTTGTACGCCCATTTGGGAGCACCAGAAGAGATACAGAACACTACTCCAGTTATCAAGAAAAGTTCGCCTACACGCCAGATTGTAGTGGCAGCAGGTAGTATTGCGCGCAACGATTGGCAACAGAATCAGGCTCTTCCGTTGGGCTATGATCGTTACTCACAAACACAATATGGCAATAGAGACTTTATGCTCAATGCGGTGTTGTATCTGACAGACGATGAGGGATGGTTGCAATTGCGACAAAAAGAAGTAACACTGAGACTGCTCAATGACCAACGTGCGCAGTATGCTCGTATACAAGCGCAGGTCATTAGCATTGCGATTCCGCTGCTGATTCTGTTTGTCCTGGGCGGAGTGATCGTCGTGGTTAAAAATAGAAAATACGTAAAAAAATAAAGATATGAAATTCGTACGAACTCTGATTTTGGTATTGTGTACCAGTGTGATGGCGATGAATGCACAGTCGTTGTCGTTTCCCGTTGAAACAATCAATGGTAAACCATATTATCGCTATGTGGTAGAGAAGGGTATAGGTTTGTATCGTTTGAGTTTAAATTTCAATGTGTCGCAAGAGCAGATATTGGAAGCCAATCCTAAACTCCGTAAGACGGGTCTACAGTATGGTGCGACGATATTGATACCTGTGGCGCAGACAGAGATGGAGAAAGTGACAGCAGATACTGTTGCAGTCGTAGAGGATACAACGACTGTGGATACCATTGAGGTGATAGAGCTACCGATATATTCCACACAAGTGGTTGATACACCTGAGGTACCCGTTATGACCGAAATGCCAAAAATAGCTGCGGTAACAGAGGTGTTGTTGGATCAAGATTCAATACTACCAGATACGACTCAGCGTGATACGATTCGTCTAGCAATCATGTTGCCACTACAAGCAGTAGCTGCTAAACGAACCGCTAACATGGAGCGTTTTGTGGATTTCTATTTGGGCGCACTGATAGCTATATACGAAGCGCAACATGCCGGTACTTATATGGAGATACATACCTATGATGTGGGTAAACAGACTACGATAGAGTCGGTTATATCGTCGGATAAGTGGACAGCTGTAGATGCTATTATAGGTCCTGCATATCGTCAGCAGATAGCGCAAGTATCAACCATTGCGCAGGAACAAGGAGCATGGATGATGATACCATTCTTCTCGGATGTGGATGCTACGTATAAAAATCCACGTTTGTTGCAGTTTAATCCATCCAGTAAGACTGAGGCGGAAGTTTTTGCTCAATACGTGGCGGATCATGCAGAGTCTGTGAACTGTGTTGTGATACAACCTAGGACAGGCGAGGCCGTACCTACAAGTGTGAAGTTAGTGCACGAGGCGCTCACAAAGCATGAGGTACCAATGACTACAACTACAATACGTGACATCTTGACCGATTCGTTGAGTAATGCTTTGGTGGCAGATAAAGAGAATATCATCATTTTCAATACGGAAAAATATGCCAATCTAAATCTGTTAATACCTCATCTGCAAAAATGCATGAAGAACTATAAGATAAGATTGTATTCGAGATATTCATGGCAACAAGATGAGGTTGACTTGCCTCAGATATATACATCTATCTTCAAGGATCAGGTGACCTCTCCTATGGAGTACAAACAGATATATCAACGATATTTTGATAGCAAACCTCTGGCTCAATATCCAAGATATGACTTGCTGGGTTATGACTTGACCAAGCATTTGATAGCTATTTTGCAGGCAGAGTCAGATGCTTCGGTTGAAGAAATTTGGAATGGAGCACAGTCTGTTATCCAATATCAGCCATCTAGTACACATGCTGGATATGAAAATCAACAAATTAGCGTGATACGTAAGTGATGCCATCTCGTAGGTACATATTCATTGTATTGGTCTTCGTAGCTAATATCCTAGTTGCGCAAACACGTTTGTCTAAACCAGAGGTGTTTCTAGGCGTACATGGTGGTGTGAAGGCTTCAACGATCTTGTTCAATCCATCGGTCAAGACGTTGGATATCATGCAATCCCCTCTCTCGGGTAATGGAGGCCTCGTGTTCCGTTACGCGGAACATAGAGTATGCGCATTGCAGATAGAGTGTAACTATGTGCAGAATGGTTGGTCAGAACTATACACTACCTCCACATCAACACCCGTACTTTATACAAGAAGATTGCACTATATCCAAGTACCATTCTTGATGCATCTGGGTTTTGGTAAGAAGAGGTTTCATCCATTTTTGAATTTTGGACCACAAATAGGCTATTGTTTCAAGGATCAATATACGTTGTCAGCCCAGAGTGGAGTATCGCTAGATGGGTTGCAGCATAAGACGATAGACAATCCATTTGACTGGGGCGCTGCTGCTGGACTAGGATGCTACTATCACAGTCGGAAAGCAGGTGTATTTCAGTTGGAGGCACGTTTTGCTTTTAGCCTAGGAGGTGCCTTTGACGTGGGTCAGTTGGAGTATTTCAAAATGGCTAATCCGATGGGTCTATCGGTCAATCTAGCTTATCTATGGGAGTTTAAAAACAAGTAATAAACATAAAAAATATAACATGTCAACAATTATTTCATTAGCTAACCAAAAAGGAGGTGTCGGTAAGACGACATCGTCTATCAACCTAGCAGCAGCATTGGCCGCAGAGGGTAAACACGTTCTGCTCATTGATGCTGATCCACAAGCCAATACTTCGTCAGGTTTGGGCATAGAGATTAAAGATCTCGAACACACAATTTATGAGTGCCTGATAGAAAATATAGATCCACAGACAGCTATTGTGCATACAGATGTTCCTAATCTAGATCTCATCCCTTCGCATATCAACCTCGTAGGAGCTGAGATAGAGATGTTGGATAAGGATAATCGTGAGAACCTGATGAAACAAATCTTGAAGCCACTTCGTAATCTCTATGACTATATCTTGATAGATTGTTCTCCATCGCTAGGATTGATCACTATCAATGCGCTGACAGCTAGTGATAGTATCATTATTCCTGTACAATGCGAGTTCTTTGCACTAGAGGGTATTGCGAAATTGCTGAATACAATCAAGATCATCAAGTCTAATCTTAATCCAGCATTACGCATCGAGGGTTTCTTGCTCACCATGTACGATGCTCGTTTGAGATTGTCTGCACAGGTACATGATGAGGTTCGTCGTCACTTTGGTGACTTGGTGTTTAATACTGTTATCGCTCGTAACGTGCGACTGAGCGAAGCTCCTAGTCATGGTTTGTCCGTAATACAATACGACAAGAACAGTAAAGGAGCAAAGAATTATATTAATCTCGCACGAGAACTAATTAGAAGAAATAAAGCATGAAAAAATCACTAGGACTAGGAAGAGGCTTAGATGCCCTAATTGATACTACTCATGTATCTACGGCAGGATCATCGTCTATCAGCGAGATCCCTTTGCGCTATATATATGCTAATCCAGATCAACCTCGACATGTTTTTGATCAAGAAGCATTGGAGGAATTGGCTGTTTCCATTAAAGAGCATGGTGTGATTTCGCCTATTACACTGCGCAAGAACTCAAACAATAATTACATGATTATTGCCGGTGAGAGACGTTATCGTGCCTCTAAGATGGCAGGGTTGGAAACTATACCTGCATATGTAAGAACAGCCAAGGATGAGCAAGTGATGGAGTGGGCGCTCATTGAGAATATCCAACGTGAGGATCTTAATGCGATAGAGATAGCTCTGGCTTATCAAAAACTGATGGATGATCATCAGCTTACTCAAGAGAAAATGGCTGATAAAGTGGGTAAGAAGCGTGCTACTGTGGCCAACTATCTGCGATTGTTGAAGTTGCCTGCAGAAATACAAATCGGAATCAAGGAGAGAAAGATAGAGATGGGACACGCTAGAGCTATATTAGGATGTCCTTCACCAGAGCAACAATTAGATATCTACAAGAAGATATTGAGCAATGGTCTTTCTGTAAGAAAGGTAGAGGAGTTGGTGACCACATCTAAAGCTCCTGCCAAGGCTACTACCTCTACTAATCCATATCAAAAACAACAATCGTTGTTAGAGAAGAAATTAGGTCGAAAAGTAAAGATCGGCGCTAAGCAGATTTCGATATCGTTTAGCAACGAGGAAGAATTAAATGAACTGATCCAACTTCTATCTTGATACATCCAGTAAGGAACATATTGCTATTGTTTGTCCTATGTTGGCTATGCAACACGCATATTGTTGCAGCTGATTCGGTGAGGTATGCGTCTGCGGATACACTGAGTCATAAACAAATAGAACAAATGTTTTGGAAACCAGACCCCATGAAAGCGGTTTGGTTGGGGACAATATTTCCTGGAATGGGACAAATCTACAACCGTAGCTATTGGAAGCTACCGATTGTCTACGGAGGACTGATGGGATGTGCTTATGCGATGATGTATACCAACAATCAGTATGTGTCATACAAGGAGGCCTATCGTTCCATATACTATGATATCCAAAATGCGGCCGTTTCGGACAGTCCGGATAAACCCTATATAGCCATTCTGCCTGAAGGATATACCATTCAGCGGATGGGTGGTGCATCAGCCTATTCGAAACGTCTGTATGAGTGGCAAAACACAACACGCCGCTATCGTGACTTGTCTATAGCAGCTTCGATTGTGGTATATGCTTTGACACTGATAGATGCATATGTCGATGCACAACTTTATGATTTTGATATATCTTCGGATCTGTCGCTAAATGTCAATCCGCAGGTGTACTACGATCCTATGCAACAACAGCGTAGTGCTGAGATCAAATTGGCACTAGCGTTCTAAACTTATTATGTATGAAATTACTATTATTCATATTACTGACCATTTTATCGCCAATAGCATGTGCAGATACAGTGCAAGCTGCGACAGATAATACGGTAGAGTTTACTAGCATGACGATTGCTCCGTCGTTTGAAGTGCCTGTGACACGAGCGCAGGATACGCCAGACTCAGTTTTTATCATGCGTTTGCAGCAGTTGCCTTATATCGTAGAACTACCATACAATCCGGTAGTGAGACGTTATATTTTGCGCTATCTACAACATAGTCCAAAGCAAGTAGCAGATTTGTTGAGAAAGCAAAAATACTACATGCCGTTGTTCATGGATGTTTTTGCGCAGTATGATCTGCCTTATGAGTTGGCCTATTTGCCTATTATAGAATCAGGACTCAATCCTAATGCTCGCTCGCACATGGGTGCAGTGGGCTTGTGGCAATTCATGCCAGCGACGGGCAAAAAATATGGATTGGAAATCAATTCGCTCGTTGATGAGAGACGTGATCCGATCAAATCAACCCATGCTGCGGCTAAATTTATGATGGCCTTGTACAAAATTTTTGAGGATTGGAATCTGGTTATTGCAGCTTACAACTGTGGACCAGGCAATGTCAATAAAGCCATATATAGAGCGGATGGTAAGCGCGATTTTTGGAGTATCTATCCGTTCTTGCCTCAAGAAACAAGAGTCTACTTACCGCTATATATAGCCGCTGTATACTCTATGAATTTTGCTTTTTGTCATGGTATAACCGATAAGAAAGAACCACTTTTCTATGTAGACACAGTGCCTGCAGACTCCATCTTGTTCCCGGAACTAGAATCGGTGTCCATCACAGAGGGAATGCCTACTGATACAATCAGAATAAATCAGCGTATCCACTTGAAACAGATATCTGAGTATATCGATGTGCCGATAGAGTTGTTGCGTCAACTTAATCCACAATATACCCAAGATATTTTGCCAGGTTCTAAGGATTATGCGCTATGTTTGCCTTTGGATAAGACGGGAGATTTTATTCTCAATCAAGATTCTATTGTCAGCTATCGTGCCGATGAATTGGTCAATAATCGTCGAACTGAAATCGAATTATTGCAGAAGACGACGGTGGATGGAGCATATGCCGTTAACGGAGTGACCTATTATAAGATCAAAGATGGTGATACGCTTGGTGGTATTGCTGCTAAGTTCCGCGTTTCAGTCAAGCAGCTGAAGGCATGGAATGGACTGACATCTGATTTTATTCGTGCGGGAAAGACACTCAAAATTTTAGTCATGTAATATAACTATCTAAGCAGTGAAAGTATATTATTCCATATCAGATGTAAGTAAAATGACTGACCTCCCTGTTTCCACCTTGCGTTACTGGGAAGAGCAGTTTCCATCGCTTAACCCGTATAAGAACGAAAAAGGTAAACGTTTCTATACGGAGCGAGATATTGAGCTTATCAAGCAGATTAAGTTTATACGCGACGATTTGCAGATTACACGCATTGAGGCTATCAAAAAGGAGCTGAGTCATGATGCCAAAAAGACGGATGCTCGTCATCGTGCAACGGAGTTACTGCGTAAGATACGTCTTCAACTAGAAGAGATACGAAAGAATATCTAATAAGAAAAAGCGCCCACATATAGGCGCTTTTTCTTGTATTCATCCTTAGATTGTAGACTAGAAGATATCTTCCATCTCAAGTGTTGGGATAGGTGTGTTGTCAGATACGGTGTCTACCCCTTCCTCGTTACCCAATGTCGTACGATATTCGTTAGGACGATAAAGTACTTGGATGTTTTCTGCAATGATTTCTGTCTTGCGACGAACCTGACCATCCTTCTCCCATGTGCGTGTTTGCAGTTTTCCTTCTACATACAACTTCATGCCCTTACGCACATATTTCTCTGCCCACTCTGCAAGATTGCGCCATAGCACGATAGGATGCCATTCTGTGCGGTCTGGCACTTGTGTGCCGTTCTGCATGGTGTAGCCACGTTCAGTAGTCGCTAGATTGAAATTGGCAATAGCTGTTCCGCGCTCAAGATATCTAACCTCAGGGTCTGCTCCTACGTTGCCAACCAAAATAACTTTGTTTACAGATGACATAGTGTGTGATTTAAATTGATTATTTAATAAGTGATTTTGTTTGATTATTCATCAAATCGCAGCAAAATTACAAAAAAGTTTTGGACAATCCAAAAAAAAGTAGTAATTTTGCATCATAATTAATAAAAAAATCATGAAACGCTCCTTTTTAAAATTCTTCTTGGCGTCTATCTTCGCCATCACCACAGTCTTTGCGTATGCAGCAAAACAAGAAATGCAAGTTAGATGTGTTGCATTTTATAACTTAGAGAACCTCTTTGATACTATTCATGATGAGGGTAAGAACGACTATGAATACTTGCCTGATGGTGGTATGAAGTGGACTAGCTTCAAATATGAGCAGAAGTTGGAGAAGATGGCATATGCGATTTCACAATTGGGTACAGATGAGGACCCTCGTGGTGCGGCATGTGTGGGGGTGTCTGAGGTTGAGAACATAGGATGTTTGTATGATTTGTGCAAAGTACTCAAGGAGAAGCATAATCGTACCTATGAGCCAATCTTGTTGGAAGGTCCTGATCGCCGTGGTGTAGATGTAGGTTTTCTGTATAATCCAGCTATGTTCAAACCTGTATCAGTCAAGGGTTACGAGCTGAATGCGCATTATGCCGATGGTGGCGTGGTAAGAAGTCGTCTTCAGTTGTGGATCTCAGGCTATATATTGGATGACGAGCGTAAGATCGTTCGTGATAAAATCCATATTAGTGTAAACCACTGGCCTAGCCGTTATGGTGGTGAGGAGAGTAGTCGTGCCACACGTGATACAGCGGCAATGCTCTGCAAGCAAGTGTGCGACAGCATTTATCTCAAAGAGCCACGTGCTAAGATCATTGTTATGGGTGACTTGAATGACGATCCGTTCAATCATAGTTGTGCGGTTGTGATGGGGGCTAAGAAAACACGTAAAGAGGTAGGCGAACAAGGATTCTTTAATACCATGTGGCAAAAACTGGATCGTGGTATAGGTAGCCTTGCATATCAAGGCAGTTGGAACTTGTTTGATCAGATCTTTATCTCTGAACCACTGATGAATGCTAAACTAGAAGAAGGTAAGTGGGTATACTGGAAGTCCCAGATTTTTAATAAACCTTTCCTAACCGTACAAGAGGGCAAGGACAAAGGTACTCCTCTGCGTACAGTCAAGAGTGGCGTTTGGCAGAATGGATATGCCGACCACTATCCTACTATGATATACTTGATCAAAACCAAATAAAACACTGGATATCTGTTATATATGATGCAAGGTTTACGAAAAACTACTTCTGTGCGTATGCGCAATTATGGTCGTATTATACAAGATATGATACTACTAGCCGTTGAGGAACAAGATCAAGATAAGCAGCAAGCAATGATTGTGTACATTGCACAATGCATGCGTCAGAAAAACGCTACCTGGAATAGAGAACTCGAATCTGGTGTGGAACGATTGAAGGAGGATATCTCTGCACTATCACATGGTAAACTGAATTGTGATTTTGAGTCCTTTGACGAGACCATGGAGAAGCTCTCTCAACGTCCAATGGCTGCAGCTGATCGCCCTGCCAAGAAGAAAAAGAAATAATCCATTCTTATCTCTATACCCATGAAACACTTCGGATGGTTATGTGCATTATTCTTTACATGCACATTGTTTGCGCAGCAAGCATATAATGTTGCGGCACCTTATGATCCCGCTACTATCAAAGTGGCAGAAGATAAACGCGGTGAAGTGATTCGTTTCACGATGACAGAATCCGTGTTTTATCCAGGTACTGAGCGTGAGATACTGATCTATGTACCTCAGCAATATCGTGATACAGCTCCAGCATGTTTGCTTGTCTGCATGGATGGTATACTATACGATGCTACTACTGTGATGGATAATCTCATTGCCTCAGGTGAGATGCCTGTGACGATAGGTGTGTTTATCAATCCAGGTGTGGTGTACGATGAAAATAGGCAGGTTGTTCGCTATAATCGTTGCAAGGAGTTTGATTCTACAGATGATACATGGGCGTTGTTTATTGAGCAAGAGGTTCTGCCACAGGTTTGTGCACATAAGACAGCAGATGGTCGTTCGATTGTACTATCTTCGGATGCGAATGATCGTGCTATAACAGGCGCAAGTAGTGGTGGTATAGCCGCTTTTACTGCGGCGTGGACAAGACCAGATTTGTTTAGTCGTGTTTATACTACCGTAGGTACTTTTGTATCCATGCGAGGTGGTCATGAGTATTCTTCTATCGTACGCAAGACAGAACCTAAACCACTTCGTATCTATATGCAAGACGGTTGGTATGATGTGTGGAATCCTATATTTGGCGAGTGGTTCGAGCATAACCTGCTGATGGAATCTGCGTTTAACTTTGCAGGTTATGAGGTGTTCCATAAATGGGACCGTGGCAATCATAGTATCAAATATGGAACCATTGCTTTTCCAGATGCTATGCGTTGGTTGTGGAAGGGATATCCAGCTCGTGTCAACAAGGGTGTATCCAACAATGGTATGCTCCAGCAGATACTGGACGTGAGTCATGATTGGATCTCAATACCTGTCTCACTTCCTATTGATGGAGATATCTATGCTGCTGCGAATGGAAATATTGTTTTTGCCTCAGGTCAAGAGGTATATCAAATGGATGCGCAGGGTACGACCCAGCGTCTCTGCACACTCAAAGCTGGTGAGCGACTTATGGGGGAAGGACTGACGATGCGTGCTAATGCGCTATATAAGAATGGTGTAAAAGTGGCAGATGGCTTGCGTCAGTGTCAAGCAGTTCAGAAACTGGCAGGAGGAAAGTATGTGGCTCTATGTCATTCTGCAGTTAAAAGTACCTCTAAGGTCTCTGTCCTCTCAGAAGGTGTGCGTTCGTTGGCAGTTGCTCCGGATTATCGCTTCTGTGTTACCGTTCAGTCAGAAACACACCACCTTATATCCACGATCATGACTCAGGATGGCAAGATGCTCTATAGCGAGCCATTCTATTTCCTACATGATCTGAGCAATGGTACACTAGCTACTGCTGGTAATATGGCTTTTGATACCCAAGGTAATCTCTATGTAGCAACGGCTATGGGCGTACAAGTAGCCGACCACAATGGTCGTGTGCGTGCAATATTGTCATTGCCTGCGGGTCGTGTAGATGCTTTGGCGTTTAGTGGACAATATTTGTATGTGCGCTGCGGTAAGCAACTATTTGTCCGCCAAATGAAAGCAATAGGACATAACCCCCAACAAGGTGCTATGTCCTATAAATCACAAGGTCAAGGCTAATAGCCTTCCCCTTAGGCTAATTCACTAACGAGAATATCATCCGAATGGTTGGCAGCTATCATTTGTTGATAACGTTGCCAGAATTCTTGCATCTCTGCAGGTGTGTGTTGCAAGAACTCTTCAGTACCTTGAGCAGAAATACGACCTATAACCATCTCTACAGTGATGAGCTTAGTATCTAATGCAGGTACAAAAGCTGGATCTTCCTCTTGGTCGATATGCACACGATGGATGATATTGGTTTCTTCAAGACGAGATAATAGTTGTCCTACCAGACGAGTAGGCAATTGGTTCTTAGAAGCCATTTGTTGCATTGTTTCTGGTGTTTCTCCTTGCTCAAATCGTTTGATGATAACAGATAGTAGGTATAACATGACGTAGTCCTTGTAGCGTCGTGACATCATGTTTAGGTCGCGTTCGTAGGCGAACATCTCGTTGTTCTGAATAGCGAATGCTAGTTCTGAACCTATGAGCAACAACCAGCATGTAATATGCAGCCATATTAGTACCAATGGAATAGCTGAGAACGCACCATATACCACGCTCATGCGTGTAAAAAGCACAACCAAGTATACGCCCAGACGTTGTACAAGTTGGAATAGTATACCTACTAGTATACCCGGGATGATGGCAGAACTCAATGATACTTTGGTGTTAGGAATAGCGATGTATATCCATGTGAAAACGGCTGTGGATGCTACCCATGGTATCCAACGCAGTAGTATGGGAGCAAAGATTGTGGTGGAGTTCAGTACGATGGAGATACCAGATGTCAGTACCATGAGTACAGGTACTAGCAAGAGTACCATAATGTAGTTGGTCAGTCGGCGACCGATTGAACGAGTCTGTTTGACATTCCAGATACTATTGAATGATAGTTCCAACATATTGAAGAATGCGTATACAGACCATATCAAGATGATCAAACCTATACCTAGGAATAATCCGTCTCGAGCCGTCTCTAAGTAACGCTCAACAAGTTCCATGATGGTAGGAATGACATTGGCTTCAACTAGAAAACTGATAGATAATTGCTCCTTGATGGTCTCTTCAAAACCAAAACCACGTCCAATGGCAAAAACCAATGCAGTCATAGGGATGAAGGCAAATAGGAGAGTGAAGGACAATGAATTAGCTCGTACATTGAGCGCTTTGTCCTTAAAACCTCTAGCAACCAATATCAGCGTCTGCAACAGACGATACAATATTCGTTTTTTAGGACTGTGAATAGCAATATGTGGCTGGCGCCACAAGTCATATTGAATAAATTCTCGTATACGTTGTAGTTTCTCCTTCATGTCTTATTTTATCAATTCATCTATGGCTTTTTGTGTTATTTCGTCATCGCGTTCCCATAACGGATAAAAACCTTCGTCGTTGAGGATATTGCGGATGATATATGCGTTGACCAGTCGCACGAGTAGCGGACGCGATTTGGCTAGTTCTTCTGCGTTAGGTTCAACACCCTTAGCTTGGGCATATGCCACAAACTCGTCTACCCAATTAGCGTTGAGTAGATGCTTCTCGAGTTCTTGCCAATCGGTGAATTGGTTCAGTTCTTCACGATGTTGGTCAGTATATTGGTACGCAAACTGATAGGTGTATGCGCGATTGGCAACAATGTTGAAATATGGTGTGTATAGTGTGGTGTCGCGACCGACAAATACATCTGGCATAATACCGCCACCACCCATTACTTTGCGTCCTTGTTTGGTGTAATACGCGGTGGAATCGGCGAAATGTATACTATCTGCTGAGAAGAACTCGCCGTGTTCGTATCGGTCGAGTAGATCTAGTGCATAGTCCTCTTGTTCGCCTAGTTTGTATGGTTTTTGGATACATCTTCCGGATGGTGTATAGTATCGTGCTACAGTGAGTCGTACGGCACTACCATCTTTGAATGGTATCTGTTGTTGTACTAGTCCCTTGCCGAATGAGCGGCGTCCGATGATAGTAGCTCGATCATTATCTTGCATGGCACCAGCAAAGATTTCGCTAGCAGATGCGGAGAAGTTGTCTATTAGGACAACTAGTTTTTCTCGTTGGAATCGGCCAGAACCATTTGCCTTGGCTTCGTATCTAGAGTATGCTCGTCCATCTGAATAGACAATCATGTCACCTTTGCTCAAGAACTCGTTAGCCATCTTGATGGCTTGATCCATGTAACCACCCGAGTTCTCTCTGAGGTCTACGATATAGGATGTAGCTCCTTGATTTTTCAGGGCTGATAATGCCGAAATAAATTCGTTGTATGTGTTTTCAGCAAAACGGCTGACCTTGATAAAACCAATGTTTGTACTATCTCCAACGGTGAAGATAAATTTAGCATCTACTGAATGCACAGGTATATCTCCACGTGTGATAGTGAAGTGTAGAGGTTCAGTTGTGCCGCGACGCTCAATACCTATCTTAACTTCGGTTCCTTTGGGACCACGAAGTGCGTGCATGACACGTTCGTTGCTGATGTTTTTGCCGGTGAAGGTGGAGTCGTTTACTGTCACAATCTTGTCTCCTGCCAAAATACCTATACCTTCGGATGGACCTCCGGATATGACTGATACTACTTGGACTGTATCGTTTTGGATTGAGAACTGAATGCCGATACCAGAAAATGATGCAGATAGTTCCGAATTCACCATCTCCAAATCCTCTTTTGGGATATAGGCAGAGTGGGGATCTAGACGTTTGATGATGTCTTTAGCCACTTCTTCGGTGATGCTATCCATGTTGATCTCATCTACATAACCAGTTTTTATGAGACTTAGCAAGAGGTCGATCTTGTTTTCTGCCTGAGGGGTAAATATTGGTGCCGCAGCAAAAGATCGTTGTGCATTGATTTTGTTGGACAGGGCATTGCCAATGAGAAAGCCTGTCATCAGAAAGGCTATTGCTATTGTTGGAAACAGATACTTCTTCATGTTAGTTTATTTTTGTAGGTTGAAGTTTAATGTGTATGTATAGTAGCAAGATTATTCTTGGTCTGGCATGTATTCTACCACCACACCTGCTCGTTCTAGTAATTCTACTCCGTCCATAATACGGTATTTCTCGCCATAAACTACGCGTTTGATACCTGATTGGATGATGAGTTTTGCGCATTCCATGCATGGCGAAGCGGTCACATAGAGTGTAGCGCCGTCACTGCTATTATGACTGCGTGCTACTTTGGTTAGGGCATTAGCTTCGGCATGTAGCACATATGGTTTGGATACATTATTCTCCTCACAAATGTTCTCAAATCCACTAGGGGTGCCATTGTAACCGTCGGAGATGATCATCTGGTCTTTTACCAAGATTGCACCTACTTTGCGTCGCACGCAATAACTATTTTCTGACCATGTACGCGCCATGCGCATGTACAAATAATCGCGTTTGGTTTGTTTATCCATATTGTGCTATAATCTTTAAACTATCAACTAATTAATTCTTTAGCAAACTCAGGAATATTGACACCGTCAAAGTTACCCGAAGTCATCATCAGTAGAGCGGTATTTTTGTACTCAATCTCGCGTAAACGTGCTTGTAGTTCTTGGCTGTTGGTAAACACCTCTACATTTTCTGTGCCAAATGCATGACGTACTTCTTCTGCGGAGATAGGAGGTAGCTTCTTATGTTCTAACACCTTAGGGTTGAAGTATACGAATGCTTTGTCGGCTTGCTCCATACATCCCTCATATTGTGGTAAGAAGTCTGCCATTAAACTAGAGAAAGTGTGCAACTCCATACAAGCTACTAATTGTTTTTCTGGATAATGCTCGCGCACCGCATTCACCGTAGCACGGAGCTTACTTGGAGAGTGTGCAAAGTCTTTGTATGCCACATTATCGCCGATTTCATCGATAAACTCCAATCGGTTGCTTGCACCTGTAAAGGTGGCAATCTCGCGGTAGAAGTCTTCTCTCTTGACACCAATCTGCTCGCAAGCCAATGCTGCGGCTTGTAGGTTCTCCATGTTGTGGCGACCGAAGATGCGCATGCGCACATCACCTTGGTATGCCTCGTATGGCAACTGTTGTATATCTGTTCGTGCTTGAGATGCTATCTCGCACAAGTTGTTGTCGTGTTTATAGTAGATGAATGTGCCATTTTCCTCGATTCCATCGACGAACTTACGGAAAGTATCTACATATCCATCAAAAGTAGGGAATACATTGATATGATCCCAAGCTATACCCGTCAGTATCGCCACATGGGGGTGATACCATAGGAATTTCGAGCGCAAGTCGAGCGGCGATGTCAGGTACTCGTCGCCTTCAAACACAGCATACTTGGCGGTATCTGACAGACGTACCATTCGCTCGAAGCCCTCGATTTGTGCACCAACCATATAGTCGGCTTCAATGCCAAGGCGTTGGAGCACGTACAAGATCATTGACGTGGTAGAAGTCTTGCCGTGGCTACCACCCACTACGATACGGATCTTGTCTTTGGTTTGTTCGTATAGGTATTCAGGGAAAGAGTATATCTTTATTCCCAACTCGCGTGCACGAACGAGCTCAGGGTTGTCCTCGCGCGCGTGCATACCTAAGATTATAGCATCGATATCAGAGCTTATGTTCTCTGGATGCCATCCCATCTCTTTTGGCAGTAGTCCTGCTTTCTCAAGATGAGTACGTGCAGGGTCGAATATCTCATCATCCGACCCTGTCACGATATATCCTGCTTTGGTAGCTACCGCCATGGCTAGGTTGTGCATGGCGGCGCCTCCTATTGCAATAAAATGAATCCTCATTGTTCAGAATTGTTCAAAGGGTTCAAAATTGTTCAATGTGGTTCCTGGTAATTCAAAGTCAAACAATGTTGAACTATATTGAACTA
>JAZLBE010000096.1:0-11086 GCA_045613525.1 Paludibacteraceae bacterium
ACTGACTCTCAAGCACGGAAAAATAGCAGATAAAACCAAAATAGAGAATGCGGGAGCAGAGTCAGGACGATTGTTGCCAACAGATCTAGGACGTATCACGAATGATTTCTTAGTGGATCAGTTCCCTGCTATTTTGAGTTATGATTTTACAGCTCGTGAGGAGGAAAATTTTGATGCTATTGCAGCGGGCGAAGCAGAGTGGGTAAAGACGGTAGATAATTTCTATCATACTTTTCATCCGTTGATTGAAGATGTGCCTTCTGGCAAGATGGCAGCCCGAGAGTTAGGTGTTGATCCTCAAAGTGGAGAACCTATATTTGCTCGTATTAGTAAGAATGGTCCATGTGTGCAGATGGGTAATAGTGATACAGAGAAACCTCGTTTTGTGTCTATGCCTAAGGGGATGAGTTTGTTTACAATAACATTGGAGCAAGCGTTGGAACTCTTCCAGAATGCCTTACCTTTGACACTTGGTAGTTGGAATGGAAATGAAGTGGTGATTGGCGAGGGTAAATATGGTCCATATATACGCTATAATGGTAGTTTTACAAGTTTGCCTAAAAACACTGATCCATACACGGTAACACTAGAACAAGCTATCCAATTGTTAGAACAAAAGCATCAACAAGAAGAGCCAATTCATGTGTTTGGTGATATTCAGGTGCTTAATGGTCGCTATGGTGCGTATATCAAGACTCCACAAGGCAATTACAAACTTCCACGTGGAGTAGAGGCTTCGTCGTTAACAGCGGAGGCATGCCAAGATATTATTGCTAAGAGCGAGCCTACAAGTGCAGCGAAACGCAAATTCAAAAGCAAGAAGTAAATCCTATGCTTGAATATTTTCCGGTGGTTACTCCTGAGGGTGATGTGATAGGTAGGGCTATGCGCCAGGATTGTCACAATGGTTCTCATATTCTTCATCCTGTGGTTCATTTGCATGTGTTTTCTTCAAAAGGAGAATTGTATCTTCAACGTCGTGCGATGCACAAAGGTTTGTTACCAGGGTATTGGGATACAGCAGTGGGAGGACATGTGATGTATGGTGAGACTATACAAGATGCTCTTATCAGGGAAGTAAGCGAGGAAATAGGTATTACGGATTATGTGCCAGTCCATGTGGAGACATATCGCTATGATAGCTCACGCGAGAGTGAAATGGTGCATGTGTATAGGACGACGTATGATGGTCCTTTTGCCTGGAATGATGGTGAAGTGATGGACGGAAGATTTTGGTCTATCGAAGAACTTCGCATGGCGATGGGGCAAGGGGTGTTGACTCCGAATTTGGAGTTAGAACTTCGTCGCTTCGGTATAATATGAATTGGTTACGATACAGAAATCTCCTTGCGCAAGGAGATTTTTTGTTAGTTATAAATAAATTACATTTATTTCTGTTCAAAATTTGCATATTTCTGATTTTTTCAGTACCTTTGCACCCGATTTTGAAATTGGCACTTTGTGCCCACTTTTGGAACGATAAAAATTAACTAGTTATAATTATGATCAATTCACAAGACGTTAAGAACGGTGTTTGCATCCGCATGGATGGCCGTTTGTATTTTGTAATCGACTTCCTGCACGTTAAGCCAGGTAAAGGTAACACCATTATGCGTGTTAAGTTCAAAGATGTAGTTGATGGTCGCGTATTGGAGCGCCGCTTCAACATTGGTGAGAAACTAGAGGATGTACGCGTAGAGCGTCGTCCATACCAATATCTCTACAAAGAGGGTGAGGATTATATCTTTATGAACCAAGAGACTTTTGAGCAAGTACCTATCGGTCATGACCTTATCACAGGTGTTGATTTCTTGAAAGAGGGTTTTGTTTGCGATGTAGTATCTGACGCTTCTACAGACACTATCCTTTATGCTGAGTTGCCAACCAAGGTTGAGCTCGTAATTACATATACCGAGCCAGGTCTCAAGGGTGATACAGCTACAAACACTCTCAAACCAGCAACTCTAGAGACTGGTGCTGAGATTCGTGTTCCTCTCTTCTGTAACGAGGGTGAGACTATTCGCGTTGATACTCGCGACGGTAGCTACTGCGAGCGCGTTCGTTAATCGTTAAAACGAAATTTCAAGATAAAAAGTTTCAAAGGTTTCAATCATTCAGTACTGGAACCCTTGAAACTTTTTTCGCTAAAATCCCCACTCATAACTCATTACTCATAGTTCATCACTAATCACTCTCATGCTTGCCACTCATCCTAAAATAGATCTTCCGATTCTCCATCTAGTAGGCCAAGAAGCCGATAGATTGGGGTTGGAATGCTACGTCATAGGTGGTTATGTGCGCGATATTTTCTTGCATCGTGACAGTACCGACATTGATGTGGTAGTGGTTGGTAGTGGCATTGAGTTGGCTCAAGCTGTAGCTCAACGCTTAGGCAAGAAAGCGCACCTGAGCGTGTTTAAGACATACGGGACAGCTCAAGTAAAGCGTGGTAAGATCGAATTAGAGTTTGTAGGAGCTCGTCGCGAGAGTTATCAGCATGACTCGCGAAATCCTATTGTGGAGGATGGTACATTAGAAGACGATCAAAATCGTCGCGATTTTACTATCAATGCCATGGCAGTCTGTCTGAATAAAGAACGTTATGGCGAATTGTTAGATCCTTTTGGTGGTATAGCAGATATGAATGAGTGTACGATCCGTACTCCTCTTGATCCGGATATCACCTATTCAGATGATCCGTTGCGCATGATGCGTGCCATCCGCTTTGCGACTCAGTTGGGTTTCTATTTAGATAGAGAAACCTTTGAATCCATTGAGCGAAATGCGGAGCGAATAAAGATTATCACTAAGGAACGTATTGTGGAAGAACTTAATAAAATCATGCTTTCCCGTAAACCATCAGTCGGATGGGACTTGCTTGATAGGACAGGGCTCCTTCCGCTTATTTTTCCGGAACTATCTGCACTAAAAGGTGTAGAAACAAAAGAGGGTAAGGGGCATAAGGATGTGTTCTATCATACATTGCAGGTGCTTGATAATCTGGCGCAAAAGTCGGATAATCTTTGGCTTCGTTGGGCAGCGCTTCTACACGATATAGGTAAACCTAAATCTAAAGCTTGGGATGATCAAGCAGGTTGGACCTTCCGCAATCATAATTATCTTGGTGCAAAAATGATCCCTCGCATCTTCAAGACCATGAAGATGCCACAAAATGAAAAGATGCAGTACGTCATAAAGATGGTGGATCTGCATATGCGCCCAATCAACTTGATTGAAGATACTGTTACCGATTCAGCTGTTCGTCGCTTGCTTTTTGAAGCAGGTGATGATATCGACGATTTGATGCTTCTCTGCGATGCCGATATTACTTCGCGCAACGAAGAGAAAGTGCGCCGATACCACAAGAATTACGAATTGGTTCGGCAGAAAATGATAGAGTTGGAAGAGAAAGATCGTATCCGTAACTTCCAACCACCTGTGCGTGGTGAAGAGATTATGCAACTGCTTGGTCTTGAACCATGTGCTCGCGTAGGTGAACTCAAAAACGCAATAAAAGATGCCATACTCGATGGAATTATCCCCAATGAGTATGAAGCAGCAAAAGCATATTTAATGAAAATAGCACAGCAATAACAATTCCTTTGAGCGCAATATTGTCGACATTGTTGTTATAAAACTAATTGTCTTTCTATCATATGAAAAAGTATGATTTTCTCATCATCGGTGGCGGTGTAGCGGGTATGAGTTTTGCCCTCAAGGTGGCTCGCACCCAGAAGTATCGTATTGCACTCTGCTGCAAGACAACCCTCGAAGAAACCAACACTAGCCGTGCACAAGGCGGTATAGCTAGTGTGACGAACTTGCTTGTCGATGACTTCGAAAAGCACATCCACGACACCATGGTGGCAGGCGACTGGCTCAGCGATCCTGCTGCGGTAGAGCAAGTGGTTCGCCAAGCGCCAAAACAAATAGAGGAGCTTGTCAACTGGGGAGTCAATTTTGATAAAAAGGAGGATGGCGAGTTCGACCTTCACCGCGAGGGAGGGCACTCCGAGTTCCGTATTCTCCACCATGCCGATGACACAGGTGCGGAGATTCAACGCGGTCTTATGACAGCAGTGCGTGCTAATCCATACATCGATGTACTCGAAAATCATTTTGCTGTAGAAATCATCACCCAACACCACCTCGGTGTTCGCGTTACCCGCCGTACTCCCGATATTGAGTGCTATGGTGCATATATACTCAATCCTGAGACAGGCAAGATAGACACCTATCTCAGCCGTATTACCCTCATGGCTACGGGCGGCACAGGTGCTGTCTATGCGACCACCACTAACCCTAATGTGGCTACGGGCGATGGTATCGCAATGGTCTATCGCGCTAAAGGACAAGTTAAGGATATGGAGTTCGTACAGTTCCACCCAACTGCACTTTACAATCCTGCAGAGTCACACCCTGCTTATCTCATTACAGAGGCTATGCGTGGTTACGGAGGTATCCTCCGTTTGCCTAATGGCGAGGAGTTTATGCAGAAATACGACGCTCGTCTCTCGCTCGCTCCACGCGATATTGTGGCACGTGCTATTGACAATGAGATGAAGATCCATGGTCTGGACCATGTCTGCCTCGATGTGACGCACAAAGACCCAGAGGAGACCAAACACCATTTCCCTAATATCTACGCCAAGTGCTTGAGTTTGGGTATTGATATCACCAAGGACTATATTCCTGTTACCCCTTCTGCTCACTATATGTGTGGCGGTATCAAGGTGGATTTAGATGCACAATCTTCTATCCGCCGTTTGTATGCGGTTGGCGAGTGCAGTTGTACAGGTTTGCATGGTGGCAATCGTTTGGCATCCAACTCCCTCATAGAGGCTGTAGTGTATGCCGATGCTGCGGCTAAACACTCGCTTGGAGTGATAGAAAACTACGATTTCAACGAGCAAGTACCTGAGTGGAATGACGAAGGAACCATGACCAATGAGGAGTATGTGCTCATCTCGCAAGATATGCGCGAGGTAGGACAAGTCATGTCCACTTATGTGGGTATCGTGCGTAGCGATTTGCGCTTGCGCCGTGCTTGGGAGCGTTTGGATTTGCTCTATGAAGAGACCGAAGACCTCTTCAAACGCGTCAAGGCCACCAAAGACATCTGCGAATTGCGCAATATGATCAATGTGGGTTATTTGATTACCCGCCAAGCACTAGAGCGCAAAGAATCTCGTGGTCTGCACTATACAATAGACTACCCCAAATCACCCAACACCAATAACAACGAAGTATGGTAGAATACGTTGTCGCTAATGCCACAGTAGTCCCTGTGCGTGAGAATCCATCCGAAGGTGCTGAGCAATTGACCCAATTGCTCTTTAGCGAAGTGTGCGAGGTGTTGGACCGTCTGCCTCGATGGACTAAGATCCGTAGTACACTAGACGGACAAGAGGGCTGGGTCGATTTCAAGATGGTATCTCTAGCCTCTAGCCTCATCGCCTCATCGCCTCATCGCCTAGAGGCCGTCGTCGCAGCGCCTATGGCGCCAGCGACCCCTATGGACGGCGGTGCCGACCTATTACTTACCCTTGGCACCCGTCTGCCTAACTACTCCCACGGCACCTTTGAAGTCCTCGGCCAACAATATCTCATCGACCCTACTTGCGTATCTACAGCGCAGCGATCGACAGGCGAAGCCGATCTACAACAGAGTGATCTACTGCGCAGCCATCTCGCAACGATTGCCCAATCGTTGCTCAACGCCCCCTACCTCTGGGGTGGCAAGAACCTTATGGGTATCGATTGCTCGGGCTTTACGCAGGTAGTGTATGCGGCAATGGGTGTGAATCTTCTTCGCAATGCCCGTGAACAGATTACTCAGGGCGAAGTTGTACCATGCTTATCTAATGCTCAACCTGGTGACTTAGCATTTTTTGACCATGCAGATCGCGATCCAAAGGCCACTAATATCTCGCATGTAGGATTGCTCTTATCTCCGACAGAGATTATTCATTGCTCTGGATGTGTGCATATTGATACGATAGATGAGCAGGGAATCCATCTTTCTGATGGTTCTTTGACTCACCATCTTGTTCAAATCAAACGTTATATCTAATATCTAAAACACAATAGTCATGAAATTATTTAGCAAGATTTTGTTTTTGTCTCTGTCTTTTCTTATTGCATCCCCATGCATGATGGCAGATGATACTACCCCTGCTCCGACGAATGAGCCCAAGGTAGAATATGTGGTCGTTAACGCCACTATAGCTCCTCTGCGCGAGGATCCTTCTGAGGCTGCAGAACAAGCGACTCAGTTGCTTTTTGGCGAAGTATGTGAAGTGATTGAGCGTCGTCCTAGTTGGATCAAGGTTTGCAATATGTTGGACGGTCAAGTAGGTTGGGTTAGTTCCAGTATGCTCACCCGCACCGATTCTCCGATATTGGTTCCTCGATATCCGCAAACCGATTCCCGCGCAGTCATTACAGCGCCTATGGCATATGCTACACCTTTGAACGGTGGCGCAGCTTTGTTGCTAACGCTTGGTACACGTTTGCCTAATTATGCTCATGGCACTTTTGAAGTCCTTGGAAAGCAATATAGCATTGATCCTAGTTGCGTTTCTATAGGTGCAGCTGCTATTCAGGGCAGCGATCTGCATAGTGCCATTGTTGCTATCGCGCAATCCTTGTTGAATACTCCTTATCTCTGGGGTGGTAAGAATGTGATGGGTCTTGATTGTTCAGGTTTCACGCAGGTAGTGTATGCGGCTATGGGTGTGAATATCTTGCGCAATGCGCGCGAGCAGATTACGCAGGGTGAGGTTGTCCCATCGTTGTCAGAGGTCATGCCTGGAGACTTGGCGTTTTTTGATCATGCAGACCGTGATCCAAAAGCTACCAGGATTACGCATGTGGGCATGTTGTTAAGTCCTACGGAGATCATCCACTGTTCTGGTGGTCGTGTGCATATCGACAAGATCGATGAGCAAGGCATTCTTCTACCTAGTGGTTATAGGACTCACCACCTTGTTCAAATCAAGCGATATCTATAATAAAAAGCGCGAGCAGAAATGCTCGCGTTTTTTATTAAGTTCTTCATGATCAGCTTATCTTCCTTTATACATGTCCTCGTAATACTTCTCGTATTCGCCAGAGGTGATATTGTCCATCCAGTCTTGATGATCTAGGTACCAACGAACGGTCTTCTCTATGCCCTCCTCAAACTGCAAAGATGGTTCCCATCCGAGTTCGGCTTGCAATTTGCGAGAGTCGATAGCGTATCGCATGTCGTGACCTGCACGGTCGGTGACAAAAGTGATAAGGTTCATATCTTCGCCCTCTTCACGACCGAGTAATCGATCTACAGTGTTGATAACTACGCGGATAATGTCGATATTTTTCCACTCGTTGAAACCACCAATGTTATAGGTTTCAGCTACAGTACCTTGGTGGAAAATTAAATCAATTGCACGAGCGTGATCCTCTACATATAGCCAATCGCGTACATTCTCGCCCTTGCCATAAACAGGCAATGGTTTGCGGTGGCGTATGTTGTTGATAAACAATGGGATTAACTTTTCAGGGAATTGGTATGGACCATAGTTGTTTGAGCAGTTGGTTACGATAGTAGGCATGCCGTATGTGTCATGGAAAGCACGAACAAAGTGGTCACTACTTGCCTTGGAAGCAGAGTAAGGACTATGAGGATTGTATTTGGTAGTTTCCACAAAGAAATCCTCTCCGTATGCCTCATGGTGTTCAGACGAAGCTTGGGTAGAGAATGGAGGTTCAATACCCTCTGGATGGGTCATCTCTAATGCGCCATAGACTTCATCCGTAGAGATATGATAGAAACGCTTGCCCTCGTATTTCTCCTCTTGTGCTTCCCAATAGAGTTTGGCAGCTTGCAAGAGAGAGAGTGTGCCCATAACATTGGTTCGAGCGAAAGTAAATGGATCTTTGATTGAGCGATCTACGTGGCTTTCTGCCGCAAGGTGAATGATGCCTGTTACATGTTCTTCTTGCATCAATGCGTACATGGTATCAAAGTCGCATATATCAGCCTTGACGAAGCGGTAGTTGGGCTTATCCTCAATATCTTTAAGGTTAGCTAGATTACCAGCATAGGTCAATTTGTCCACATTGATAATGCGGTATTTTGGATATTTATTTACAAACAAACGTACTACGTGGCTACCGATAAAACCTGCGCCACCTGTAATGATAATAGATTTCATATATGATTTTTGATAAATGTCAAGATAGTTGTTACTTATATTACAAATCTTACTTGCTTGAAGTGGTATCTTTTTTCTTCTCCACTTTTTAGTCTTACAACCCATTCTCCTTGTGGTGTGATGTCTGCCCATTCGGCTTCAAATAGTCCTTCGGCGTTCTCAGTTCCTTGTACTATGTTAGTTGGGGCAACACTAACCTCTCGCTCGACATAGGTATGCCATCCTGTGCGTCTATAGAGGTGTTTAATGTACTCTTCTCGTATAGTCTTAGTTGGTTGTTTTTCCCATTTTTGGATGGCTTTGATGAAATGCTCAAGAATCTCTTCTATGTCGTATTCTTTGTCAGTTATCTGCTTTAATGATACGGGATTAGGAGCATTGCTTTTCCACTCTGTTTGGTTGATATTAATGCCTATGCCAGCAATTGTATATGCAATGTTTCTTCCTGCTAGGGTGTTTTCGATTAATATTCCGACAAGTTTCTTATCCTTGTAGTATATATCATTGGGCCATTTAATTAGAATGTCATTGCCTTTCTCTATGTCGTTTATGATTGCAGTGAGTATGGTTTCTCGTACAGCAATTGCTACTAGCATAGAAAGTCTCCACTGTTCAGTTGCTTCAATATTGGGATATCGTAGCAAACTGGAAAATAGCAAGTTCTTTCCTCTTTCGCTCTCCCAACTATTGCCTGCTTGTCCTCGTCCTGCTGTTTGAAAATCCGTTCGGATAGTGAATAAATGGGGCAAATCATCTGTATATAGTTCGCGTAGCAAAGTAGATGTGCTATATGTTTCGGTGATATACATCTAGTAGGTATTCTTCTATGACTTTTTGTATTTTGTTTGTTTTGCAGCTTGCGCTATTTACCATGACCGCAAATATCCATACTCTGCCGTCTGGAAGAAAAATATATCCTGCAAAATTCTTGGTTCCGCCGATTGTTCCGCTTTTAGCGCACACTTTTCCGTGTAGATCAGTGTCTTTGAGTAGTGTTTTGAGTGTACCGCTTTCTCCGCTATAAGGTAATGAAGCAATGAATGTATCTTTGTTTTTTGAGTTATACATGTAATGTAGAAGGTCAACAAGCATAGATGCTGAAATTGCATCTTGTGGTGCCAGTCCACATCCATCTAAGATATGTGCATTTGTCAAATCAATACCCTTTTTACTCCAATAGCTTCTGATGAAGTTTTCAGAATTATTGATAGAGCATGGAGTGGATTTTCGAGCAGCTAAGATGCGGAATAACATCTCAGCATACAAGTTGTCCGATTTGTGATTGGTGTGTCGTATGATTTCGCTTAGAGGAGCACTATAGTGCACGAACAATGTCTTTCGTAGTACTGGCGCCTTTTCTCGTTCTCTAATATAAGTAGCAGAACCAGAGATGGTTATCCCGTTTTTTTGCAGTATGCCAGCAAAGTCTTTCGCTAGGGTTAGGGGAGGATTGGGGAGGTCTCCTCTGATGCTAAATGATTGTCGGTTGGAAGGTATACGACCAGTTATATATCTATAATTACTATATGGAGTTCCGTGTACATACGCTCCATCGTGTGATATGTCAGAGCATACTACATGGCTTTCGAATATTAGATCTGGTATTTGTGGCCTAGTTTTTAGGACTTCGGCTTTGCTTCCGGTAACGCCACTCTTAAGGGTGATGGTCATTGTATTGTCTAGGTAAGACAGAGCTGAAATGCCAGGTGCATAGTAATTGCCGATGTCTTCCCATAGCCAATCAGGGTTAGTAGCGTCTAAATCAAAATAGCTTACATCAGCTATAATGTCTCCATTGATACTGTTTATGCCTGCTTGTTTGACATTGTTTGCCCATTTTCGCAAGAATGTTGGATCGCCTACATAAATTGATCCTAATGTTGGGTCTCCATGTCCTTCGATATATAGATTACCATATAACACACTGTCCTTGATATATCCAGAGTAGGTAATAGGTGTTTCTATCTTGTAGTCTGCTCCGAATATCTCAAGTATGGTCGCGGTAGTAAGTAGTTTGATGGTAGATGCAGGTGGAATAACAGAGTTGGGTCGATATGCGTCTATTGTGTCACCCGTATGATAGTCACATATCAGTACGCCCATGTTGGCATCTTTTGTGCTAGGATGGGTGGTCAATATGGAAAGTATTAATAATAATTTAAACATGTTGCAAAGGTACACATTTTTTTGCACATATGCAAACGATATAACTATTTTCTTTATATACCTACGCGCATGCGCGCGCGTTCCTTATAATATATAAATATAAGTTAGGTGATTTTTCAAGAGAAAACTAGATGTGATAGGTATTAAAATGTACACATTATATGGTGGTAATTTTGATATGTTGATTATCAGTGATTTATGAAGAAAATATATTTTTTGTTAAAAAAAGTTGTTAAAATATTTGGTCAGTTCGGGAAAAAGCAGTACCTTTGCAGCCGATTTCGCGCTAAACGCAAGCGAGCGATTAAACGAAGCGAATTTCATTTAGAAACGCAATGCTGAAAATCAGCCACTTACGAAGAAAATGAAAAAATAATGCAAAAAAGTTGCTTGAAAATTTGGTCAGTCCAAAAAAAAGCAGTACCTTTGCAGCCGATTTCGCGCTAAATGAGAAATGAGGCGCAAATCAAGAGTGATCTTTGAGTAATTGAAGCAATAATGTAGTACAAGCGAGTAGTTTAACTACTCGATTGGGAAACTGAAAAACGTGTAATACGAAATTTTAAAATTTAAATTATACGGTTCCCGTTAATTAAGTACACAATAGATTAAGGTTATTCTGAGCTAAAAATTAATTTCTTTTTACAACGAAGAGTTTGATCCTGGCTCAGGATGAACGCTAGCGACAGGCCTAACACATGCAAGTCGAGGGGCAGCATGAA
>JAZLBE010000097.1:0-23527 GCA_045613525.1 Paludibacteraceae bacterium
TTCATGCTGCCCCTCGACTTGCATGTGTTAGGCCTGTCGCTAGCGTTCATCCTGAGCCAGGATCAAACTCTTCGTTGTAAAAAGAAATTAATTTTTAGCTCAGAATAACCTTAATCTATTGTGTACTTAATTAACGGGAACTTATTTGTTACAATTTTAAAATTGTTCTCCCAATTTGAGTATTTCTACTCACTTGTACTACATCTTGATCAATCAATCTTTCAAGGATCACTGTTGATTTTGCGTTGAATTTACGTTCGTCGCGAAATCGGCTGCAAAGGTACTGCTTTTTTTTGGACTGACCAAATTTTCAAGCAACTTTTTTGCATTATTTTTTCATTTTCTTCGTAAGTGGCTGATTTTCAGCATTGCGTTTCTAAATGAATTTCGCTTCGTTTAATCGCTCGCTTGCGTTCGTCGCGAAATCGGCTGCAAAGGTACTGCTTTTTTTTGAACTGACCAAATTTTTAAGCAATATTTTTTCATTTTCTTTGTAATCGACTGATTTCCAGCATTACAATCACCAATGAGTCTCGCGCAACCTTATCGCTCGCTTGCGTTGAGCGCGAAATCGGGTGCAAAGGTACTGCTTTTTTATGGTATGACCAAATTTCTGCAACATTTTTTTACTATTTTGGAGATTTTGCAATATAGGCTTTGCAAACCCCTATAAAGTAGCCATAAATAGCGTACATATATATAAATGTACGCGCGCGTGCGCGTACGCGAGTAAATAAATGTTAAAAATCACAATATTATTATAACGTGAGCCCCATACCTATCCCTATGGCAAAGGTATTGTAAGGGTATGGAAATAAAGAACAAGCTAATAAAGGAAACACATTAACAAATATTAAAAAAAATAGCTGCTCAAGAAGAGCAGCTATTAATCTATAGTATAAAAGATGATTACTTAGCGTATGAAACGGCGCGCGTTTCGCGAATCACTGTAATGCGTATTTGTCCTGGATACGTCATCTCGTCTTGAATACGTTTAGCGATATCAAATGAAAGCATCTCTGTTTCCTTGTCACTTAGTTTGTCGGCACCAACGATAACACGCAACTCTCGACCAGCTTGCAATGCAAAAGTCTTAGTCACTCCATGATAAGATAGTGCTATCTGTTCAAGATCATTGAGTCGTTTAGTATATGCCTCGACAATTTCGCGACGTGCACCAGGACGAGCACCAGAAATAGCATCACATGCTTGAACAATAGGAGCGATAATAGATTCCATCTCCATCTCATCGTGGTGAGCACCAACCGCATTACATATATCTGGTTTCTCTCCATATTTTTCACAGAGTTTCATACCAAGTTGTGCGTGTGGCATTTCCATATCTTCATCACTAACTTTACCAATATCATGGAGCAAGCCTGCGCGACGTGCTTTCTTGACATTAAGTCCGAGTTCTGCAGCCATAGCAGCAGATAGATTAGCTGTTTCACGAGCATGCATCAAGAGGTTTTGACCATAACTAGAACGGTATTTCATTTTACCCACTAGACGAATAAGTTCAGGATGCAATCCATGAATACCTAAGTCAATAGCAGTTCGTTTACCAGTTTCTATGATTTCCTCTTCAACTTGCTTAGTTACCTTAGCAACAACCTCTTCGATGCGAGCAGGATGGATACGTCCATCTTGCACCAACTGGTGTAGCGAAAGACGCGCAATCTCGCGACGTACAGGATCAAAAGCAGAGAGAGTAATTGCCTCTGGAGTATCATCCACAACGATTTCGACACCAGTTGCAGCCTCAAGCGCACGAATATTGCGACCCTCACGACCGATGATACGTCCTTTGACCTCATCATTATCGATATGGAAAACAGTGACTGCATTCTCAACAGTAGTCTCAGAAGCAATGCGCTGGATGGATTGAATAATAATCTTTTTAGCTTCTTTGTTAGCAGTAAGTCTAGCTTCATCCATGGTATCATTGACATAAGCCATGGCAGCAGTCTTAGCCTCATCACGCATAGCATCAATCAACTGATTCTTGGCTTCCTCAGCAGAAAGTCCAGAGATTTGTTCGAGTTGTTGAGCCGCTTTTTGCTGCATACGCTCTATCTCTTGGGTCTTATGCTCGATAGCCTTTTGTTGGTTCTCTAGTTGCTGACGTTGTTGATTTAATTCGTTTTGGGCACGTTGAACATCGCCTTGTTTCTGATTAAGCTGTTGCTCACGTTGTTGTTGGCGTTGTTCTTGTTGATGTAATTTTTGTTCTGCTTGTCGAACTTGATTCTCATGTTCTAACTTAAGAGCAATGAATTTCTCTTTTGCTTCAATAATTTTATTTTTCTTTATGAGCTCAGCATCTTCTTCTGCCTTACGTAATATTCCACTACTATGATATCGGAACACAACAAAGCAGGTCAATGCACCCACAAACATAGCACCAAGTCCTATTAAAATGTAGATTGTCATAAGTACCTATTATTTAAGTTGTTCTAATATTTTTTTATTTAATTCTTGTATTTTCTCATCCACTGGTTGCAAGCTATGAGCATGAGCATCGGCACAGAGGTTGACCGTAACATCTAGCGCCACATACATCCAAAGTTGCTCTGCAGAACAAGTCTGCATTTTCTTTTGATAAAAACGATATTTATCATTCAACATTGTTGCTGCTTTTCTATACAGATGTTCTTGAGCAATCGGCACATTTAGAGAAACATGATGTGCATCAAGATGCAGCGTAATATGCTGTTTGCGTTGTTCTGTCATTGCGTTAATGCTTCAATCGCCTTATCTACTTGCAATATAATATTTGTGATTCTTTGTTTCGCCTTTGCTCGATCCTCATCAGTAGCTGCGTCACCTAATAATATAGTATGCGCAGTATGCAATTTATTATACTCCTGTTTGAGTGCTAAGAAATCGGCATGTGATTGAATGATCTCTTCGCGTTGGCGTTGATTCTCCTCTTGCAATGCAACGAACTGTCGCTCCAACTCTTGATATTTATCCAATAGCTGAAGTATATTTTGTTCGAGTTGCTGCAAAGATTCCATCAAGAGCAAAAGGAGAGTTAGAATTAGAAGCTATATCCTACACCTAAACCAAGAACACCCTTGAATTGAACGCGTTCAGCTGCAATGCCATTTTCATCTGCAATCTTCACGCCATTGTAATATTTGAGTGATGTAGAAAGAGTCACATTGAGGCATTTGAGGAATTGGTAAGAGATAGCAGCATCCCAATCCACGTCAAAGTTACCAAAACGACGGTTGTTGTCGCGGTAACCTATGAACTTGTTCTCAGCATCGAACATCTCAGTCTTGTCCCAAGTATATGGAGTAAAGAGACCAAGAGATGTAATAATCTTGAGATCCTTGTAGGTGTAGTTGATAGCACCTTTGAAAGTGAGACCTAACTCTGCTTTGTGGTTTTTATAGATCTTATCAAATGTTCCATCTGCATTAGCCTCTTTACTATATACCCAAGTAGCATACTTATCTTGCATAAATGTACGGAATCCTTCTGGGTATTGATTCTTTGGGTACAATTCTGGAGACTCCTTATTAATTCTTTCATTTAAAGCATCACCTACATAAGCAGTAGTGATTTGACCTGCTACAGGAGAGAGATAGAGTGAGAAGATGGAATTAGGTTTCCAATCGATACCGACAGAGATATCAGTATATGAAGGAGAAAGGAACTTAGAAATGATTGGATCGGCAGCATCGGTACCGTCGTATGCTTTACCGTAAGCAAATTGGCTCTTAAAACCTGCAGAAGCAGCAAGATACCATGCCTTATGGAATTGCCAACCGAATTTAGTTTTAAAGTCGATAACATCACTTGACTTTTGGAAAGCGTCACCACTTTGATCAATATATGACATACCATATTCAAGATTGAGGTTAGTTTCCCAAGCGAGATCCTTCTCAGCGAAAAGCAAACGAAGTTTACCGAAAGCTACTCCATTGACGTTATTATTACCACCGGCAGCCCAGTTAACAAGTCCTGTTGCACTAGCATTAAGACCGACTACACCAGAGAAAGACCATGGAGAAGGAGTTTGAGCCTCTTGTGCCAAGAGACTAGTTGCAAATAAAACTGAAAATATTGTTAGTAAACACTTTTTCATAAAGATATTTTTAAAATGATTATTATATGTTAATTCTATTAATATTGAGCTGCGTCATACACTTGATCAGCAACCTCGCTGCCGACCAATTTCTCGATGATACAAAATGCAAAATCGCTACTTAATCCAGGTCCCTTAGCTGTAACAATGTTGTGTGATTCTACAACTAGGCCACCGACATGGCTTTCGCCAAGATATTGTTCAAAACCAGGATAACAAGTCGCTTGTTTACCTTGTAGTATACCTAGTTGTCCCAATACTGCAGGTGCAGCACAAATAGCAGCAATTAATTTATCTTGCTGGTTATGTTGTACTAACAACTCACATAATGGTTTACGTTCGATCAAATTGGTTGCGCCACCAGGCAAGATGAGCATTTCCGCATCTGCGAAATCGACATCAGCAAACAAGCGATCGGCCTTAACTGGAATATTATGTGCACCTAATACTATCTCATTACCTGAAACAGAAACGGTTGTCAAAGCTATATTAGCGCGTCTAAGAAGATCAATCGTAGTGATTGCTTCGATCTCCTCAAATCCATTATCCAAAAAGATGTAATTCATAATTCAATTAGTTAAATTTAAATATATAGACAATTTTACCTTTTTGCGTTTCTTCACCAGCAGTAAACTTAGCTTTTTTAGCCGCAGCTAATGCTAGATTGATCGTAGCAGCATCAGAGATATCAGATCCCGCGCCCACCTTAGCGCTAAGGACATTACCATCTTTATCCACCCATATATCTACCACCACTTTACCAGCCTGATTAAAATTCTGTTCAGGTTTAGGCAGACTTTTACAATCGCGACCAGCAAGTGTCCACTGTAGTCCGTTCATACTACCATAACCTTTACCCACAGGATTACCACGCATATCCGACGACGCAGAACCCGACTGAGCATTAGCTCCTGCACTAGAGTTAGAGTTGCCAAACATAGACTCTGCCAACTTATTAGCATTTTGGATAGCTTGTTGCTCCTTTGCCTTTTTTTCAGCAATAGCCTTCTCGCGTTTTAGGCGCTCTTCCTCCTCGCGAGCTTCCTGCTCGCGGCGCTGACGAAGCAGATCCTCTTCGTCCTTTTTCTTAATCTCTTCTGTTTGCTTGTTCAAAGCAAGAGTCTCCTCTTTGTCTTGCACCATCAAGTCATTGCTTGAAGGACGGATTGCTGCAGGACGCGCAGCTACTTTTTTAATCTGAGGTTCCTCTTTCACTTGATTAGCATCTGGTCTGCCGCCACCTTCTTCAGCATAGCCAAAAGTGACTACAATACCCTCATCTTCAACGGGTGTTACGTAGTTTAGATGCAAGAACCATAGCAACAAGAACAGCAAGAACATTAACAAGAATGTTCCAAGAGATGCTATAATATGAGATTGACGTTTCCTAATCACTTCTTTGTTGCAATTACAATTTTCATCTTATGTTGATTGGCAATATCCAACACATTGACTACCTCGCGATATGCGATATCTTGATCAGCATGCAATGCGATATACATTGTACTATCATGATGTTGTATCGTAGTCAAATATGTCTCAAGTTCTTCAGATGCGATAGGAACTGGAGCTTGTCCACCTAAAGCCACAAAGTAATTACCAAGATTATCAATAGTCACTTTGGCTACCACTTGTCTAGTAGTAGTCTTTGCACGAGATTGAGGCAAATTAATCTTAATATCATTAGGAGAAGACATTGTACTCGCCATCACAAAGAACAGCAATAGCAAGAACACCAAGTCTGTCATAGAAGACATCGCAAAAGTAGCTTCTACCCTATTTCGTCTTTTTAAACCCATAATTTAAGTTCAAAGTTGAATGTTATTTCAGTTCTCAATTATTAGCTACCGATGATTATGCTGGTTCATTAAGCAAGTCCATGAACTCCATAGTACGAGACTCTAGCATACGCACAACGCGATCGATACGAGACACTAAGAAGTTATAAGCAAACATAGCTAAAATACCTACAATCAAACCACCCACAGTAGTCACCATGGCCTGATACATACCTTCAGATAGCGCAGAAATTTCGATCACACCACCTGCGTTTTGAGCCATATTGAAGAAAGTTTGGATCATACCCAAAACGGTACCCAAGAATCCCAACATAGGAGCACCGGCTGCAATAGTTGCAATAAGAACTAATCCCTTCTCCAACTTACCAACTTCTAGGTTACCCACATTCTCAATAGCCACTTGCACATCTTGCATTGGACGACCAATACGGGTTACACCCTTCTCAATCATGCGAGCAGAAGGAGTATTTTCTTTTTGACAAAGCTTGATAGCAGAATCAATTCGTCCTTCCTTAATGAAGTCACGAATACGATTCATAAAGGTCTTATCCTCCTGAGTAGCTTTGGTCAAAATAACCATACGTTCGATAAACAAATAAATAGCAAATGCTAGCATTAAAGATAACACTATCATAATCCATCCACCATATTCTGCCATGGTCAATAGATTAATAGACTCCTGAGTTGTAGCTTGTAGAGATTCCTCTAATGCTGCAGTATTTTGTGTAGCAGCAATCATTGTTGAATCAATGTTTTGAATTTGAAAGAGCATACTTGTATTGTTTTATAGTTTCTTGAATTCCTAAATAAAGCGCATCAGCTATTAAAGCATGACCAATACTAACCTCAGCCACCCAAGGGAAAGCACCCACAAAAGCAGCAAGGTTATGCAAGTTAAGGTCATGGCCTGCATTTAATCCCAGCTCTAATTCCTTAGCCTTTTCCGCAGCAGGGCGATAAAGTTCTATGGCACGCACCGGATCTTCCTCGTATAATTCCGCATAAGGGCCGGTATACAACTCCACCCTATCCGCACCAGCCTTAGCAGCATATTCTACCATAACAGGATCGGCATCAACAAACACAGAAACGCGAATGCCGGCTGCCTTAAAACGCTGAATAATCGTAGCTAACTTAGCAAAATGTGCACGAGTATCCCAACCATGATTACTCGTTAATTGATCTACCGCATCAGGAACAAGTGTCACTTGGTCTGGCTTGACATCTAGAACGAGATCTATAAAAGCTGGTTCTGGATTACCCTCAATATTCAATTCTGTCTTCACCAAAGCTTTGAGTTCATATACATCAGCACGTCTGATATGACGCTCATCAGGACGAGGATGCACAGTGATACCTTCCGCTCCAAAAGCCTCAGAATCAACTGCAAATTGCCCAACATTAGGCATATTACCACCACGTGCATTGCGCAACGTAGCCACCTTGTTAATATTTACACTTAAACGAGTCATAATCCGCTGCAAAGGTACAAAAAAAAATGCACATATGCAAGATATGAGCACATTTTTACAAAAAAAAGATATAATTATTCTTTTAGGTATTCAAAATAATGATTTAGAGCTCTAAATCAGGCTCAAAGAGTTGATGCATCTCATCAAAATTGGCTACTGTATCCGAACCATATTTCCAAAGATGTAGACGAATCTTGCTATATGGTTTATCCTCATTTAATTTGGTTTTAGAATAAAACTTATCCGCATAACAAATAAGCTTCTCCTCCAATGTACGAGGCGAGTAGTCTTGTAGTGGAATGGGTAGATCCTCGCGTATGATCTGTTCAACGGTTATTCCCGTTCCTGTATGACGTTCTGCTACAGACGCATGCTTATCCAAACCTTCGTTACGAAGTATCTCTGCTCCCAAGTAACCATGTTCGATATATTGGTGAGAACCCAAGCAATGAATACGTGGTGCATCGCATTTGACAACTCCTATGTCATGCAACATAGCAGCTTCCTCAATAAACACTGGATCTACCAAACCTTTTTCTACCCACTCAGAATGCGATGAAAGTATACGTAGAGCACGATCAGCCACCTGACGGGAATGCGTAATCAAGATTTGTTTTAGCTCCTCATTACCAGCACAATACTTCTCTATTATACCCAAATAATCTACCATGACAACTCGTTATCTGCCCCAATTAAGTTTATCTTTGAGCGACTGCATAAAAGTCTGGCCCTCGACTCTCACCAATTTGATTGTTCGCGCTGAACGTTCCACATGCAAATGGATATCCTGATTCAACACCTGACTACGTCCATCTACACTAACCATAAAGTTACCATTGCGGCTAGAAATTTTGAGATCAATCTTACTATCATCCAAAACAACCAACGGACGGATATTAAGACTATGGGTAGCTACTGGTGATAAGATGATCGCATTAACATGAGGATCTAGCAATGGGCCACCTACACTTAGGTTATATGCAGTTGATCCTGTTGGAGTTGCAATAAGAAGACCATCAGCTTTATAACTATGTAAGAACTCCCCATTAAGAGTCACTTCTACGGTTATCATACTACTCAAACCAGATTTGAGGACTGCTACCTCATTGAGTGCAAAAGGAGAAGCAATTTTTCCGCCCTTAGAACTAGATACTTCAAGAACCGATCTTTTTTCAATCGTATATTGGTTATTGATTAGTTGATCTAGAATCACATCCACATTATCTGTCTGAACCTCAGCCAAATAACCAAGATGGCCACAATTGATACCTAGTATCGGAATATCCAAGTGACCAACCATAGAAGCTGTTGTCAAGAAGGTGCCATCTCCACCTACAGATATGGCAAAATCAATACTTTCGCCAGTAGTAGAAATATAGTCTTCCACCGAAGGTAAATCGCGTGAAAAAACATCGTGTCGTAACTCTGGTGACAAGACAACTGTAATATCGCGCAATTGGAGAAACTCGACTATATGTTTAACCTCTGATATCGTTTCAGCACGAAGTGTATTACCAAAAACAGCAATAACCATAATCTACTCAGTATTAATCTGTTATTTATTCTTTAAGCCATTCAACAGAGCCGCAGCATTCATCCTTTTTTTGCCAGGCAATTGCAATTCCAGAATATCTACAAAACCATCTGCACATGGAACAATAATATGACCTTTTTGCTCTGGAGTGTGAGTTACCTCTACACTATAGACTTTGGCACCACGAAGCAATTCGCCAAGCGGGTGCGAAGATGGGAGGCAATTGATCCATGCCGCAGGATAAGGAGAAAGTCCTCTAACATGATTACGGATACGTTGTGCACTCCACGAGAAATCGATCTTACAGGTATCTTTAAAAATCTTAGGAGCAGGTCTAAGTTCAGGTGATTCCGCTTGAGGAGTAGTAGGCAATGCCACACCTTGATTGTCAGCGTCAATGATCATATCAACCGTACGGGTAACCAAAGAGCCTCCAAGATACATTAGTCTATCGTGAACAGAACCCACATTCTCATCAGAAGCTATTGGTATACGCTCTTGCAATATAAGATCACCTGTATCAATAGCATGTTGTAACATGAAGGTAGTAACTCCTGTTTCTTGATCACCATTCATCACAGCCCAATTGATAGGGGCTGCTCCGCGATATTGAGGTAGAAGTGACGCATGAAGATTGAATGTGCCTAAACGAGGCATATTCCATACGACCTCAGGCAGCATACGGAATGCGACAACAATCTGCAAATCAGCGTTATATGATCTCAATTGTTCAAGGAAAGTTTCGTCTTTTAGTCGCTCTGGCTGAAGAACAGGTAAGCCCTTAGATATAGCATATTGTTTTACCGCAGAGAACTGTAACTGATGACCACGACCAGCTGGTTTATCAGGCATAGTAACTACCGCAACAACATTGTATCCCCCATCCACTAATGCTCGTAGACTTTCTACTGCAAAATCTGGGGTACCCATATAAATAATTTTTATTGACTGCTTATCCATAACTTATTTTATCTAAACGTATGAGCAAAACCCACACTAATAACCTCTTTGAATTGAAGTTTTGATTTCTTATCTGAAGTATCTTCCACTGTTCCATCATATCGAGGATGCAGCATGATTTTGGCAGACATATATTTGTTTATAAAGAAATCAACATCAATCTCTAGTTCCGTTTCAACCTGTTTATAATTGGTAAAGAAATAAAACTTGGTATCAACTTTGATTTCCGTCAGTGGTTTCCATTTCCATTCAACACGCAATGAACTACCTATCTCATTGACTATATGCTCGTTTTCCGCAATACCAAAGTCTGTCACATTCACCTTAGCAGGATCAACATTCAAAGCATACACCATTTTGTAAGTAGCAGGAGAGAAGTTGATGCTTAGACCTTTAAGAATCTTACAATCCACACCAATACCCATATTATAACGTATCGGTGTCATAAACGTGGCATTCATCTTATTGGAATTGGTTTGGAAATTAGGGAACAAGTTGGTCTTGAAATCAGCGAACATGGAGACATACCATTGCTTATGTACTTGATAACCAAACTTACTATATACCTGCAGACGATCATCCGTGGTCTTCATCTTATGCAATGTGTCACCACTAACCGTACTAACACCTACACGCCACTCTGCATTGTTCTCCCATGAGATGTTTTCTTTTTTATAATTGGCATATGCTTTTGCTCCACCTAACATAGTAAAAGCGTTAACAGCTCCTTGATACCAATTATTTGTAGCATAGTTTTGAGTTATTTGTAGCGAAACACTGGCACCTTGACGCCATGCGGAAGATTTCTTCTGCAAGGTGCGAGAAATTTTGGATCTAGATAGATCATCATCTTCTATAGCACGATGTACCTTACTCTTACCCAATTCTAATTTTTGCAATCTTGTTGGATCGCTCACCGAAACATACAAATCCGCATGATGCGTTGTTATATAACGCAAGGCATTACGACGAATCTCTTCAATGGTGTACTGACACTCTTCGATAGTATCATTTAGCGATGGTGCAACCCATGGGTCATACATCAAGGGTAAGCATAGGGGATGTGGAATAAAATCAACTAAAGTATCTTGATTAATAGCTGTATCACTTGACAGCGTTGCCTCTAAAACCGTATCAACTAGAATGGCCGTGTCGTTCAGAGTTATCTTGCTGGTAGGCGCAGAAGCATATTTACCGTCCATTGTGACAAGTGTCAAGGCCAACAAATCACTCCCTACTACTTGCGCAAAGGTAGGAACTGACAGAGCAGTCAATAGGATTGGTATGAAAACAAACTTCTTACTCAAGATAATGCTGGTCTTTTATAGGCACGAACTATCAAATATACCCCCCAAATAACAAATGGGAGTGACAGAATCTGTCCCATATTCAACAAATAGTTAGCTTCAAATGCTTCTTGATCATTCTTAATAAACTCAAGCATAAAACGTGTAAAGAAGATGATCTCCAGGAAGACACCTAACAGTAATCCTTCACGCTTATAAGCCTTAGCCTTCCAATACATCAGCCATGTTACCACAAATCCCACTATACAGTAGAGCATTTCATAAATCTGTGTTGGATGGCATGGAACCGTTTGTCCATCGCGAACAAAAATGAATCCCCATGGAAGATCGGTAGGAGTACCATAAATTTCAGAATTCATCAAATTGCCTAAACGTATTAAGGTAGCTGTAACACAAACACCAACAACAAGGCGATCCATGATCCACAAGAGAGAGGTATGAAATTTAGGTTCCTTAGAGAAGACCTTGCGATTGAGTAACCATGCCGCAGTCAACAAGCCAAATGCTCCACCATGACTAGAGAGTCCACCCTCCCAAATCTTCAACAATCGTAGTGGATGCTCAATGTAAGGATTACGGTATTTGATTGTCCATCCAAAGATCTGCACAGGATCAGTAGAGATATTCATATAATTGCAGTAAGCAATCATACGAGGGTCAGTCACATCATGCCACTCATAAAACCAGCAATGGCCTACACGAGCACCAATAATGAGACCTATAACCATCCACATAAATAGTTTGTCTGTCCAATCAGCTGGACAATTCTCATTTTTGTACAATTTGACTTGTATGAGATATGCTAAATAGATTCCAATCGCCCATAGTAGTCCATACCACCTGATACCACCATCTCCGATATGAACGAGGATAGGGTCAACATCCCAAGTGATGGACAAAAGAATATTATTAAGTAATGCTGACATTATGCTTCGGTTTTACCATGACACTGTTTATACTTCTTACCTGATCCGCAAGGACATGGATCATTAGGACGAGGCTTTTTCTCAACTCGAAGAGGCTCAGGACGTTGCTGTTCGCGTGTATCGCGGTTAGCCGCTGCCGCTTGTCCACTCGCTGCTGCTGCACGAGCCACCGCATCTTTTTGTGTGCGATAGCGAGAATAGTCTTGACGCTGTTGAGCGTGTGCTTGGCGTACATCCTCTGGGTCACGATTAGGAATTTGACCACGCAAGAGGATTGATATGGTACGACGGTTAAAGTTATCCAACATTTGTTTAAAGATATTGAATGACTCTAGTTTATAGATCAACAATGGATCTTTCTGCTCATAACTAGCATTCTGAACAGACTGCTTCAAG
This sequence comes from Paludibacteraceae bacterium, assembly GCA_045613525.1. Taxonomy (GTDB): domain Bacteria; phylum Bacteroidota; class Bacteroidia; order Bacteroidales; family Paludibacteraceae; genus Colicola. The sequence continues at coordinate 12,494 of JAZLBE010000097.1, forward strand.
TCATCTAACTGACGGAGATGATCCTTCCACTCATCGTCAATCACAAAGAGTACCATACGTTTCTCAAACTCGCGTACGATTTCGCGACATTCGGTCTCATATGCAGCTTTTAGATTAACGGCCACATTGTATACTTTCTTGCCATCAGTAATAGGAATGAGAATATTCTCGTACATTGCACCGCGCTCCTCATATACCTTCTTGATAACAGGATAAGCAACCTTTTGCAGTGTTTCCATACGACGTTTGAAGACCTCCATAGCAGCTTCTGCCAACTGATCAGACAAGACATTCTCCTTGTTAGAACGGAAAGCATCCTCATCAAACGGAACCTCCATAGCAAAGACTTGCATCACATCCATTTGAAGAGCCTCGTAATCCATCATTGCGCGTGCCTCTTCTACGAGAGCATAAGCTGTGTCATAGATCATATTGGTGATATCTACACCGATACGCTCACCCATGAGGGCATGGTGGCGTTTTGCATAGATGACATTACGTTGTTGGTTCATGACGTCATCGTACTCAATAAGGCGTTTACGTATACCAAAGTTGTTTTCTTCGACTTTCTTTTGTGCGCGTTCAATAGAAGAAGAGATCATTGAGTGCTCGATCATCTCGCCATCTTGGAAGCCCATCTTATCCATAAGTCCAGCCAAACGATCGGATCCAAACATACGCATCAAATCATCCTCCATACTAACATAGAAGACACTGCTACCTGGATCACCTTGACGACCTGCACGACCACGCAACTGACGGTCTACACGACGACTCTCATGACGCTCTGTACCAATGATGGCCAAACCGCCAGCATCTTTAACCTCTTTGGTAAGTTTGATATCCGTACCACGACCTGCCATGTTGGTAGCAATTGTAACCACTCCTGGACGACCAGCCTCAGCCACAACCATTGCCTCATGTTGGTGCAACTTAGCATTCAACACATTATGTTTAATCTTTCGGAGTGTCAACATACGGCTAAGCAACTCACTGATTTCCACAGATGTAGTACCAACCAAGACAGGACGTCCCGCAGCTACAAGTTGAACAATATCGTCTATAACTGCGTTATATTTCTCGCGTTTAGTGCGATAGATACGATCATTCATATCCTCACGAGCAATAGCTCGATTAGTTGGAATAACAACCACATCTAACTTATAGATATTCCAGAACTCGCCAGCCTCCGTTTCAGCAGTACCAGTCATACCTGCCAACTTGTGGTACATACGGAAGTAGTTTTGGAGCGTGATTGTTGCAAAAGTTTGGGTAGCGCCCTCGACTTTTACATTCTCTTTTGCTTCTACCGCTTGGTGCAAGCCATCAGACCAACGGCGGCCATCCATAACACGACCTGTCTGTTCGTCGACGATTTTAACTTGGTTGTCATCAATAATATAGTCAACATCCTTTTCAAAGAGGGTATAAGCCTTAAGCAATTGGTGAACTGTGTGTACACGCTCTGACTTGATACTATAGTTGGCCAACACTTCGTCTTTCTTCTGCTGTTTCTCTTCGGCAGAGATGGACATCTTCTCTATGTCAGCGACCTCACTACCCACATCTGGGAGCACGAAGAACTTAGGATCATCCGTATTGCCCGTCAGGGTATCAATACCTTTGTCAGTAAGTTCAATGGTCTTATGTTTCTCGTCAATAACAAAATACAACTCATCGGTAGCGATATGCATGTTTTTCTCATTCTCTTGAAGATAGAACTCCTCTGTCTTCTGCAAACGCACCTTTACACCTGGCTCACTAAGATACTTGATAAGGGCTTTGCTCTTAGGCATACCTTTGAAAGCACGGAAGAGAGCCAACTCGCCAGCCTCGCGTTCTTTGTCATCAGTACTTGCCATTTTAGCCTTAGCCTCAGCTAGCAATTTGGTTGTCAGAGTATTTTGTGTTCTCACCAACAACTCTACTCGATGTTTATACTCATCATAGAGTTGGTCTTCGCCTTTAGGGATTGGACCACTAATAATCAATGGTGTACGAGCATCATCAATCAAGACAGAGTCGACCTCATCAACGATAGCATAGTTGTGTCCACGTTGTACTAGATCCATAGGGCTAGTAGCCATGTTATCGCGAAGGTAATCAAAACCAAACTCATTGTTTGTACCAAACGTAATATCACAAGCATATGCCTTGCGACGCTCATCAGAGTTCGGTCTGTGCTTATCAATACAATCAACAGTCAATCCATGGAACATATAGAGAGGCCCCATCCACTCAGAGTCACGTTTAGCCAAATAATCATTGACAGTCACCACGTGCACACCTTCGTGTGTCAAGGCATTCAAGAAGACTGGCAAAGTAGCCACCAAGGTCTTACCTTCACCAGTAGCCATCTCAGCAATCTTACCTTCGTGAAGAACAACACCACCAATTAACTGAACGTCATAGTGCACCATTTCCCATACCACCTCGTTACCACCTGCGGTCCATGAGTTATGATAGATAGCCTTGTCACCATCTATCTCCACAAAATCGAAGCGTGTATCAGCGGCAAGATCGCGATCCATCTGAGTAGCAGTAACCACCACTGTTTCGTTCTCAGTGAAACGACGAGCAGTACTCTTAACAATAGCGAAAGCATCAGGAAGGATATCCTTGAGAGTCTTGTCATAAATATCCAAAACCTCTTTTTCAAGATGATCTATCTCATTATACACTTTCTCTCGTTGATCGATCTCGAGTGCCTCAATACCCGCCTTCAACTCAACGATGCGATTCTTATCGTTTGCGACAGCATCTTGCAAGCGTTGCATCAAAGCAGCACTGCGCGCACGCAACTCATCATCTGTCAATGCATCAATTTCAGCATAGACAGCTTTAATCTTCTCTACATATGGCATGACAGCCTGCATATCTTTTTGCGACTTATTGCCAAATAGTTTAGTAATAATATCAATAAAACCCATATTCGTAGTTAATAATTAACAATTAATAATTCATCTTCAAATTGTGCAAGACAGACTACACACAAATTAGCGTGCAAAGATACAAAAAATAATGGATATATGCAAATTTTAGTTGAAAGTTTGTAGTTTTAAATCAAAAGAGCCAATAAAACACCAGACAAAACAAACGGAGGACACCGATGAGTGTCCTCCGTTAATAATATATGGATTGTCAACTATTTTATAGTTGCACCTTGAGCATTGTACTTCTTACCGTTCTTGAAGATACGGAAGAGACCCTTCTCAATACGTTTTGTAGGTTCTTGATTTTGACTCTCAACATTTTCTACATCTGTAGGAGATTTCTCAAATTGAACACGGATAGCATCTACATATACCTCGCCGCTCTCAGAGAGGAATGAAGTTCCACGAACAATCTTGAAGCCCATGAATTGGTAGTCAACACCCGCTGGCAAAGTTGACATATCTGCCTCGTGATAGAGCCAACCAGCGTAATCTAACTCGCAAACCTTGGTGTATTGGATATCACCTTCAACAGCCCATTTAGCATACAATGTATTGAAAGAGTAGTCACCAAACACATGCATACCAAGAATAGCCTTGCTATTACCTTGAATAGAAGCAACATCATCTGCTACATATACAGCCTCGCCATTAGCCTCTGAGAATGTGTATGTCAACTTGTTAGATGCATATCCCTCGTATTTAGAAGCTGTATTCCTCAAAGTAGACACAGCTGAAACTCCCACAGAAGTTTCCTTGTCTCCCTCAAAGAATAGTGTATCAAGATTATTGAATACTGCCAACGAAGACTCAACCACATCACCTGTACGGAAAGAGATAGTAACTGGGTCATTTACAAGAATACCTTCCACATCAGAAACCTCTGCACCAATAACCATCTTATATTCTGAATTAGGTTGTAAAGTACCCGCTTTCAACTCAAATTTAGCAGAACCATAAGGTGCAGGAGCAACACCATTGATCTTTACGTTACGAGAAGCAGGACTGATATCATTGCCCGCAGCATCATATACCTTAAAGTATTTATTAGCAGAGTTAGCCAATTTAGCGTCAAAAACAGCAATAAATGCTGCATCAACAGGGTTACCCTCTGAACCATTAGCAGGATAAGTTTGCAACACGCGTACAGAACCACGATTTTGGGTACGGAACTTGAATGTAAATGGCTCTTTTAGGTGATTATCAAAAGTAGGATCAGGGTGACAAGCACCAGTTCCAAGAGTTATGGTATACTCAACGCCAGGCTCAAAACGTGAAGCAGGTTTGAAACGCAGAGTATGTGCATCATCTTCAAAAGAGATTTCACCTTCAACAGCAGGAGAGATAGTCAATGCAGCAGCGGTAGCTTCCTCATCCATATCCCAGTTGAAAGAAATAGTAAGTTGAGTAGATACCAGCACACTATCTGTAAGCTCTACCTTTGGACTGTAATCAAGTACCTCAGGAGGAGTTTGGCGTTGCAATGAGAGTGCAAAAATACCATAAGAAATCTCGTTGTTCTTAACCTCGAGTGTTTGCTCTTGTGGATAATAACCTTCTGGTTTTGCTTTCACAGTATAAGTACCTGGTTGGAGATACCAGAAATAGTAGCAACCATTATACAAAGTATCGGTAACATAGGTTTGAAGAAGTTGGCCATTTTGCCACAATTCAACTACACCCTTGTTGATAGGACGATATACGTCACGAGTATTCTTGCGTGGTTTGTAATCAGGGAACACTTGTTTTTGATATACATCATGGAGTTTACCACCGATAGCACCATAAGGCAATTGACCTTGGCAGAAATACTCGTAAAAAGTCTTAGCAAATTGGAATGACTCTTGACGTTTGTAGTCAATATTCATCAAACGGTAAGTCTCTGGCAAATAGTCGTGCATCATACCCTCAGAAATGGTACCTGGCACTTTCAAGTTACGCATTACACCATAACCATTGCTCCAACCCATGATAGTACGAGCGAAGGTCTTATCACCAGCGATATTAGGCTCGCGTGACCAGCAACTAACTTGGTTAGAATATTGGTTTTGACCCATCAAAGTAGTGATAGCGCGTGCCTCGTCACAGATCTCTTGTGGGACCTTCTCAGGATAACCGTTCAAACCATAAGGATCGCCTGGAGTAATACCAGAGTGAAGGTGAAGAATATAGTTAGATGGGTTACCTGCGTTAGAGTGAATAGAGAGCATGAAGTCTGCATTCCAGTTGCTTGCCTCAGCAGAAATACCAGACAAAGAACGGTCATCAGCAGTAGTATTAGTAATACGAGAAAGCTTGGTTTGGAAGCCCAAAGCGCGCAACATAGTATCAAGACGAAGACCTTTATCCAAGTTAGATACACTCTCCCAGAAACTTTGCTCACGAGTATAAGGCTCTTGAACCACTTGATTAACAAAGATAGGATAGAGATACATCAAACGGTCGTCTGAGTCATAACCTCCGTGACCTGGGTTGATATAAATCTTGAAATCTGCAGGATTAGATGTAGTAGCCTTCTTAGCAAAACGCTTGAGTTCGTTTACGACAGTAGCATTAGCCTTCATTACCAAACGTGGAGCTTGATTGCGGATAGGCTCTTCTGTCAAGTTGAGTTGCAACATACGGATATCACCATCCTCAGTATTATAGACAATACGGCCGTACTTAGCATCCACATCAGGATACATACCCAAAGCCTCAGGAGCTGTCAATCGTTGATAGATTTGGCCATCTATAGAAGCGATAGAAATAGAAGACTCGGTATTGAAATAACCATCGTGGTTATCATCCATACCTACTACATATTCGTTTCCATACCAAACAGGAGCATTGAGATCTTGACCAAGATTGATAATCTCTTTACCATTGAGATCACAGATCGCAGTACCATACTTGGTATTAAAAAGAATCATTGTTTGATCAGGAGAGAGAGACACCCAAATGTAGTTGGCATCACCATGAGGATTTAGAATCACCTTCTCACCATTGCGGTAGAGGTTGAGATCCAAATTCTCGTTATCTACTCGTAGTTCTGCGTTAGAAGCAGGAGTGAAGTAGTCTGCATCAGAAGCAGAAAGATAAGTAACGGTCTCAGCATCTGCGAAACGAGGGAAGAAACCTTCACCCAATTTCACATCGCTCAGTACGCGAATGTCAGCGTTTGCTAGCAAAGCAGCAGAGAGGCCTAACAGAAATAAGAATGTTTTTTTCATATCAATTAAATTTAGTTATAATTACTTAACTTGTGCACCAAGCACGTTGTATGTCTTATCTAAAATTTGAATATAGAAATTGCCTTCCTTGATGTATTTCATCTTGCTAGAAGAAGAAGAGGTAATATTCTCTACACCTGTAGGTTCATCATCAAAAACCTCAATAATACCAGGTAAGGTAACATAGCATTCACCTTTAGGAGTATCAGATGTAGGCACCAACTTCAAAGAAATAAAATGCAAAGGATAGATAGCAACATCCTGACCGAAACGCTCATACACATCTATCTCCAAGATATTTTCCTCACCAACGGTTGGATTTAAGAAATTGATTTGCTCTGTTGTGTTAGAATTGTTCGCACGAACCATCACGATCACCTTTTCGAATACAGCATTGGTAGTCAAAGGAATACGTATCTTCTCTGGTTTTGAGTACAAAAGAGAATCCTTAGACAATTGGATAAAAGGATTACGGCCAGATCCATAAGTAAAGACTAAGTTAACAGGAGCATTAGGATCCTCTGATAGAGAAAGTGCAGGTTTGAAAGAAGTTGGTGAACCTTTCACTTCCCAAGAAGCTACATTACGAAAATCATCCCATACTATCTCATTAGCCTCTGGCAACTCTACGTCCACGATAATAGTATCTGCAAACTCACCTAATTGACCTATCACAAGGGTTCTTCCATTAGCAACACCAGTAAGCACACCTATTTCACTTATAGTAGCAATAGTAGGATCCAATGACATCCAGTCTAAAGCATCAGCAAGAACTTCAACAGAATTATTACCAATTACACCTTGCACCTCCACTTTGTATGGATGCAATGCGTCACAAATAACAGAATCCAAACGAATCGCAATAGGAGCTGAAGCCAAGAGGCGTACATCTAACTCTGTGGTAGCATCTCCCCATGTAGCAACCACTTTACCACCATTTTCACCTGACGCCAAAAAACGGCCATCGGCTAGAATTTCACCTACCTCAGGAGCACAAGAGAGTTGTACGCCTGTAACATTAGTTTCAACAAGAACACCATACTTGTTATATCCCAAGAACTGAGGAGCTGCAACACCATAACGAGGGAGAGAATAAATAGGTTGATAAGGTGCAATTTTAACAATAGTATTATCTGTCTCAGGAACATTGGCTACAGCAAACATACCATTACCACAAGCACGCTCATTACCATCTGAACCATTATTCATTTGTCCATTAGGGCGCACATAGAGACAAGAACTACCTCCACCGTCCCAGTTCACAGCATCATAAGCACCATAGTGTTGAAGTATCTCAGCCAACACTTTGGTAGTACAGCCCGCACTGATAGCACTACGACCATCTACTACGAGCATATATACAGTATCACGAGTTAGAGACACACCAAAACCAGTACGAGGGTGCAACTCATTCCAGAAACCATCTTGAGCTACCTTGCCATCTTTGAGAATCTGTACATAGTTGTCACTACCTATAGCTTGGGCAATATTAACTAGTTCATCCTCGAACTTGATTTCGAAATTAAGTGTAATCTCATCGCCAACTTTGAGTTTATTCAATTCTACCGCCATAGTTCCATGACCAGAAAGCACAGCATGATCTTTATCAATAGGCATTGAGCCAACTTGATCCTCTACTTTGGTAACTTTGGCTTTCATCGTACCCGTTGTATTCCATTTTTGGCCATCCAACAATTGGATTTGAACTTCTGTTCCATATGCATTGGTAGCAGTTGTAGAACCATTATGGATATTATAAAGAACCAACTCGTTGTCTTTGCGAAGATAATTGGCATGACTAATTGCAAGGGTAGTATCAGCTAGGACAAGATTCATTGAAATAGTATGGGTATTAGCAGTAATACCTTTACCATCCGCATCAATAGCTCCTAAGCGTCGTTTGGTACGATTAGCCACTGGCGTATGAGCATATTCGCTATTCACGATAGTGGTACTAACAGGCATACCTACCTCGTGGTAAGCAGAAGTAGATTGATCATCTTGTGTAGTAAAGAAGTCACCATTAACACCCGCGAAGAAGATTTTATTGTCAGTCGTACTACGCGTAGCCATTTTAGTTGGAGTTTCAGTACCAGTAATCTTACCTGTACCAAGAACTTGCTCTACGGAAACATAAGGGTCACGGGTATCAACTGCGAGCAACCAGCAATCCAATCTAGAAACAGCATTGATTCGAAGCATGCGAAGTTCATAGAAGGTAGTACCAGGACCGACAGGATACATTGAGATTGTGTCGATTGTGTACTCATTCCCATTAAGCACGATGTTAGCATGGGACAAACAAACGAAAAAGAGTGCAAAAACAGAAAGTAAAATTCTTCTCATGGTTATATAAAATTTAACGTTAAATTACAAATATATAAATTACCGCGCAAAGGTAGTAAAAAAAATGCAAATGTGCAAATTTTTTTGGTTTAAAGTTTAGTGTTTATTGTTTAGAGGCCGGAATAAAAAAAGAGTGCGCCATATGACGCACTCTTGAATTATGGTTATTTGAGTTTAGATAACTCCTAAGTAAATCTTATGGAATTATTTAACTTCAAAACCAAGTACACTGTACTTCTTACCATTCTTCTTGATGAATACATTACCATTCTCAAGAACTTTCTCTGCCTTAACCTTAACAGACTCTACATCCTCAACAGCATTGTCGTCAGGAGTAATAGTCAAAGTATAAGTAGCGTAACCGTTGTTGGTAGCATAGAGGTAGAGAGTAGCCTCTGTATCGCTAACTACGTCAACAGAAGGAACGGCTGTACGGCAACCGATAGTAGTTGTACCAAGACCATTGTGTGGGAAGTACCAAAGTGGCTCCATACCATCGAACATACGATCCTCGTCAGCGAACTTGAAGAGAGCGTAAGTAGTAGGAACGCTGTGAGTATTGTTAGCAGCAACCATCAAGAGGAAGTACTCCTCACCAACTTGGAACTCAACCAGACCATTGAAGTTAGCATTCATTACGATAGTATCACCTGGATTATTCCATACATTCTTACCTGTAGGAACATTGATGAAGTCGTCGAGCAATACAGCACCTTCCTCAGGGTTACCGTAGAACAACATTGGCAATGTGTTGAAGCCGTCTACGTAGAAGAGCTCACCAAGTTCATCTTGTGGGAAGATTTGAGGAGCTGTACCGTAACCAGCAACACTGATAAAGAGTGATTGGTCAACCTCTGGATCAAGAAGAACAGCTACTTGCTCGCCTTCGCCAGCAACACCGTCCTCGATCAACCAACGATATACGTTCCAAGAACCGTTAGCATCAGCAGCCATAACTACACCATTCTTGGTTACGTCACCAGCAGCACCAAATGCGTCGAAACGGAATTGTACTTGATCCAAACCTGGGTTTTCCCAAAGAACGTCCTCGATGAGTTTGGTGCAAGCACCAGTAGCGAGGTCAACAACATAGATGAAGAATGTTTGGCAAGCAGTAGCACCTGTCATACAAGCACCGATCAAGCAGTTACCAGCTTGGTCAAACTTGATATCGTTGAAAGGAAGAGTTGTACCAGCAGCATAAGTTTTCTCGCCAGTTACAGAGTCGGTACCAGTAACCTTTTGGAAGAGGTGATCACCAGTAAGTTTGATAGGCTCGAGCATATCACCAGTCTTGCCATCCACGCGAACGATAGACTCAGTCTCACGATTGATGAAGTACATGATACCATCCTTAGCCGCCATACCACGAACATAGTCATTTGCACCTGGCTTGTTAGCAGCGAAGTTATCCTCGATATTAGAGATTACCCAGTTGTTCTCCAAAGAGTACTTGCCACCATGACGTACAGGATACTCATATGCTTCCTTCTTACCACTGATTACAACTTCAACACCAGCAACATCACCCTCGAATTGGAAGATACCCTTGTTGCTAGAAGCTACAGCTTTAAGAGAAATTTTCTTACCTACTGGGAATGCAGTTTGATCTGGAGTCATGTAGTAGCATTGGATCTTGTTAGAACCATCCTTATCAGATACCCAAAGGTTACCATAAGAATCGTACTCAGCAACATAAATACCCAATACTTGTACACGTTGACCGAAATACTTCAAAGAAGTAGAATCAGCGAGGAAAGTAGCCAAAGTAGCATCTACAGGAGCGAACAATTCACCCTTCTCAGAAGAAACAACAACAGCATCGCTAACTTGTGGTTTGCCGTTGAATGAACCGCGTTTACCCTTAGCAACGATCTTAGTACCAACCTCAGGAGCTAAGCCAGAACCGTAGAGGAGGAAACCACCAGTAGCATCTTGGATAAACACATTACCTTTGCGTACCCAGTTAACAACACCAGAGATCAAAGTCTCAGTGCCTTCTTCCATAGCCCAAACCTCAGCAATAGTTGGGATGTACTCAGCAAGTTTAGCATAGAGTTTGCCATCCTCAAGAACTGTCTCAGGAGAGATCTTAGTAACCTTCTCACCTGTAAACTCAGCGTTAGTATACCATCCGTAGAAAGTAAGTTCTGGGTGATATGGCTCATTCAAAGTGATCTCAGCAACAACCTCAGTTGGGTTAGCGAAGCCATGTTTCCAGATGCTCTTGAATGACTCGAAAGTACCTGTAACTTCATAAGAAGGAGCTGCTGGCCAAGAAGTCTCAGCAGGAGAATTGAGGAAGAAAGCAGCCAACTCTTTACGATATGTATTCTCGATCAAATCAGCATCAGTTACACCCAAACCAGCAGCTGTACGAGTTGCAATGATAATATCATTTAACCAACCATACTTGTCTGCTTTTTCAGCCATCAACTTCTTCAAGTTGTCAGAAGTGTTGTAAGTAACATTTTGGATAAATCCAGTAACAGTACATGCAGTACCTGCAGGAACGAGATCCTCACGAACCCATTCAGTACCAA
>JAZLBE010000098.1:0-2953 GCA_045613525.1 Paludibacteraceae bacterium
CCCTCAACCTAAAGTGCTATCATTCAATATGCCTGTGGAAGAAGCTAAATTGGTATATGAGAGCGTAAGCGGATTGCGTTCGGAATTTACAACCGACGACCGTATGAATTTCCTCAAGCAAGGCGAAGAAAACATAATGGCCGACATAGATAATTTAGGTATATTGAAAGATGCAGAGAAGAATGCAACTCTTTTCTTTGAGTCGCTATTTGCACAATTAGGCGTAGAGAAAGTTAATATCACTTATAAAAAGAAGAAATAATTATGAGTTTACAAGAAAATATCAAAGCAGGTATTGCTATGCAAGCGAAAATAAAAGTAGCTCTTATCATTACGGGAATAGTCGTAGCAGCGGCTGCACTTGCAGTATTATATTTCAATCCATTTGGTTGGAATTTTTCATTAAGTTTTAGTAATAAGCCTAAAATAGCAGATACAAAGAATGTGGTAGAGCATGTGCGTGAGATATCAGAGTTTACTACTGCTTGTTACTACGAGGAGTTTGTGGTACATGAGACTAAGATGGTTGCCAAGGAAAGTCTCTTAGGTTTTCACAAAGAACAACCTGATTCTGCGAAAAATGAGCTCGTACTTCTTCTTAAAGGCATAGCCCGTGCAGGATTTGACCTGAGCAAACTCACCGAAGGTGATCTCGTAGCTCATTCAGATACACTTGCTATCAACTTGCCTACTCCAGAGCTTTTTGATGTGATTATCAATCCTTCTGACTACGAAGTGTTTGTGGAAAAAGGCAAATGGTCACACGAGGAGATTCAAGCCTTCCAAGTACAAGCTAAAGAGCAATTGCGTACTCATGCATTGGAAGTAGATATCATTGGCAAAGCCAAAACAGAAGGAAAAGAGCGACTTGTTAACCTATTCAAGACATTTGGTTATAAGGTAGTGGAAGTGAGTATCAAGGAGTAAATTCCAAATTTTAGGCCAGCGGGATTGGGTTTCCGCTGGCTTGCAAAAAAAAATAGAAAATATGAAAACAAGAATATTTTTATTATTATTGATGTTTGCTACATTGCTGCAAGCACAAGAAGTGGTAAGCGAAGAAGCACTTGCCATATCTGCCGATCGCCCTGGTATGGCGACTGGCGTGAATGTATTACCATTCAAGACCGTGCAATGGGAAACAGGCGTGCAATGGGATTATTCTAATAATACTCATTCCCTCACCTTACCTACCACTATGCTCCGCATTGGTGTAACATCATTTGCCGAGCTCCGATTGCAATACGACGGAACACTCTCACAAGAGGACAAATGGACCTACGGGATAGAACCTATTACACTCGGTACAAAAATCAAAATATTTGATGGTTGGAAAGCTGTACCCAAAGTGAGTTTCCTAGCTAATATTTGTCTGCCTGCCACCAAAGAGCAATATGAGACATCCTATGTAACACCAAGCATTTACCTGCTCTTTGAGAACGATGTAACCGATTGGTTGAACCTATGCTACAACGTAGGTCTAGAGTGGAACGGCGTGGATGCTACACCTAGCACTTTCGTAGCACTATGCCTAGGTTTTGCCATGGGAGAGCAATGGGGAGCATTCGTAGAGAGTTACAACTACTTCACTCGCCAAGCAGTACACACCGAGGCAGAGTGGAATCTGGATGCAGGTTTCACCTATATGCCACACCGCCGCGTGCAACTAGATGTATATGCATCTATCAACTGCCAAGACCCTGCAATTTACTCCAATGTAGGACTTGGCGTAGCATGGCTGATTAATCCGTAATATATAATAACAACAGAATATGAACTCAATAATCCAAACATTCAAACAGGAACTCAATCGAGTTTTCGATGACAACCTGCGCACGAAACAATGGCAGAACTATGTAGACTATGCTATCATTGGCTTTATAGTACTGTCAACCTTAGAGGTTTTTCTCTCTACTTACGACGGCATCGTAGAGCGATATGGTGCATGGCTACATGCCATTGACTACATTACCACCGCATTCTTTACCATTGAGGTAACACTTCGTATATGGTGTGCTGATTTGCTTGATCCAAAATACAAAGGTTTTTGGGGACGTGTACGCTATTGCTTCTCGTTCTATGGATTGATAGACATTCTATCAACCTATCCATTCTACTTGCACTTCTTCATGCCGATCCCATATGTGGTACTCAAGGCACTGCGTATCGCACGTCTGCTGCGTGTCTTCCGCTATATGAAGGCATTTAGCATCCTAACCCGAGCATTCTCCGCTAAGAAGCAAGAGATGGTGGTTTCCCTCCAATTCTTAACCATCGTTACACTGATTCTATCATTCGTTCTCTTCTTTGTCGAGCATACCGCACAACCTGAGGTGTATGATAATGGTTGGACCTCTGTAGTATGGGCTTTTGCACAATATATCGGTGACCCAGGTGGCTTTGCTGACACTCCACCTATCACCTTTACAGGACGAATCATCGCCTGCATCATTGGTATACTTGGTATAGCTATCTTTGCCGTACCTGCCGGTTTGATTGGCTCTGCTTTTACCGAAGTAATGGAAAAAGATGAGAAGCAGGAAAAGACCGAAAACTGGGCAAAAAAACTATATCTAGCATTTGAGCGCAAGTTAGACCGTCCTACGGGATTCCAAATCACACCAAAATATGTGTCAGTAACCGAAATACAAGCACGCTTAGGATTAAAAGAGGATGAGATTTTGGATGCGGTTAATCATGATGACCATTTTAGACTTATCAACGTATCTGTTACTCAACCAGCAGATGAACATCCACAAGATAAATTAGCAGTTGAGTTATTCCAACTTAACACCCCATATGGACTATGCATAGACCGTGGTAGCAAGATTACAATATTCTCACCAAGTAATACAGTAGATCCTATCATGGGATGGTGGAGTTATTATGTAGCCTTAATTGGAGGATTTAACTACATCTCTAAAGAGTTAGGAGTGACACGTCCATACCAATC
>JAZLBE010000099.1:0-20979 GCA_045613525.1 Paludibacteraceae bacterium
CCTACATAATCCATAAAATGGCAGGTTGTTTCTACTCCAAAAAGCATGTGTGAGCGGCTAAATTGTTGCAATTGAGGAGAGAAAATAATGATGGTATTGAGAATTATAACCAGTAATCTAAATTCAGTAGGTCCCATCTTGGCGTAAGTCAAGCGGAACTCACTTTTAAGGTGCGCATTGATAGATACATAGACCTCTAACATCAGATACATCACCAATACCAACATAGCTACGCCCATATTCATCATAGGCGATAGCCCAATACCGCCAAAGATAGCCAATTGGCACAATAGGTCGGTGTTATGGTCAAGGTAATAACCATAGATAGGGCGTTGCGTGTTGCGTACACGAGCCAGAGTGCCATCCAACGAGTCCCCAAACCAATTGATAATTAATCCCAATGAGGATAACCATAGCCATTGGTAACTAAAATAGGTTAGTACGAACCCCGTACCAGTGAGTAACGCACCAAATACACCTATTAAGGTAAGCATATCCGATGTGAGCCAACGGGGGAGGCGTTTAGCGATTGTAACAAGTGCTTTTTTCTCTATACCATTGAGAATAGATGTTTGGATACGAGTCGCCTGTTTGACTTGGTGCTCGTGGTTTGATGATTGATTCATAGTAAGTTATTGTTTAAGTTACATTAAATACACAAAGGGTTTAACGAGTAGTTGCAATATGCGTTCTTTGAATGAGCGATGTTGCCACCAGTCTTGCGAGATCATATGGCAGTGGTGCATATCGTCTATGAATATCTTTTGCATATTCCGTGCAAACGCTTCGTCATATACAAACGCATTTACTTCGGAGCTTTGGTTGAAACTGCGGAAGTCTATATTGGTAGAACCAATTGTAGTAATCTTATTATCAGCCACTACCATCTTAGCATGGATAAAGCCTGTATTGTGAAAGAAGACTTTTACGCCTGCCTCTAGCAATGGTTTAAGATACGAACGCGAAGCATAGGAGATAAAGATTGAGCGGTCACCCCGCTTAGGAATCATCAGCTGTACATCTACGCCACGCTTGGCAGTTTGACAAAGTGCGTGTTGTAGTTCCTTAGGAGGAAGGAAATAGGGTGATTGAATATATAGGCTTTGTTGTGCTGAGTCAGCCATTTGTATTATAGCTTGCAAGATAGGCGAAGTGCGATCTTGAGGGTCGGACGCAATAATCTGAACTGCGGAAGCAGAAGGACTATCATTCGCGTCTTCAATCAGAATCGGAAATGCTTCGTGAGGTTTGCGTTGCTTTCTCCAGTCGTCAAAGAATACGCGTTGTAAGTTTTGGCACGCGGCACCAGTAATACGCAAGTGTGTATCCCGCCAATCGCCACCATGTACACCAGTGAGATAGCGTTGAGCGATATTCATACCACCAATATAGCCGATTATTCCGTCAATGACTACTATCTTGCGGTGGTTGCGGTTGTTGGAATAAGCAGAAGGAAGAGGAAATATAGGATTGTAGCGATGTACCTTTACACCGTATAGTTGCATTTCGTGAAAGAATGAGTGATCAACTATCGCACCAGGAAAGGCATCATAGATGACATATACAGGCACACCATCTTGGGCTTTGTTGATCAATGCTTCTTGTATCTCAACACCTAAGGGATCGTTCTCAAATTTGAAGAACTGAAAGAATATATACTCTTTTGAACGGTCAATATCATGCAAAAGTTGCGGAATCATCTGGGATATATTGGTGTATGTGTCTATGATGTTACCATGTGTAGCATGTTCAATAGATAGTGGTTGTTTGAGTTCGTTGAGTTGTGCGGAAGAGGTGTATTTCCGACGACGCACAATGTCACACACCATTGCACCAATGATGACAATGGCGAGAGCGACAATGATAATTATTTGATTCGTTTTCATCGCTGTTTATTTCGTTTTCGTTCTTCACGGCGCAGTTGGCGTTGGTATGCACGGCGTTGTCGTTCTAAAGCGCGCTCTTGCTGCTGCTTCCACATTGCCTCTTGGCGGGCTTGTATCTCCTCTTTATGCTGCTCCATATAGCGCTGTAGCCAAGTCTTGCGTGGACGAACTACGGCGGGTGCTTCTTGCGTATTAGTGACCGCCACATTGTAGTAACTCTTGCGCTTGAAGATACGGTATATCCACCATAACCACGAGCGCGAGAAGGTAATATGCGTGTAGGCATTGTCTTCTGATAGAAAGGTGGTACTCGTAGAAACAGTGAAGTTGAGTGACTTCCCTTTTTTGCCAATAGGAATATATTTTCCGCTTCGAATGGTCAAAAAATACGCACCGCGAGGGAGCGTAAAACGCGCTTGAGGAGTTGACATCATGCCTACCAACCTGCCATTAACTACAATCTCGTAGCGGCGCCCTACACTCAGCCCTTGGTGCGTGATAACAATATTATGTTCCATAGTTAAATATTACTTTATATTTCGTTGTTGTTTGATATGTTCGTATGCTTTTTGAACTGCACGGAATTTCTCCGCTGCCCATTTTTGTTCTGTTTCAGATGCATTGATTTGTCGATCTGGATGATACTGCATTGCCATTCTACGATATGCCTTTTTGATCTCATCATCCGTTGCACTGGCAGTCAGCCCCAAAGTGGTATATGCCTGCTGCATGCCGTATGTCGGTTGCTTTGGTTGTGGTGGCGGTTGATAGTCGTAGGAACGATACTCATATTGCTTTTCTGAATGATCGCGCATATCCATAATGCGTATATTTCCGAACAACCACAAAAATAGGATTGATAGTAGTATAAACATTTTATTTTTCTTTTATTAGTTCCCTTTTCGTAGTTCCCGCTGGTTGACCGAATATCGCTTTTTTGCTATAGCTGTCCACCTGCAATATCCGCAGCGGGAGAGTACGAAAAAGATTTTTACCACAAAGGTCTAAGCGAAAAGTATGCCATTATATCAAGAAAAAGCCCCTTGACAGATATTTTCCGTCAAAGGGCAAATGCGTGTATCCATTTGGACAATTATCTCTGTTCGCGATATGACAATGCCGACATGCCTGTCAGGCGGTGGAAGTACTTGCAAAAACTGCTGGCAGAGGAAAAGCACATATCAGCAGCTATCTCTTTGACACTCATATTGGTATTGGAGAGCAATGACTTAATTTCAGCTATCGCTATTTTGTCTATAATATCCGTGGGCGTAGATTGAACAGTATTTCGGCAAATGGCTTGCAGGTATTTGGTGGTAATACACAATTGTTCTGCATACCAACTTGCACTGCGTTCCCTGCCTTTAGTCTCTTGCAATAGGCGCATAAACTCAAGCATTAGCTGTTGTTTACGGTCACTCGCGGGAGTGTTCACAGGGGTAGAACACATTTGCTCATCTATCCATGCGAGCAGTTCAAAGATAGCTGATTGGCACATCAAATACTGAATACGCTGGTAATAGATGTTATCGGGGGCGGTGTGCGATAATAGTATTTGATAGTATTGCTGCATGTGCTTGCCAACAGATGTGGAGATTGTCTGTACAGGATGCTCATGAAGGAATTGAACCTTCTTGTGCCACTCTTTCTCTATTTGTAGGCAGGAGTAAATGGTTTCGTCTAAGCGAGTAGAAGGATTGATGATGATATTACACTGCCAATCGGGCGAGAGGGACAGTATCTTAATTTCAGCAACAAAACTCCCGAATAGTACCATCTGAGGAGTAAGGTGATATGGTGTATAATCGTACTCTATATCCGCCCAACCTTTGATGACTAATAAGGTGTATTTAGCAGCAAGAGGCATACCTTGCTTATCGCAGAGTTGACGGATATCGTTGCTGGTTGTGATGTGTTGGAATAGGTTAGTTGGCATAGCTAAGTGGGATTGATTAGGGTGCAAAGGTACGAAAAAAATCGCATATGCGCAAGGGCTATGCGATTTTTTAGGTGTAAAGTGTAAAGGAGGGGATATTTGCCAGACCACTGGCAAAAGCAAAACAGGTGGCGGGATAATACGAGAAATACCCAAATGATATTTGGGAAAATGAACAAACAATCGCAAAGAAAAGTGGTCGTGGCTGGTTATTGAGCTCGTAGTTGGTGGTAGAGCATGGCGCGGATGAAAGCTGGAAATTGGGCGTATTGTTTGCCTTTGCCAGTCTTTGGATCAATGGGTGCTTGGGCGTCTGGGTGTTTGCCACGGGTGTTGGGAATTTGAGCCTCATAGCGACGGCGGAAATCCTCAAGCAAAGTGCGGGCTTCTTCCAAAGTGTAGTAGTCGGGGATTTGACTAATACGGCGTTCAAAGAGTTGTTGCTCGGTTGGTCCGTCGGGTTGGGCTGCTTGCAGGATTTGAGCAGTACGGCGACAAGATTCTTGCCAAGCGGTTTGATTGGCGAGTTCAGCTCCTTGGGCAGGGGTTTTCTTCCAGTCACGAGGGTTTTGGATAGCATAGGATTCCTGCTTACCTTCGTGAATGACACGACCGTTGATACGGTATTTCTTTTGACGATTGACAATGTTGCTGCGCTTGCTGAGCGCGCCGTGGATCTCCGCAATGGGATGGTTAAGGGTAATTTGTGCCATAGTTTGAATGGTTTAAAAGTTTCAATGTTTCATGCGCCTTTTGGCGCTTGTTTCAATATTTTAAGGAGTTTATTATGCTTTGATATTATATTGAAAGTTGCTGAATCACCTATAAATCACCTATGAATAACCTAAGAATCACCTAAGAATCACCTAAGATTTATAAGGGAAATGGTAAAAAAAAATATAATGTTTATAGGTATAATACTCGGAGTGCATTTCGTTACACTCCGAGTATTACTATATCAAGAAGTATATAAGGTTTTATAAACTTTCGCCGAAATCTTCTTTGAACTTAGAAACTAGTTCTTCTTGCCAATGGCCAATCTCCTTTAAGCGACCAAAGAAGAAACGTAGCACATTAGGCTCCTCCACCCATTTGAGTCCACCTATGATCTCGCGATTATCCCACAACCATTTCACACGGTCAGCTACATACTTGACTTGAGACAAAGTATAAACACGACGTGGCATTGCAAGTCGCATTAACTCTAATTCTGCAAAACGTTCTGTACCATCTTTCTCTCGTTGTTCAGAAAGAGTACCACGCTCCATACCACGAATACCACCTGCTATATATAAAGCAGTTGCGACTGCTGCAGCTGGATATTGATCATGACATTTACGCCCGAATCTGTCAACATATCTATATATATGTCCTTATTTTCTAATAAGAATGTGTTATTACCTGCTTTTTGTATAGCTCGTAGACGTTCATCTACAGGTAATAAATTCAATTTTTGCACCACTCGCACCTTATGCATCTCTAATGGCACTTGATTCTCAGACTTATAAAATTTAACAGACATATACTACAAATGAAACTATTTGTTCAATAAAAAAATATAAATAAATTTATTGAAAAACGTTTTATTATTATTAGGTGTGGAAAATTTTAATAAACTTTATAATCAGTTGTCCTTCAATTTTTTAGATAGTTGAAAAATGTGAATATAAGTTTGATAAAAATGATAACTTTAACTTATCAAAATCCTTCAACATTTAAATAGTTAATTGTTGATAATTTTGTTTATAACCATTTTTTCCACTTGAAAATCAGTAAAATAGCTACTGTAAAAACTATCATTAATCCAATAGCAAATGGATAACCTAGTTTCCATGCTAATTCAGGCATAAAATCAAAGTTCATACCATACATACTAGCAATCAATGTAGGTGGCAAGAATACCACATTTACCACAGTAAATATTTTTATAATCTTATTTTGCTCAATATTAACAAGACCGAGGAAGGTATCTTGCAAATAGTCCAAACGATCAAAACCGAATCGTGTATAATCAAACAATGAGTTAATATCTTTAATAATCATTGTTAATCGAGGTTGTAATTCAGTAGGGAAAAAATCGCACTTGAGAAAGTTACTTATAACGCGCTGTTTATCCATTATATTTTGACGGATAATGGTCACTTTTTCCTGAAGGTCTTTAATTTGGATTAGAACTTCTTCATCCACATGATCTTTTGCGTTGATTTCACTAGATAGTTTAGTAATCAAATCAGTAGTATCCTCAATAATATCTGCATCTCGCTCTACACGTGTTTCCATCAAGGTAACTAATACATGATAACCAGTAGGAAAGTTTCGCGTATTCATTAGCATTTTCTTTACGGTTTCGTTAAAACTTGCTAATTCAACGTCGCGAGTAGTCACCAGTATACTATTCTTTAAAATAAAGTTAACAGGTTCTACCTCAAAATTGTCTCTAAGGAAGTTAGAGTTTGCTACAATAGAATCATCAGTTTGAATATAACGTGAAGACATCTCAATTTCTTCCATTTCTTCGTCTTCTTGAATATCTATTTTCAAGAAATCCTCTAAAACGCCCTCTGTCTTGTCACTAACATCAAGAAGATCAATCCAAATAATATCAGATTTATCAAGACTACTCAGAATATTTACACTTCTACCTACCTTGATTTTATCTTTATCTTTATCTCTATAGAATATCTTAAGTTCTGCCATGACTAATTTTAATTTAGAGTTTGGAATTTTGAATTAGTTGTGTGAGTGATATAAATTCTTCTACACTCAGTTGTTCAGGGCGCTTCGTAAAAATAGGGTCATTGAGTATTGGATTTTCTTTTCCAACTAATCCCATTAACGAATTGCGCATTTGCTTTCGACGTTGATTAAATGCTGTTTTTACGACATTTTTAAATAGCATTTCATCGCAACCTAAGCCTTGGCGGTTATTACGTGTCATACGAATCACCGCCGATTTTACTTTCGGAGGAGGGTTAAACACATGTTCATCCACCGTGAATAGATATTCTATATCATAATATGCTTGCAGTAGTACACTTAATATACCATATGCTTTCTTACCTGGTTTGCTAGCTATACGTTCTGCTACTTCCTTCTGAATCATACCAGAACAAATAGGTATTCTATCTTTATGATCTAGCACTTTGAAGAAAATCTGACTACTGATATTATATGGGTAATTACCTATTACACAGAACTCTCCATCAGGATAAATAACACTTAAATCCAACTTCAAAAAGTCGCCTTCTATTAAATGCAACTCAGGGTACCATTCTTTTAGGTACACCACACTCTCCCTATCTATTTCAATAGCGGTAGTTTGTAAATTAGGATTTTTTAGGAGATACTGCGTGAGTACACCCATGCCAGGTCCAATCTCTAAAACTCGACCCTCGGTAATAGTCTCAGCAATTCGTTGGGCGACACTCAGGTCTTTCAAGAAATGCTGACCCAAAAATTTCTTGGCTCTTACTTGTTGCATTTTGCTGATGATAGTCGTCCATAATGACAATTGAAATTAATATACGATTAATATTTGTTATTCGATCGTAAAATATTTTGTCAAATCGTAATTTTTTAGTAATTTTGCGGCCGAAAACAAATTAGTGCGCAAAGATACTGCTTTTTTTTGAGAAATGCAAACAATATCGCAAATAATTACAAAAATAATAGATTTTTTTTATCGGCCATTTAGTCGATATATTCCTCAGCAATTATTTCGTTATGCATTCTGTGGTGGAGGTAATCTTGTATTAGATTGGGTACTATACTTTTTTATTTATAATTTTGTGGTAGGTCACGAATTAGTATATATATCCGTACCTTTCGTATCCAATTTATTTTCAGTATCATCTATTTGTCTCACACCTCATATACTTACTTTTCTTATTGTATTCCCTATCACGTTATTTACAGGATTTTGGTTAAATAGAAACATAACTTTTACTCAATCTTCTTTGCGAGGATACAAACAGTTATATAGATACATCTTAGTGGTTGCTTTAAATTTACTTGTTAATTACTTAGGATTAAAATTATTAGTTGATGTAGTTGGTATTTATCCTACACCTTCTAAGATGATAATAACTCTCTTTACAGTAGTAATAAGTTTCTTTGCTCAGAAATATTTTTCATTTCGAAAGTGATTTTTTTATTTTGTTATAGATTATGACTCATACTCGCAAAATAATCAATGATCCAGTTTTTGGATTTCTCAATATTCCTGATGGAGTTCTTTTTACGATACTCCAACATCCTTATATGCAACGTCTGAATCGCATTCGCCAGTTAGGACTTAGTTTCTTTGTTTATCCCGGTGCTATGCATAGTCGTTTTTTACATTCTTTAGGTGCTATGCATCTTATGCATGAGGCTATTACTTCACTCCGTGAGAAAGGGGTAGATATTAGTGATAATGAAACTACTGCTGCTATGGCTGCCATTCTTTTACATGATGTAGGTCACGGACCATTTTCACATGTATTTGAAGAGGCAGGTATGTTGCCTAGTGGTATGTCTCATGAAGATATTAGTCTTATGATGATGGAGGAAATCAAAAAATGGTTTGCTACTACAAAAATTCATGATGGTCAACAAATAATGCAACTTGCCATTGCTATTTTTAAAGATGAATACCATAAACATTTTCTTCATCAGCTTATTTCTTCTCAGTTAGATGTAGATCGTCTTGATTATTTATGCAGAGATTCATTCTTTTGTGGTGTAACTGAGGGTAGTGTTGCTTCTGCCCGAATTCTTAAAATGATGAATGTAAAGGATGGTCGTCTTGTTGTAGAAGCTAAAGGTATATATTCGGTAGAGAAATTTCTTGTTGCGCGTAGACTAATGTATTGGCAAGTATATTTGCATCATACTAGTGTAGCTGCTGAGCAAGTACTTATCAAAATTCTTAAACGAGCTAAGGAATTAGTTGCAAAAGGAAGAATACTTTTCAGTACACCTGCTCTTCAATATTTTCTTAAACAGACAATAAACATTGATACTTTATTAACAAATTATGCATTACTTGATGATTCAGATCTTTTATCTGCAATCAAAGTATGGATGAATGATGACGATAGAGTATTGAGTGAATTATGTAAATGTTTTACAAATCGTCAACTTTTCAAAGGTAAGATCCTCGATAAGTCACTTACTACTGTAGAACATGGAGTATTGTGTGAACAGTATGCTAAAAAGTTTGGTATCACTCATGAGGAGGCTGAATATTTCTTTGTAGAGCATATATCAACCTCAAATACGTATAGTGAAAAAGGTGAAGCAATTGATATTTTGTATAAAGATGGAAGTGTACGAGATATTGCCGAAGCGTCTGAAATGCTCAATATGGAAACCTTAACATATAAACCTCAAAAGATTTATTTATTCCACTTAAAATAATTCTTAATTCACAAACTAATTAAAAATTAAACATGGAATTTTCTGCTCAACAAATATCCCTTCTTTTAGGAGGAAAAATAATAGGCGATACCAATCGTAAAGTTTCTGATATAGGTTCAATAGAGAGTGCTAAGGAAGGACAACTCACTTTCCTTTGTGACGCAAAGTATATTACTTATTTACCTACTACACAGGCTAGTATTGTACTTATGACAGACTCTATTCCTTTTGATGGTGAGACTTCTGCTACTATTATTCGTGTGGAAAATGCTCGTGCAGCTATGGGACAACTACTCACACTTGTAGCTAAAACTCTTAATCCAGCTAAAAAAGGTATTGAACAACCTTCTTTTGTTAGCGAAGGAGTAAATATTCCACAGGATGCTTATATAGGTGCTTTTGCTTATATAGGAAAGAATGTTCAAATTGGTAAAGGTGCACAAATTTATCCTCATTCATATATTGGTGATAATGTGCGAGTTGGTGATAATACAATTATCTATTCAGGTGTAAAAATTTACTATAATTGCATTATAGGTAAAGATTGTATTTTACACGCAGGTTCAGTTATTGGTGCTGATGGATTTGGTTTTGAACCAGATGCTAATAAGGTTAACCAAAAACTTCCACAAATAGGGAATGTCATAATCGAAGATGATGTTGAGATAGGCGCTAATACTACCATAGATAGAGCAATGATGGGTTCTACTATTGTTCGTAAGAATGCTAAACTTGACAATCTTGTGCAAATAGGACATAATGTAGAAGTAGGAGAGAGTGACTTCCTTTGTGCACAAGTGGGTATAGCTGGATCAACTAAAATAGGTGCTCATTCTATTCTTGCAGGTCAAGTGGGTGTTGCTGGACATATAGAGTTGCCCGATAATTGTGTCTTTGGAGCACAATCGGGAGTATCTGGTAATATCCGCAAATCAGGTATGTATCAAGGTTCACCTGCAATTGATGCAATGAATTGGCGTCGTTCTGTAGTTGGATTTAAAAATCTACCTGATATTATGAACAAGTTAAGTGAAATTGAGAAAAAAATACAATGAAACAACATACGATAAAAGAAAGTTTCTCTTTTGAGAGCAAAGGTCTTCATACTGGCCTTTATATCCATGCTACTTTCTCTCCTGCAGAGGAGAATACTGGTATTCGTATATGTCGTACCGATCTTCCTGGTCAACCTATTTATGAGGCACTTGCTGATTACGTAACAGCCACTGAACGTGGTACCGTTCTTGAACATGGCGCATGGAAAGTATCAACTGTCGAACATGCACTCTCTGCTCTATATGCTATGGGTGTGGATAACTGCCTAATCTCTGTTGATGCACCCGAAATGCCCATCTTGGATGGTAGTGCTAAATTCTATATACAAGCCATAGAAAGAGTAGGATTACAGCAACAAGAAGCTGAGCAAAATGTATACGTTGTTAAGGAACCTATTGAGTATATCTCTGAACGTGGAAACAAAATGATGATTCTTCCATGCGAACAATATGAGGCAGAGGTAACTATCACATATCCAACAGGTTTGCTACGTGAACAAAAAGCAGAACTCCGTAATCTTTGCGATTATAAACGTGAACTTTCTCTTGCTCGTACTTTCTGCTTTGTTAGAGAAATAGAACCACTCCTTCGCATGGGACTTATCAAAGGTGGTGATCTTCAAAATGCATTAGTTATTTATGAGACACCTATGTCACAAGAGGGACTAGATTATATGACTGATAAACTTGGTCAACCACGTCTTGATGCTACCAAATTAGGATATTTGTCTCCGCTCAATTATCCTAACGAACCTGCGCGACATAAACTTCTTGATCTTATTGGAGATATGTCACTCTGTGGATGTCGTATTCGAGGTAAAATTATTGCACTTCGACCAGGACATACTTTTAATACACAATGCTGTAAGCAACTTCGCAATAAGATTCTAGCAGAAAAATAAAGTATTGACATGATAAAAAAATGGCTGCAGTCTAAATCATTAGATTGCAGTTTTTTTATTGATAATCACAAATTTGATTTTTTATTTGTTTCCTTCGTAGCAGATGTTATGCAGATGTTACGCAGATGTTAGACCAACTTAATGAGCATATTTGATAGTTATTTTGATCGTTTTTCAAAATATTACATGCTAAATTTGCAAATATGCGTTTTTTTTACTACTTTTGCACGATTTTTTTGAAAATAGAAAACAATAAATAATTATGAACTATATTCATCCTGAAGCAAAGCTTCATCCAAGTGTAACAGTCGGAGCTTTTTCTTGTATCTATGATGATGTTGAGATAGGCGAAGGTACTATCATTGACAATAATGTAACCATCTACGGAGGAACTCGAATTGGTAAGAATTGTCATATCTATGCAGGTGCTGTGATAGGTGGTGACCCTCAAGATCTCAAATACAAAGGGGAGAAGACTTATGCTATCATTGGTGACAATACTACTATTCGTGAATTTGTGACCATTCATCGTGGTACTGCAAGTAAAGGTAAAACGGTTGTAGGTAATAATTGTCTAATTATGGCGTACTGCCATGTGGCACACGATTGTTACTTGAATAACAACATTATTATGTCTAACTGCACTCAACTCGCAGGCGAAGTAGTAGTAGAAGACTGGGCTATTATTGGTGGTGGTAGCCTTGTGCATCAATTCTCGCATATTGGCGCACATGCGATGATTCAGGGTGGTTCTAAAATAAACAAAGATGTACCTCCATATATCATTGCTGCTCGCGAGCCTATCAGCTATTGTGGAATAAACTCTGTGGGACTTAACCGTAGAGGTTTTACAAATGAGCAAATAACAGCAATTCAAGACACATACCGTATACTTTATCTCTCTGGGTTGAATATGAGTCAAGCTGTGGAGAAAATAAATGAGACACTACCACAAAGTGAGGAACGAGACTTGATTGTAGAGTTTGTGAAAGCATCACCTCGAGGTGTTGTAAGAGGAAAATAAATTTAAGTTTGGAATTTAAAGATTAAAGACTAGAATAATGGAAATGGAAGAAAGAAGTCTCAATTTTATTGAGCAAATTGTAGAAAAAGATTTACAAGAAGGTAAGAACGACGGACGTATTCAGACTCGTTTCCCACCAGAGCCAAATGGATACTTGCATATAGGTCACGTCAAGGCTATCTGCATGGACTTTGGTATTGCTGAGAAATATA
The DNA here is from genome assembly GCA_045613525.1 of Paludibacteraceae bacterium. Lineage (GTDB taxonomy): Bacteria > Bacteroidota > Bacteroidia > Bacteroidales > Paludibacteraceae > Colicola. The sequence goes on from JAZLBE010000099.1 coordinate 12,416, forward strand.
ATGGTGTCTGCAACCTTCGTTTTGATGATACCAATCCTGTTAAGGAGGATGTAGAGTATGTTGACTCTATCCAACAGGATATTGCTTGGCTCGGATTTAAGTGGGGAAATATCTACTATGCTTCCGACTATTTCCAACAACTCTATGATCTCGCTATCGAGTTCATCAAACAAGGCAAGGCTTATATTGATGAGCAGACAGCTGAGCAAATCGCAGAGCAAAAAGGTACACCTACTGAACCTGGTGTAGCTTCTCCATATCGTGATCGTCCAATCGACGAGAACCTTCGTCTCTTCCAAGCTATGCAAAATGGAGAAATAGAGGATGGTAAGATGGTACTTCGTGCGAAAATTGACATGGCTAATCCAAACATGCACTTCCGCGATCCAATCATGTATCGAATCATTACTACTCACCCTCACCACCGTACTGGTCGCGCATGGAATGTATATCCAATGTATGACTTTGCACACGGTCAATCAGACTACTTTGAGGGCGTGACACACTCTATCTGTACACTCGAATTTGTGGTTCACCGTCCATTGTACGACTATTATATTGACCAATTCATTACAGGCGACTACCGTCCACGTCAATATGAGTTTAACCGCCTCAACATCACCTATACCGTGATGTCTAAACGTAAAATGCTTCAACTGGTGAAGGAAGGACTCGTGAGTGGTTGGGATGATCCTCGTATGCCTACTGTGTGTGGTCTTCGTCGTCGTGGTTATACCCCAGAAGCTATTCGTGCATTCATTGATAAGATTGGTTATACCAAGGTAGAAGGTATGATTGACCTTGGTTTACTAGAGCACACAGTACGTGAGACTCTAAAAGAGACTGCTCCACGTGTTTGTGCTATCTTCGATCCAGTGAAACTAGTTATCACTAACTATGAAGGTGAAGGTGAAACCATTGTTGCAGAAAATATAGATGGACACCCAGAGTTGGGTACACGTGAGATGCAGTTCGCTAAGGAGCTTTATATCGAGCGTGGCGATTTCCAAGAGGAGGGCGATAAGAAGTTCTTCCGTCTTAGCCCTGGTGGTCGTGAGGTTCGTTTGAAAGCAGCTTATATCATCCAAGCTACAGGATGTGAGAAGGATGCTGATGGCAATATCACTACCGTATACGCAACCTATGATCCAGACTCTAAGTCAGGTACTGAGGGTGGTAACCGTAAGACTAAATCTACTATCAATTGGGTGGAATGTAATTCATGTGTTGAGGCAGAAGTTCGCTTGTACGATCGTTTGTTTGCTTGCGAGAATCCATCTGCTGAGGAGGGTGACTTCCGTGAATTGCTCAATCCAGAAAGTTTGAAGGTTACAACCTGCAAGATTGAGGGAGCGCTTAAAGCTGAGATGAAAACACCTGAGGTTGTGGATGGTATTGCTAAATGTCAAAATTATCAGTTCCTGAAACATGGTTACTTTGTAATAGATCCAGATACTACTAGCGAGAAGCTCGTTTTCAATCGTACAGCATCGCTCAAAGATAATTGGCAAAAGTAGTATAAAGGAATAGCCTGGTGTGTCTATTTAGGCTCATTAGAGCTACAAATTGTAGTTGATGAATATACGAATCAAAGATGGAAAACAATATGTTCTCTGTGCGTGGAGACGACGATTTGTTCGTCTCACGCCAGAAGAACTAGTACGCCAAACAACTCTGCAATTACTAGTTGATGAGTACGGATTTTCACACAACTTAATAGCTGTTGAAGTTCCTATTACAGTTGCTGGTAAATCTAAACGTTGTGATGCGATAGTATATAATCAACAAATGCAAGCGCTGATGCTTCTTGAGTTTAAGGCGCCTACAGTTCCTCTTACACAAGAGGTTTTTGATCAAGCAGCTATCTATAATCGTACATTGAAAGTACCTTACCTAATGTTATGTAATGGACAAAACTCCATCATAGCTGCCGTAAAACCAAATGAATACCAGTTTTTAGAACAAATACCTAATTACCACCAACTCACTATTTAATGGAAGTAATACTAGAACTTCATGATGCGCTAGATACGGCAACGTTCTATGGCGTGAATAATATCAATATTCTTTGCTTGAAGAACCAACATCCTGATGTAAGGGTGGTGGCGCGTGGTTATCAAGTTAAAGTTATTGGTTCACAACCTTCTATTACTCGTTTTGAGCAAAATTTACGCAAATGTGAAGCTTTCTGTATTAAGAATAATACTCTGAACGAAAATCAAATATTACAAATTCTCCATGGTGAGCAGCCTAGTGAGTTTCTACAAGATAACCTTATTTTGCATGGTGTGAATGGTAAATCTATAGTCGCTCGTAGTGCTAATCAACAACTTCTAGTTGACGCGTACGAAGAGAATGATTTACTTTTTGCTATTGGTCCCGCAGGTAGTGGTAAGACATATACTGCTATTGCTTTAGCGGTACGAGCATTGAAGAATCGTGAGGTAAAAAGAATTATCCTATCCCGTCCAGCTGTTGAAGCCGGTGAGAAATTAGGCTTTCTTCCGGGAGATATGAAGGAGAAGATAGATCCATATCTACAACCGCTGTACGATGCTCTACAAGACATGATTCCAGGTGCAAAACTCAACGAGTATATGGAACGTGGAGTAATACAAATTGCTCCTTTGGCCTTTATGCGCGGGCGCACACTCGCGGACGCGATCGTTATATTAGATGAAGCTCAAAACACTACAACTGCTCAATTAAAGATGTTCCTCACACGTTTGGGTGTTCATGGTAAAATGATCGTTACTGGTGATTTGACGCAAATAGATTTGCCAGCTAGTCAAAAATCAGGCTTAAAGGATGCAATAGAACGTTTGAAGGATATTCGTGGAATAGCGATGGTTGAGTTTACGCAGAAAGATATTGTTCGTCATCATTTAGTACAACGCATAGTTGATGCTTACGCATCTCGGACACAAGGTGAATAAAGATAAGAAAATAACAAAAGAGAGTCAATTTGACTCTCTTTTTGTTTATATTTAATGTTGATTAAAAGTATTTAACTTCTGTACCTGTAATGCTAGTAAGAAGGTTATTCGCTAGTCGGCTAGCGCCAAAACGGAACGATTCATTATTTAGCCAATCCTCTCCTAAGATTTCTTTGACCAATGTATAATGTTGAACAGCTTCTGCAGTTGTGCTCACACCACCAGCAGGTTTGTAGCATACTTTTACTCCTGTTTTTTCTTTCCATGCTTTAATAGCTTGACACATAATATATGTAGCTTCTGGAGTAGCATTAACAGGTACTTTACCAGTAGAAGTTTTGATAAAGTCTGCACCTGCTGCCATAGCAAGAATAGAAGCTTTGTAGATGTTTTCTGCTGTTTTCAGTGCTCCTGTCTCAAGAATTACCTTAAGGTGTGCATCTTGGATAGCAGCTTTTACTTCGGATATCTCGTCAAATACCTCTTGATAATTTCCCTCAAGGAACTTTCCTATTGAGATAACAATATCGATCTCAGTAGCTCCTGCAGCAACAGCCATTGCAGCCTCTGCCACTTTGATTTCAATAAATGTTTGTGAAGCAGGGAAACCAGCTGCTACTGCTGCTATACCGATAGATTCAGTAAGGGTATCTGCAGCAGTTTGTACCAAGGCAGGATATACACACATTGCTGCTACATTTGGAATCTCTGGAAAATGATCTTCAAACTCGTTGACAGCTTGTGCCATTTTCTCTACTTTTTCTGTGGTATCTTCGCCATTTAGAGTTGTGAGATCAATGCTATGCAAACATTGTTTCCATACTTCTATATTGTTATTTTCATCAAAGTGTTTTGCTAAGATGTCTGTTGCAGCTTCTTTTACTGCATTGTCCGACATAGTAAAAGGATATTCGGCAAAAAGTTTCTCGAATTTTTCCATGATTGTATTATTGATTAATTCTACCTATAATAGTTTCGTTTCCTTTAACATGCTCACCCATTGTGACAAAAATTTCGGTGTCAAGTGGTAGATATAGATCTACGCGTGAGCCAAACTTGATAAATCCAAAATGTTCGTTGCGATGTGCTTTGCCACCTGCTTTGGCATAGGTCACGATACGACGAGCCATAGCTCCAGCAATCTGTCGTACAGCTAATTGCACTTTATTATGTGTTTCAATAACGACTAATGAGCGCTCATTTTCAGTACTAGATTTAGGCAGCCACGCACCTTTGTGCGAACCATCTTGGTGTTCAGACACAAGAACTGTTCCCTCAATAGGATACCAGTTGGCATGTACATTGAATGGTGACATAAAGATGCTGACTTGTAGACGCTTTTCATGGAAATATTCGTTTTCCATTGTTGGTTCAATGACAACTATGCGACCATCTGCAGGAGCAATAAGTAAATTAGGGTCTTGTACTTCCAATATACGCATTGGATTACGGAAGAAATATGTTACAAAGACTAGCAATACAGCAGATAAAAGTACTGTTATAGCTAGAATCCAACTTGGTGATAAAAGGAATACAGGAACATTTATGGCAAATATCAATAAAGTAATACATGCTATAATTCCTCTACCTTCACGGTGAATACGATGGTGGCGTGTTTTCTTTCCCATTTGTATGTATGTTTTTTAATAAGAATTTTAGTATTTTATTTGGCAAAGCATATCTACGGCTTGATCAAGTCCAGCTTGCATTTTTTTATCTATCATCATTCGGAACATAGCAGGCATGTCTGTCTTGATGGTAATTTTCATACGAGTATCATGTTCCTCCATCTGTTTGAGTTGTATCCATGCATTCAGGGGAATAGGGATATTCTCTGCTCCGTATTTAATCATTTTGTTTTCCTCTTGATCTACAATACCGATGCTAATTTTTGTTGCCAATCCCTCAACCTTAAATCGTATGTTGTCGCGTGTGATTTCAAGATCTTTAATTTTATCTTGAGGAATCATATCTGCAAATCGTTGCAGATTCTCTAGGTTAGTTAGCACTGCAAATACGTCACTTGCATTTGCATTGATCTGTCCTATTTTGCTTTCGTATTTAATTTCAGCCATTATTTATTCCATTTAGAAGGATGTTTTTGCCATTCTTTGATAGAGTCTTTTTCATCTTGAGTAATCATACCCATACAAAATGCTTGATGAAGAACCGTATCCATATTGGTTAAAGAGGTTAGATCTACTTCTAGTTTTGATAATTTACGCTGTGTAGTAGGAAATTCGTAGTCAAAAATAGTCACAACACCTAATACGTTGCATCCATTATTGCGTAAGGCCTCTACCACCTTAGTGCAATTATTACCTGTATTAACTTGGTTTTCCACGATGACAACACTTTGCCTTGGGCGTAGATCTCCTTCAATTTGATTTTCTAATCCGTGATCTTTAGGAGTAGGGTGGACATATACAAATGGAAGACTCAATTGTTCTGCAACCAATACACCATGCGCAATGGCGTTAGTAGCAATACCTGCAATCACATCCGCATCTGGATACAATTCGGCAATGGTACGTGCTAGTTCCAATCGAATAAAGTCTCTCATCTTAGGATAAGATAATACTTTTCGATCGTCGCAATACAATGGAGCTAACCAACCGTTCGCCCATTTAAAAGGGTTGTTTAATTGAAACTTAAATGCTTTTAATTGCAGCAGTTTCAATGCTGTCATATTTTGTAAAATACTCATTTGTCGTTATAGAGTTTAGTTTTTAGAGTTTAAAGTTAAGTAATTTTGGGTACAAAGGTACTGCTTTTTTTGTAATAACACAAGTAAATGTGTTATTTTGCTTCTTTTTTTTGTTCGTATCTTAATATCTGAGCGTTTGCAACCTTTTGCATTTGCTCTACACGTTTAATATCTTTCATTAGCCATCCTAACTGATATGTGCACGATAAGGCTTCTTTTTCTTTATCGTTGAGGTAGTATGCCCATGAGTGATGTGGCTGTTCGGCTCTTCCCTCGATGCGAATCCTAGCATTTTGATGGGCACTAATGAAGTTTAACAAGGCAAGAGCAGGGTCATTTTCAAGTGTCATAATTTCATGATGACCTGCTGATTCAAAATGATGATTACTTCCTGAGAATAATTGCTCTTCACCATCCGCTTGAAGTACAATAGCGCGTTGTCCAACTTCCTTATTACCAAAATAATAACTCTTGACAATAGTTTCTCGATCATCCCTAACATATGCTTGGATAAAATTGCGAGAAGTATTACTTGTTGTCACTAATAAGCGATGTACATATCTGCCATGATTTTCGTATTTTTCGTTTTTCTCATAGCGAAAATTTTTGATTAATTTATCCACTTGATTCAATAGTGGTGGAAGTAGTGTATCTGTATATGCGAGGCTACGTTTAGCTTCTAAGTAAATAATGGAATCTGATAATGCTTTGGCTTGTCGTCGTTGGGCAACCAAACGTGGAAATGTGTTATGAATAGAATCCAAGACTATCATAGCTTGTCTCCATGAACCATTGTCTACAAGGGTGTGTGCTTCATGCAATAATTTTTCTGCACATTGTTCTTCTGTTGGTCCACAAGCGATGAATGATAACGAACTGAGTAGTAGTATAAAAAAATGTTTTTTAGACATAGTATTTTGTGTTTTTTATGAATAAAACCGCCACAAAGGTACAAATAAATCTCCAAAATACAAAAAAAATCTAAAAAAATATATATAAATTTGTGTGTTTGCAAATATTTTTGTACCTTTGCAGCCGATAAATTGCGCCTATAGCATAGTTTTTGTAGAAACGAAATATAAACATTAAAAAAATTATAGAAAAAAGTATGAAAAAATCACTCATCTTAGTATCGGTATTTGCTATCGCAATGCTGATCAGTTGCGGTACTGCAGTTCAACCTGAGCAAGTTACCGTAAATCCAAGTCCATTGGTTGTTGTTGGCGACAAAGTTGATGCCAGCATTACCGGTACTTTCCCTGTGAAGAAATTCTCTAAAAAAGCTGTTTTGGAGGTTACCCCAGTATTGGTATACGAGGGTGGTGAAGCAGTAGGAAAAACTGTGACTTATGTTGGCGAAAAAGCAAAAGTAAATGGTTCTACTGTGTATTACAAAGAGGGCGGAAAGTTCCGAATCAAAACTTCTTTTGACTATGTACCAGAAATGGCAAAATCTAAATTGGTTTTGCGATTCAAAGCTACCAACGGAAAGAAAGTTGTAGAAATTCCTGAAATGAAAGTTGCTGATGGTGTTATCTCTACCGTTAAGTTGGCAAAAGCTGAGGATGTTAAACCACAAGTAACAGCTGATAAATTCCAACGTATCATTCAAGAGACCCAAGAGGCTGATATCCGTTTCTTGATCCAACAAACAGCGTTGCGTAACTCTGAGTTGAAATCAGAGGAGATGGCTAACTTGCAAGCTGCTATCAAGGATGCAGATACAACTGTTAACAAGGCTATCAATAAAATTGAAGTTGTTGGTTATGCATCTCCAGATGGTGAAGAGGAGTTGAATGCTAAGTTGTCTGCTGCTCGTCAAGAGAAGTCACAAAAATATCTCCAAAAGCAACTTAAGAAAGCGGAGGTTGATGCTACTATTGAATCTAGCGTTACAGTTGAGGACTGGGAAGGTTTCCAAAAGGCTATGGAGGCTAGCAATATCCAAGATAAAGAATTGGTTTTGCGTGTGCTCAGCATGTACACTGATCCAGAGGAGCGTGAGGCACAAATCAAGAACCTCAGCGCTGTGTTCCAAACTATTGCAGACGAGGTGTTGCCAGCTCTCCGTCGTAGTCGTTTGATCTTGACTACAGATTTAATCGGTAAATCTGATGAGGAGATCGCTTCTCTAGCTAAAGAGGATCCTGCTGCTTTGAATGTAGAAGAGTTGCTCTACGCAGCTACTTTGTTCAATAGCGCTGATGATAAGTTTGTTGTTTACCAAAAGGTTACAGAACTCTATCCAAATGATTATCGCGGTTTCAATAACTTGGGTATTATCTACTTTGGTCAAGGTAAAGTAGCTGAGGCTCGTGATAGTTATGCAAAAGCTCTCCAATTGGCTCCTGCTAATGCAGATGTTAACTACAATGCTGGTATTGCTGCTATGGCTGCTGGCGATTTGGATAAGGCAGAGGAGTTGTTTGGTAAAGCTGCTGGCACCGAGGGTCAATTGAACGTAGCTATGGGTACACTTTACACCATGAAGGGTGAGTATACCGCAGCTAAGAATGCTTATGGTAAGTCTGCATCTAACAATGCAGCTGTTCAACAAATCGTAGACGAGGATTATGCTGCTGCACGTCAAACTTTGGCTAAGGTAGAGAATCCAAATGCAACTACTGCATATCTTGCAGCTGTTATTGGTGCACGTACCAACGATCGTGAGACAGTATATGCTAACCTTGCACTCGCAGTTCAACGCGATGCCACAATGAAGGTTAAAGCTCAAAAGGATATCGAGTTTGCTAAATACGTAGCAGACGAGAAATTCCTTGAAATTGTTAAATAATGTCAATACTTTTTCCAAAAGTACCAAAACCACGTGGGTGGGACTATCGCCCCATTTACTACGATAAAGAAAAGGAGGCGCGCAAGGATAAACTTGCGCGTCTTCATCGTGGTTCGTTTCGTGAAGC
>JAZLBE010000100.1:0-37361 GCA_045613525.1 Paludibacteraceae bacterium
AACTCTGCCAATTTAGCCTCAGCTGCAGCGATTTTCTCAGCAGCCTCTTTCTCAGCTTTTGCTACGATAGCAGCAGCCTCTTCTTGTGCCTTAGCTACGATTGCAGCAGCTTCGGCATTACCTTTCTCTACGCCCTCAGCGTAAAGTTTGTTGGTCAATTCTGATAGATTCATTGTATATATATTTTTTTAATTATTCGTTACAATTCACAAAAATCCATAATCGCTGCAAAGTTACAAAAAATAAATGAATTGAGCAAATATAAATAGTATATTTATTAAATTGATTAATATACTTGACAAATTCGGTATAAACCCGTCATAACCCGTAACCATATAAGAAAAGAAAGCCCTGTGGCGAACCACAGGGCTAGGATGAGAAATTATATTCTCAAAGATTTATAAAATCAAATTGATTTTGACAGCTAATTACTCAGCTGGAGCAAGAGTCTCAGTATCGTTAGTTACGAGACCAACTGGCATGTTGTAGTTGTTAGCAGAATACCACTCCCAGTTACCGTCACCTGCTTTGTCAACCAAATACTTGTATTGGAAAGTAGCAGGAACATCAAGAGTAAGAGTAAATTTGCCTTCAGCAACCTTGGTCATCTCGTGCTCTGCTGGAGGAGGGCAAGCCCATGCACCAGCTGCAAGACCTGAACCAGCGATAGCAAATTTAGCCTCTGGAGCGAAGCCAACAGCTGTCAAGTTGAAGGTAGCAGTACCAGCATCGTTAGTCTTAACGCAAGCTGAAAGCTCCCAAGAGTCAACAGATACATAAATAACTTGGTTGTCAGTGTTGATCACGTTGTCACCAGTAATTGTACCATCCTTACCAAGAGTTACATCACCCTCAATAAGAGTTCCATCCAAAGCTTGGAAAGACCACTCCCATGTACCGTCGTTTTTGCAGTGAGCTACCTTGAATGCTTGGTCTACACCCCAATCGAATGTACCAACATACCATGTAGTTTTACCCTCTGCCAATTGAGTAGCTTGACCGTTAGCTACAGCATCACCTGTATTCCAAGAAGTCAAAGAACCTGGGATAACTACGAAAGAACCCTCGCAGAGTGGCTCTGGAACTTGAACACAGATAGTTACTTTACCAGCACCTGGAGCCTCAAGAACTGGAGCATCCTCAACCAATTTCTCTACGATAACGAGTACCTCAGCAGTTTGACCTTCGTAAGCAGCAGTAACTTTAGTTTCACCAACTGCAACTGCCTTAATCAAACCAGCCTCTACAGTAGCAACTGCCTCATCAGCAGAAGTCCATGTAGCAACTACCTCATCAGCGCCAACAGTAGCCTTAACTTGAACCTCGTCACCAACATACATAACGAGAGTCTCTTGAGACACCTTCAATGTCTCCTCAACGCAAGCGGTAAACAAACCGAGAACCGCTGCACATACTAATGCAATTTTCTTCATTTTGTAATAAAATTTAAATGATTAATATTTGGTTTATTTTGAATTGGATTATTCTAGATAACCTGGGTTTTGTGTAAATCCATTGTCAACTACATAATCAGGCAATGGGAAAATCTTCATATAATCAGGTGTAACGAAAGGTTTTTGACCTGGAAGATTATCAGTAGCTTGATCGTCAGTATATTTCAAAATCCAGAGGTTAGCAGGATCTGTATCATTTTGAATAGAGTTAGCACCTGTGTAACGACCGAAACGAATCAAGTCTTGACGACGGTGACCTTCCCACATCATCTCACGACAACGCTCATTACAGAGTTCATCCAGAGTGAGAGTAGCAGCAGAATAAGGAGTAGCACCAGCACGCTCACGAACGAGGTTAGCAGCAGCTACAGCAACATCATTAGCCGCACCACCATTAGCACGCATCTCTGCCTCTGCTTTCATAAGATAAACATCAGCAAGACGATAGATAGGGAAGTCATTACTCATGTGATCACCTACACCTTCTTGAATTTGGAATTTCACGAAACGTGCACCCTCAAATACGTTATAGATCTTGTAACCAGCACTATTAGTAAGTGTAGTAACAGTATCAGTAAATACAGCAGGGAAGGTATATGTTACTGATTGTAGTTTACCTTTGTCATCACGACCAGCAGCAGCAGCAAACTCATCAAAGGTAGCTGGCCAGTTAGCAGGCTTACGAACATATTTAGGCATTTGTACGTAAGTTGTACTATCCACAGCAACATCTACAGTAAGAGCAGTACCTTGTTTGTCATATTGTTGACCACGCTCCCAGCAATTGATACGTGCATCACCCTCGCCATAGAGACCAAGCACCTTGTGAGTAGTACAATAACCATTCCAAGGTTGATTCTTAAGACCATAAGAGTTTTGTGAAGCATAGTGGAGTGACATCATATGGAATTGCATACCTTTAGAGAAAGATGCATCATAGAATACGCACCAAATATTCTCAGACGAACCTTGATTCTCTACCTTAAAGTTATCAAAGTAATTAGAAGTCAAAGTATATGCCTTAGAATCAATAATAGAGTCGCAATAGAGAGAAGCTTTTTGGTAGCACTCTTCAGCAGTTTTAGCATAAGCTGATTTACCAACAACACCCCATGCTTCAGCATTAAGATACATCTTAGCGAGCACCATCCATCCTACATGCTTGTTAACACGAGAATAGATTTTGTTCTCACTAGCTTGTGGAACATACTTGTGAAGATCAACCATGATAGAGTCAAAAATTTGGTGACGTTGACCTTGTTTTGCCTCATAACCATTATCTCCCAGTTGTGAAACGAATTGCACATTACCAAAGTTATCCAACATAAGGTAGTGATACCATGCACGGAGGATATATAGTTCAGCCATATCAGAAGCACGTGCAACATCCAAGGTAACACCTTTATCATTTTTCACAGTACGCATCCACTTCATCATAGAGTTACACTTTGAAATTCCACGATATGCGAATGCCCAAGCATTGTTACCAGCTTGACCATTGGCAGAAATTTCACGTGTTTTAGAATCATAACGGTGGTTGTGGAGAATCCAAAAAGCACCACCATCATACCAGTCACCCATATAACGAGTAGGTACAATACACTCATCTGTAGAGTTTTCTTGGAGAGACCAGAATCCTTCACGATAAGCATAACCATACTCACGTTGGAGGTTTACATATACGTCACCCAATTTAGGATCGAAAGCAGTTTCGCTATTCTCAAATCCTTCACGATCATATTCACTATAGATCTCTGGGTTCAAATCACAAGCGTTGAATGTGAACAAACTAACACCTGCAAATACAAAAGCCAATTTTTTAATATTCTTAATCATAATTATAAGTCTTTTATTGTGATACAGTTATTAGAATGATAAGTTAACACCCAACATGAATGTGCGAGGGATAGGATAATAAGTAACACCTTCAATACCTGGCTCAAGACCTGTCATATTAACAGTTTCAGGATCTACACCAGAATAATTAGATAGGGTAGCCAAGTTTTGACCTGTTATATAAATTCGCGCACGATTAATGTATTTAGCAACATCCTCTTTAATTTGGAATGTGTAACCGATAGTAACATCACCGAGTTTAGCATATGTACCACTCTCGAGGTAGTAGTCAGTCATTACCTTTGGAGGAGTAATACCATTATCTGGGCTAACAATCATATTACCACTAGCGAGTGAAGAATTGTTACCATATGCCAAACGTTTGGTATTCAAAATTTTTCCACCGAATGCACCACGAAGGTTGAATGAGAAATCAACATTGTAGAAAGACATGCTTGAACTCAAACCCCAAGTAATAACTGGAAGAGCATTACCTAAGATAACTTTATCTTTGTTTTTGAGTTGGTTGAATTTCTTCTCAATACCATTAGCATCAATTCCCCAGAAAGTACCATCCTCGTCAATACGAGAGAACTTGTATCCATAGAAGTTACCTACAGACTCACCCTCTTCAAGGATTTGGAACTTTTGAGAAGTCCATCCAACAGAACCATCACCTACACCACCACGTTGTTTATCAGCCTCAGGGAAGATAAACTCATCGTTACCAAGAGAAAGGACTTTGTTCTTGTTGTGTGCCAAAGTCAATCCAAGATTCCATACGAAATCTTTTTTCTCAATAGCTATACCATTGATAGCGATCTCAATACCTTGGTTACGCAAAGAACCAAGGTTAAGAAGCATAGAACCAGCCTCGTACTTAGCAGCATCAACAGCATACCAGTAAAGAAGATCACGAGTAGTACGATTATAGTAATCTACAGCACCGCTGAGTCGACCCTCAAGGAAAGAGAAGTCAACACCTACGTTAACCTCATGTTTTGTTTCCCACTTAAGGTTAGGGTTTGGTACAGTAGAGAGAGACCAAGTAGCCACCTTGTTATCACCAAAGTAAGCATAGTCCTCATTCTTGCTCATACGTCCAATCCATGGATAGCAATCACCTGGCATGTTACCTGTAACACCATAACCTGCACGAAGTTTGAGATCCTCAACGATATCTTGTCCATCCATAAAGCTTTCACGAGTAATCAACCAGCTAGCAGAAACAGCTGGGAAATAACCCCAACGATTGTTTGCACCAAATTTTGAAGATCCCTCAGCACGGATACTTGCATTAACGAAGTAACGTTGATCATAGTTATAGTTAACACGACCAAAAACTGAAGCAAGTTTCCACTCTTCTTTCCAAGATGACATGCCGATTCCATCTTTTGAGCCACCATTGGTAAGGTTATTCAAACCCTCACCAAGACCTAAGTTATTATAGAGGAAGTCATCAGTTGGGAAGTAGGTATTACTTGCGCCGAAACTCTCAGAAACGAAATCTTGGTAAGCATAACCAGCCAATACAGTGAACGCATGAGATTGTATCTCGTTAGTATATTGAGCGGTTGCCTCAAACATGCGAGTAGTATTAAAGTCATTACCCTTAGAAGCATTACCAGTAGTACCATTGCCTGCTACAGAGTTAGAAGGGAGGTATTTGCCAGTAGAGCGGTTCCAATACTGATATGAACCAAACGCACTAAGACGCAAACCTGAAATTGGTTTGATAGTTGCACGAACACTACCCAAGAAAGTTTGGTCACCACCTAAGTCAGTAGGTTGATTAACAATTGCTACTGGGTTAGAGAAACCTGACTTATCAAAGTTTTGATAGTAGCCACCATACTTGATGTAATTAGGATCAGAAGGATCTGAGTAAATAGGCATTGTAGGGTTGAACTTCATAGCTTGTTGATATGCAGCATGATCTACCCAAGATGAATTTGTCTTTGAATAAGACATATTGTAGTTAAACTCCAAGATATTATTCAATGCTTGTTGATTAACACTAGCACGAGCCATAATCTCTTGATACTCAGAATTGATAGCAAGACCTTGGTTAAGTTTGTAGTTAAGAGAAGCGCGATAATCCACGTTTTTCATACCACCTGACAAAGCCAAATTGTGTTCTGTAGATACAGGAACTCGAGTAATAGCCTTATACCAGTCAGTTTCATAACCATAATTTGTACCACCAGCAGCCACATACTCTTCAGGAGAATAAAGATCAATGCGTCCCGCTGTATTAGCAGTACTTACAGTACCAGTATACTCGACAGCAGTTTTACCCTCTTTACCTTTCTTTGTAGTAATAATGATCACACCCGCGTTAGCGCGCGTACCATAAATAGCGGCAGCAGAACCATCCTTAAGAACATCCATAGACTCGATGTCATTAGGATTGATATTATTCATACTTGCACCAGGAACACCATCAATAATGTAAAGAGGCGTTGTAGAACCAGTCAAAGACCCTGTACCACGAATTTGTACACTAAAACCACGGTTAGTAGGGTCACCACCACCATCTTTAGACATGGTCAAACCTGCAACCTTACCTTGAAGCAAACCTTCAGGACTGTTAAAAGCACCTTGGTTGAAATCTTCAGCCTTAACGCTAGAAACAGAACCAGTGATTTCTTTTTTGGTTTGTGAACCATAACCGATAGCTACAACCTCTTGGAGAACATGAGTATCCTCCTCAAGTGTTACCATCATACCATTTTTAGCTGCAAGAGTTTGAGTTTTGAAACCCACGTAGCTAATTTGGATTTGTGCTCCCTCAGAAACATTGAGCACGAAGTTACCATCGAAATCCGTAATCACACCATTGGTAGTGCCAACTTCAACAACACTAGCACCAATAATAGGAAAATCGGTCGATGCTTCCAAAACGGTACCTGTGATTTGTGCATTCATTGTTATTGAACACAATGCAGCAGCGAGCACAAGTAAAAATGTCTTGTTTTTCATCATGTTAAAAATTAATAAATTATGTTTATAGTTTTATTGTGCTAACCGAATTTATTTTTTACCTTCCTTGATAAGGACAACACTTACAGCACCTAGAACAAGAAGCACACCCGCAGCAGCGAGCATACCAACTTGCGAACCAGCACAAATTGTTTTAAGGACAACACCGCCTATGACAGCTGCTACGATTTGTGGCAAGCAGATTGTACAGTTAAAAAGACCGAGGTAATAACCCATATTATCACCCTTGAGTGAGTTTGTTAAGATAGTGAATGGCACAGCCAACATAGCAGCCCAAGCCGCACCGATAAATGCGTAAGATACGAGGAGTACATATTGGTTGGTCACAAACAAAGTTGAAGCAAATCCTAACGCACCGACAATCAATGAGATAGCATATGCACCCTTGTTATGGAAGTATTTCTCCAAGATAGGCATGATGAGCGCCCAAAGCATTGAACCTACCGCTTGAATTGCAAAGCAAACGCCTACCCAGTTACCGGCAGTTTGGAAGGCCTCAGCAGAAGTAGTTACGCCATCCCAACCAAAGCATTGAGTAGCAATAGCACCATTAGAGTAGGTCCACATAAAGAGGAAAGCAGCCCAGCAGAAGAATTGCACAAGACCTACTGTCCAGAATGTAGAAGGAGCATTGACAAGAAGTTTGATAAAACTAGGATCTTCTTTCTTGTCATCTTTCTTATTCTCAAGGCCATGGAACTTAGCATATTCCTCAGGATTGAGCTCCTTAACAGTGAAGAAAGTATAGAGCACACAGAAGATCAAGAGTGCGGCACCAATATAGAAACTCCATTTAACAGAATCAGGCACAACACCTTCCGGAGCAGTATTAGCAATACCTACCCATGTAAATAGAATTGGGAAAATATAACCCGCAAGCGAACCAGCATTGCAGAGGAATGATTGGATTGAGTACGCAAGACCTTTTTGCTCCTCGTTAACCATATCACCGACCATCATCTTGAATGGTTGCATGGCAATATTGATTGATGTATCAAGGAACATCAAAGAGAACAAACCAAACCACATGGCAGCGTTGAGGCCAAGGAAAAGTGATTGTCCGAAAGTGAAGTTACCTGCATTAGGAAGGAGAATCATCACAGCAATTGCAATGAGTGCACCGACAATGAGGTAAGGTTTGCGACGACCAAGACGATTCCAAGTCTTATCAGAATACTTACCAACCAGTGGTTGCACAAGCATACCCATCAAAGGAGGAAGCACCCAAAAGAACGAAAGCTGATGAGGATCAGCGCCAAGAGTAGCAAAAATACGGGAGATATTAGCACTCTGTAGTGCATAGGCAATTTGGACACCAAAAAATCCAAAACTCAAATTAAAGAGTTGCCCAAAAGATAAATTGCGTTTTTCTGTCATGACAATATTTTCTAAATCGGGCACAAAGGTACAACTAAATTTTCGTACACGCAAGAGCGCACGAAAAATACAGTAAAAAAAAGTTATGCAAACGATTGCAAAAGAGGTGTTTTTAAGCCTACCAAATAAAGGGGAATTCTTCGGTCTTCACAGATGCATCACTCAGTAAAATATCAATGAAGTTCCTATGAAGTCCCTATGAAGTTCCTATGAAGTCCCTATGGAGACAGGGGGCAAGGTGGCAGTGAATGACAGTAAATGACGGCGAATAGCGGTGAATAACGGTGAATTTCAAAGTGTTAAAAATAAAATAAAGAAAAAATAAATATTTTTTGAAAAAGATTTGCATATATAAAAAAAATGTAGTATCTTTGCAGAAGATTTGACGATGAAATCGGACAAAAAGCATGACATCAAGACAAAACATCGCACTAAAGATATAAACAGTCAATATTTCGAAAAAAGATTATCGTTTTATGACACGACACGAGCAATTAATCGAAGCCTTACAACACAATTTTGGATTTGATTCTTTCAAAGGAAATCAAGAAGCAATCATCAACAATCTCATGGATGGCAAAGACACCTTTGTGTTGATGCCAACTGGAGGAGGTAAGAGTTTATGTTACCAACTACCATCATTACTAATGGATGGCGTAGCTATAGTCATTTCTCCACTCATTGCACTGATGAAGAATCAAGTGGATGCAATGCGCAACTTCTCTGAAGAGGATGGTGTAGCGCATTTTATCAATTCATCATTATCTCGCCCAGAGATTCAGGCAGTAAAAACAGATATATTAGCAGGTAAGACAAAATTGCTATATGTTGCTCCAGAATCATTAAACAAAGATGAGAATGTTGACTTTTTGAAAGAAGTAAAGATATCGTTCTATGCTGTAGACGAAGCTCACTGTATATCTGAATGGGGGCATGACTTCCGCCCAGAATATCGTCGCATACACCCAATTGTAGAGCGCATCGGCAAAGCTCCTATCATTGCATTAACGGCCACAGCAACTCCAAAAGTACAAAACGACATCCAAAAGAATTTGGACATGATGGATGCGACCGTTTTCAAATCATCGTTCAATCGTGCCAACTTGTACTATGAAGTACGCCAAAAGACAGACGAAGTAGACAAAGATCTTGTTCGATATATTCGTACCATGGATGGCAAGTCAGGTATTGTATACTGTTTGAGCAGAAAAACAGTAGAGGATCTAGCGGCTACACTATGTGTGAACAATATTCAAGCCTTGCCTTATCACGCAGGCATGGACGCTGCTACTCGCAGTGCGAATCAAGACGCCTTCCTAATGGAGAAAGCGCAAGTGATTGTAGCAACCATCGCTTTTGGTATGGGTATTGACAAACCAGATGTTCGTTTTGTTGTACACTATGACATTCCAAAATCCCTGGAAGGTTATTACCAAGAGACTGGTCGTGCAGGCCGTGATGGCGGTGAAGGACAATGTATCAGTTTCTATTCCGCCAAGGATATTGAACGTTTGCGCAAATTCCAACAGGGAAAACCAGTATCTGAGCAAGAGATAAGCAACCAATTATTGTTTGAAACGCAATCGTATGCGGAGGCATCCATTTGTCGCAGAAAATTATTGTTGCATTACTTCGGAGAAGACTACAAGCAAGATAACTGCGGAAACTGTGATAATTGCCGCAAAAAATATAAGATGGTTGAAGCAACCGAACTACTCGGAATCATACTAGAAACGATACAACAATTGAACGAAAAGTTCCGCATTGAGCACATTGTGGATATAATTAAAGGAAAAGAAAGTGCAGCCATCCTGTCATACAAGCATAATGAGTTGGAAAACTTTGGCTCAGGAGAAGATCAAGACGAAGCGAATCTTTATGCCATCATTCGTCAAGCAATGATAGAAGGTTATGTTCGTAAGGACATAGAATCATATGGAGATCTAAAATTAACCCCAAGCGGCAAAAAATTTATCAAACGTCCTGTACGTTTTGAGGTTCCAATCGAAATCCAAAACGATGATGAAGACGGCGAGATGGCAGCAGGTGCAATAACTTGCGCTGCTGCAGACGATGTATTATTCTCCATCTTGAAAGACTTACGCAAGAAATTAAGCAAGCGCATGAATGTGCCTCCATTTGTAATATTCCAAGATGGTAGTTTGGAGGCTATGGCTACATCATATCCTATCACAATAGAAGAATTGCAAAACATCCCAGGTGTAGGTGTAGGCAAAGCTAAACGATATGGTGACGAGTTCATCAAATTGATCAAGGGTTATGTAGAAGAGAATGACATAATCCGTCCAGAAGACTTGCGTGTACGTACTGTAGCAAAGAATTCTGCTCGCAAGATAGCCATCATTCAAGCTATTGACCGCCGTGTAGCATTGGATGATTTAGCGGAGCGTTTGGGTATGTCTATGGAAGAGATGCTAGAAGAAATAGAAGCAATCGCATATTCAGGTACTAAGTTGAACATCAAGTATTTCATCAACGAAGTAGTAGATCCAGACGAAGAAGCAGATATCTACGATTATTTCCGCAACGCAGAAAACGACAACATCCGCACAGCCATGGAAGAATTGGGCGAAGACGACTACGACGAAATAAACGTACGATTGGTACGTATTAAGTTCCATAGCGACCTCGGTAATTAATTGAAATCACACAAGCCCATAAACGTTGCTATGCGACCATTTAAATGATAGGCATGAGAAAAGGTGAGATAGATATTATCACATTGGGTTGTTCAAAAAATCTTGTAGATACCGAACGACTAATGCGTCAATTGGAATTGGCGGGATATCGTTGTGTACATGATTCATCCAAGCCAAATGGTGAGATAGTTATCATCAACACTTGCGGATTTATAGGAGATGCAAAAGA
The DNA here is from genome assembly GCA_045613525.1 of Paludibacteraceae bacterium. Lineage (GTDB taxonomy): Bacteria > Bacteroidota > Bacteroidia > Bacteroidales > Paludibacteraceae > Colicola. The sequence goes on from JAZLBE010000100.1 coordinate 10,560, forward strand.
AGAAAGCATAGAGATGATTCTGCGCTTTGCAGATAGGAAGAATCATAAAAAACTAAACAAACTCTATGTAATGGGGTGTCTTTCACAACGATACGCGAAAGAATTGCCCACAGAAATTCCAGAAGTAGATGGATGGTTTGGTAAGTTTGACTATTTAGGAATAGTTCAAGAGCTTCAGAAATTAAGAAATTCAGAAAACAAGGAAATAGCAGGTGAGAACTACGAACGCACGTTGACTACTCCATCGCATTATGCATATTTGAAGATAGCTGAAGGCTGTAATCGATATTGTTCATATTGTGCTATTCCATTAATTACAGGTAAATTCACCTCACGTCGTAAAGAGGAGATACTAGCTGAAGTGAAATGGCTAGTAGAACAAGGAGTAAAAGAGTTCAATGTTATAGCACAAGATCTATCTAGTTATGGACTTGACATTTATGGTGAGCATAAGTTAGGAGAACTATTGGACGAAATGGCTCAGATAGAAGGCGTAAGATGGATTAGAATACACTATACCTACCCTACTGATTTCCCATACGACATTCTGCCTATCATGGCAAAACATCCGAATATATGCCGATATATGGATATTGCGCTACAACATTGCTCGGACAATATGCTAAAATTGATGCGCAGACGCATTACCCGCAAAGAGCAAGACGAATTGATCACACGTATTCGAAAAGAAGTGCCAGGTATCTGTATTCGTACCACTTTGCTCGTAGGTCACCCAGGGGAAACAGAAGAAGATTTTGCAGAATTATGTGAGTGGGTAAAAGAGATGCGATTTGACCGTTTGGGAGCTTTTGCGTATAGTGAGGAAGAGGGAACATATGCTGCGCGACATTACGAAGACAACATATCACAGAAAGAAAAAGACCGTCGAGTGGATATAATTATGGGTATCCAGCAAACAATCTCCGCGGAATTACTAAGTCAAATGGTAGGTACCCAACAAATGGTTGTGATAGATAGAGAAGAAGCGGATTACTATATTGGTCGCACACAATACGATTCGCCAGAAGTAGATTGTGAAGTACTAATATCCAAAACAAATAGCGATTTGTTACACATAGGTGAATATTATATCGTAAACATCATAAAATCAGAGGATTTTGACCTCTACGCAAGCTTATGAAAACGAAAGACTTAATTCAACACATTGCCACTTCCACTTCGATGACAAAGACTCGCACAGAGGATTTGTTAGAAGCAACTATCGGAGTATTACAAAGGGAGTTGCTAAATGGTTCAAGCGTACAGTTGCAAAACTTCGGAGTACTTGAAATGAAGCGTCGCAATGCTCGCATTGTGGTGCATCCTAAAACACAGGAACGTACCGAGGTTCCAGAAAAGATGCAATTGACCTTCAAGCCCAATCAAGCTGTGAAGGATATGTTCAACCCTAAAGAAAAAGAGTAATTTAAGGTATGGCAAATAATAAATTAAGTTGGGCAGAATTGCGCAAATTAGTAGCCCAAATGGCTGGTGCTAGTGAACAAGAAGTTGGCATGTTTTTGAATGCATTAGTAGACGCAATAATTATCGGTTTGAAAGCCGATCAACAAGTTAAGTTGAAAGGTATAGGAACATTCGCACTGAAACCAATGGCAGCTCGCAAGAGTGTTAACATTGCGACCGGTGAAGAATTTACGATAGATGAATATAATAAACTGACTTTCAATGCAGAAGCGACTCTGAAGGAGAGTGTAGAGAAACGAATTGAAAGTCCTAAAACGAATAATATTATGAAAGAACTCAACCCCGATCCAATCAAAAAATTAGGCGAACAAGCCAATGAAATTGTAGATATCTTGGCTGATCTAGGTCAATCTCCTGAGGCAGGTAGTACAGAAGAAAAGCCTACAGAAGATTCTACTACAAAGGGTAAGAAAACGACCAAGAAAGCTCAAACTACTACAAAGGGTAAAATAGAAAAAACTGAGCCTAAAACACCAGTTACCAAGAATGACAAACCAAGCGAAACAAGCGTAGAGGTACCTCAGGAGGTTGTTGAAGAATCTAAAGAACAACCAAAAGAAGAAACTTCATCACCAAATCCTAAGAAACCTAAATGTGGAAGTACATGTTGGGTTATTATAATTCTAATTTTGCTTGGTGGAGGCTTATATCTTCGCAATTACCTTAGACAAAATGAACAACCTAAGAAGGAGACAACTACAATCACAACAACAATTGAGCCAGAAGTGATTGATAGTTTGGCTATTCACCTTGCTGATAGCATAGATAGCGTTATGGTAAAAGCTGAAGAAATGGTAGAGGAGCTAATAGACTCTGCAGAAGCTGAGTATGACAAGTTGATAGCATTATTGGATGGAGGTGTAGGTAATGTTGTAGATGAGTCAGGTGCAGTTGAAGAAGTCGAAACAGCAGTAACAGCAGAAGTAGTAGAAGCAGAGGTAGATAGCACCACTTCAGTTTTAGAAGATACCACACAAGTTACTCCAGCTAAGAAACCAGTAGCTAAGAAGAAACCATTGACATTGGCGGAACAACCTCGTCATTACTACAAGTTTATTGGCATTGAGCGTGTTGCACAAAACAGTCGTCTAGCTTGGATCTCTAAGAAATATTATGGCGAAAAGGACTTGTGGGTATTTATTTATGAGGCTAATCGCAGTATCATTAAAAATCCAGATTATATTCGAGCAGGACAACATTTACGCATTCCTGATTTAGATCCAAAATATCGCAATCTCAATAACCCAGAATTACGCCAATTGGTAGATAGTCTGGCGGATGAATATTTGAAATAACTTATAGACAAATAGCTTATAGAAATTCTATAAGTAACAACTCAGGGCTTTAGACCGATAAAATCGGTCTAATAGCCCAAAACTATAAATATAGACCCATTGAATCAAGACGTCATTCACATACACGGAGCTCGCACGCATAACCTGAAGAACATCTCCGTTGATATACCACGCAACAAATTAGTGGTTATATCAGGAGTGAGTGGTAGCGGCAAGTCATCATTGGCTTTCGACACATTGTTTGCCGAAGGCCAACGTCGTTATGTAGAAAGCCTTAGTTCTTATGCACGTCAGTTTTTAGGACGAATGCAAAAGCCTAATGTGGATTTCATTGACGGCATTCCTCCTGCTATTGCAATCGAACAGAAAGTTACAAATCGTAATCCCCGCAGTACTGTTGGTACAGTGACAGAGATATACGAATATCTAAAACTTTTATATGCACGTGCTGGACATACAAAATCCCCCATCAGTGGACAAAATGTAAAGCGACATAGTGTTCATGATGCAGTATCATGTCTAATGATGCAAGAAAATGGCAGTAAAGTTTTGTTACTTTCACCCGTTTCTACGGAGAGTCTCACAGATCAATTAGCCATTTGGCAACAACAGGGATTCTCACGATTATATATAGAAGACTCTGATGGCAATGGAAAGATAGAGCGAATAGGCAGTGAAATACCTTTTGATATCTCATCAAAAATATTTCTTTTAGTAGATCGTGTCATTGCAGATGGAGGAAAAAGCACATTGAATCGCTTTGCAGATTCAGTGCAAACTGCGTTTTTTGAAGGTAGAGGACAATGTCTATTATTAATCACTCCACCTAGCTCAACAGAGAAACAATTACATATATTCTCAGAACGTTTTGAAGCTGACGGAATTACCTTTATTGAACCAACAGAACATCTGTTTGACTTCAATAACCCTTTGGGCGCATGTCCTACATGCGGTGGATATGGAAACGTAATTGGAATTGATCCCGATTTAGTCGTTCCTGATAAATCAAAATCCATATATGAAGGAGCAATAGCTTGTTGGCGTGGCGATAAAATGAGTGCATGGAATGATGCCCTAATTTATAGTGCAGATAAATTTGACTTCCCAATACACACTCCATTCTATGCCCTAACCCCAGAACAGAAGCAACTAATATGGAATGGCAATGAATACTTTCGTGGACTGCATAATTTCTTCCATGAATTAGAGAGTAAGCAATATGCCAAGATCCAATATCGTGTTATGCTTAGTCGCTACCGTGGAAAAGCCACGTGTCCAGACTGTGGGGGATTGCGTCTTCGCAAAGAGGCACAATATGTTTGGATAGGCGATAAAACAATAACCGATTTATGCAAAATACCTATTACCGAACTAGCTAAATGGTTTGACCAATTAACATTAGTTGAACACGAGCAGTTAGCTGTTCAGCAACTACTCGTAGAAATACGAACTAGACTACAATTCATGCAAGATGTAGGTTTAGGATATTTGACATTGTCACGTCTTTCATCTACATTATCTGGCGGTGAGGGGCAACGCATAAACCTAGCAAAGTCTTTGGGTAGCAGTCTTGTAGGTTCATTATACGTCTTGGATGAGCCAAGCATTGGTTTGCATCCTAGAGACACACAACGCTTAATACATGTGCTAAAACAATTGCGTGACTTGGGTAATACAATTGTGGTTGTTGAGCACGATGATGAAATTCAAAAATCTGCCGACTACACAATAGAAATCGGTCCAAAAGCTGGTCGTCATGGCGGTGAAGTGGTATACGAAGGAATACCTAAGACAGATAAATTCACATATAACATCCCAGCATATCGTCGTCCTTGGAATAATTACATTGAGATACTTGGAGCCACTGAAAACAACTTAAAAAATCTAGATGTAAGATTCCCACTGAATGTCATAACTGTAATTACTGGCGTTAGTGGAAGTGGAAAATCGTCATTAGTAACTAAGGTTCTCTACCCTGCCCTAAAAAAGTATTACGGAGGGATAGCCGATAGAACAGGAGATTTCGGAAGTCTTCGTGGCAGTTTAAACTTGCTTCATAATGTAGAGTTTGTTGATCAAAATCCATTGACAAAATCATCAAGATCAAATCCCGTCACCTACCTCAAGGCCTTTGATGAAATACGTCGTTTATATTCTGAGCAACAACTTAGTAAACAACTTGGATTTACACCATCATATTTCTCATTTAACACGCCAGGTGGGCGCTGCGAAGCATGTCAAGGAGAAGGCACTATCACTATTGAAATGCAATTCATGGCTAACATCACCCTGGAGTGTGAACATTGTCATGGTAAACGCTATAAACAAGATGTTCTAGATGTACTATATCGTGGCAAGAACATTTATGACGTGCTTGAAATGACTGTTAACCAAGCTATTGAATTCTTCTCAGAAGATTCAGCTTGTAAAAAGATAGTCTCACGCCTTCGTCCTCTGCAAGATGTAGGAATAGGTTACATTAAACTGGGACAAGCTGGCAGTACTTTGTCTGGCGGTGAAAGTCAACGCGTAAAATTAGCATCGTTCCTTGCGCAAGAAAATGCATCACCCACTCTGTTTATATTTGACGAACCAACAACAGGTCTTCATCACCACGACGTAACTGTATTGTTAAAAGCAATGGATGCATTGATTAGCAGAGGACATACGGTGTTAATAATTGAACATAACCCATCTGTAATACTAGCTGCAGATCATATCATTGATCTAGGACCTGAAGGTGGTGACATAGGAGGATTCATAGTAGCAGAAGGTACACCAGAAGAAATCATGCAATGTACAAAAAGTTATACTGGGCAAGCATTGCATGAAATAGAAGATTATTTTATAACGAATAAATAGCGAAATTAGGTTATAGCATATTTAAGAACTAATAAAAAGCTATGGTTAGCATAGAACACCTCAGCATAGAATACTCGTCTCGTTCTATATTAGACGATATTACATTTCTCATAAACCAGCGTGAACGAATTGCCCTTGTAGGTAAGAATGGTGCTGGAAAAACTACCCTTTTACGAATGTTAGCGGGTGTAGAAACACCTACATCTGGTCGTATCTCCAAGATGGGTGATATTTCAATTGGTTATTTACCACAAGTAATGATGCACATAGATGGCAAAACGTTGAGAGAAGATGTAATGGGGGCGATGAGACAACAAGGTGATGACGCGAAAGGAGAAGAGGCTAGATTCATTGCAGAAATGGATCGTACGATTATCGGTTTAGGCTTTGAGCGCAAGGATTTTGAGCGTCCGTGTTCGGAGTTTTCAGGCGGTTGGCGCATGCGTATTGAACTAGCAAAGATCCTATTACAACACCCTGACTTACTGCTACTTGACGAGCCAACGAATCACTTGGATATTGAATCAATTCAATGGTTAGAAGAGTTCCTTAAAACGAATGGAAGCGCACTTGTTCTAGTTAGTCACGATCGAGCATTCTTGGATAATGTAACTACTCGAACAATAGAAATCACATTAGGCAAGATCTACGACTATAATGTACCATACTCACAGTTCAAAGTATTACGTCAAGAAAGACATGAGCAACAGGTTAGAGCATACATGAATCAGCAAAAAATGATTCAAGAAACAGAGGAGTTTATTGAGCGTTTTCGTTATAAAGCAACAAAGGCAGTACAAGTACAATCACGCATAAAGCAACTAGATAAATTAGAGCGTCTTGAGGTAGATCTGGAAGATAACTCCCGATTGAGTTTGCGTTTTCCTCCTGCTCCACGTAGTGGAGATTTTCCAATAATCGTAGAAGGACTACGAAAAGATTTTGGCGAACACATAATTTTTCAAGACGCCACCTTTACGATTAGAAGAGGAGAAAAAATAGCCTTTGTTGGTAAAAATGGTGAAGGTAAAACAACGCTGGTGCGTTGTATAATGGGGCAATTAGATTATATAGGTTCACTTAAAATCGGACATAATGTTAAGATTGGATATTTCGCTCAAAATCAAGCAGCTCTATTAGATGGCGAATTGACTATCTTTGAGACCATTGACTACGTTGCTGTAGGTGATATTCGTACTAAGATACGGGACATATTAGGTGCGTTCATGTTTGGTGGAGAGGCCTCCGAAAAGAAAGTTAAAGTGCTTTCTGGAGGAGAGCGTAGTAGATTAGCAATGATTCGTTTGTTATTAGAGCCATGCAACCTACTCATTCTTGACGAGCCAACCAACCACTTAGACATGCAATCCAAAGATGTACTAAAAGCAGCATTAAAAGAGTTTAACGGCACTGTAATCTGTGTAAGTCACGATCGTGATTTTCTCGATGGATTGGTAGATAAAGTGTATGAATTTGGTGGAGGTAAAGTACGTGAACATTTAGGCGGAATATATGATTTTCTACGTAGCAAACGTATAGACTCCTTACAAGAACTTGAACGTAAAGAGAAAAATTCAGAAACCAAGTCCATTGGAAATGAGAGTGCTGCTAAACTAGATTACGCTGCACAAAAGGCTGCTGCAGCAGCACGTCGTAAAAAAGAAAAGCAAATAGCAGAAATTGAGGCTGCAATAGCAAAGTTGGAAGAAGAACAGAAGGAAATAGAAACACTACTATCTACATTAGAAAATCAAACCACAGAAAACTTTCAACGCTACGAACATATCAAGCATGAAATGGAACAACGGCTTTATGAATGGGAGATACTGAGCGAAGAATAAAAGAAAATTATTGCATTGATATACATTTTACAGAAATCATTTGCATATATGCAAAAAAAAGTGTAACTTTGCAGCCTAATTTAGAATAACAAGTTTTTGAATAAATTCATATGATTAACAGAACACTGGTACGAACCAAAGTCCTCCAAACCCTCTTTGCCTACTACAAAGATGGGGACAAAACTCCTTTGACAGCACGTAAAGAGTTATTAAAAAGTTTTTCAAGTACTTATAGCCTATATATGGTGCTGTTGGCTTTTGCTGACGAGTTAGTGACATATGCAGAAGAACAAATAGCAGAAAACAAACAAAAAGCAGCGATTACTCACCAAGAATATGTACCAAACTATCGCTTTATAAAGAATCGTGTTTCTCAGCATTTATTTAACAACCGACGTTTACGCAACTATATTGAAGAGAATCATTTGCGTTGGGATACAGGTATGAATGGTGTTATTGCCATCTATAAGCAATTATTACAAGCACCATTCTACCAAGAATACATGCAAATAGAGTCTCCTACTTATGAGGATGATAAAGCATTGTGGCGTAAGATTTATGGCAAGTTGCTTATTGGCAATGCAGATCTCCATGCAGCATTGGAGGAAATGGAAGTTGCACTAGATCACCAAGGATGGATCACCGACATGGATCAAATACTGACATATGTGGTGAAAACCATCAAACAATTTAAAGAAGAAAACGGTGATGATCAAACCATACTAGAAATGTTCGCTTCAGAAGATGAACTAACATTTGCTAAGGATCTGCTAAGATTAACAATTGAGAATGCAGAAGAGTATAAATCACTCATAAGCAAATCCCTACACAATTGGGATGCAGATCGCGTAGCATATATGGATCAAATTATTCTGCTGGTTGCTATATCGGAGATTGTTAACTTCAACAATATCGCTCTAGAAATTTCAATGAATGAATATATTGAGTTGTCCAAAGAATATTCTAGTGACAAGAGTTATCAATTTATCAATGGTGTCCTAAATAATGTCGTTAAGGAACTACAAAAGGATAGCATCATTTTTAAAGTCATCAAAAAATAATAACAAATTATAATTCGAAAAATTATGCTAAATTTGATTTTACTACAAGCTCAAGCCGCTGGTGCTGAGGGCGCACAACAAGGCGGTTGGTCATTTTGGGTTATGATGATCGCCATCTTCGTTATTTTCTATTTCTTCATGATTCGCCCACAACAAAAGAAACAAAAAGAATTGCAAAAACAACGCGAGGCGTTAAAGAAAGGTGATAAAGTAATTACCGCAGGTGGTATCTATGGTGTCATCAAAGAGGTACAAGAGACGACCTTTTTAATGGAGGTAGCTAAAGATGTTACCATTAAAATCGATAAAGGTAGTGTTTATGTTGCAGCAGAGGATGCACAACAAGCACAAGCCGCAAATGAAAAGAAATAAGGAGTGAGATTTGATTTTCAGCAATACAAGCATCATGCATCCCGTATATGGGGATGGCTATTGAGCAAAGATATCATTATCTTTCTTATGTTTGTAGGATTGGTTTCTATCGTTTGGTGGGGCAGAACAATGTCCTCATCTAGAGATAGCAACCTTCGAATTCAACTTAATTATAGCGGTGTGGAGGATTGTGTACATTTCTCCACGCCGCTTCCTTCCTACCTAAATGTAAGCATTCGAGACAATGGTCGTCAGTTACGCCAAATATCCAAACAAGATATTACATTAACACTAAACCTATCTAGCCTTCTCACTAATATAGATGGAACACTAATTTTAGATGCAGAAATGTTGCGCCCTCGTCTACAAGATGTTTTACCAGGTTCAACACTCATATTGCATATAACACCCGAACAAATTAAAACACAGTATTCTTTCCAAGAACAAAAAGTAGTTCCAATAGTATTGTGTTCACAGGTAGAATGTGCTCCACAACATCAATTAAAGAAGCAACCAATATTATCTCAAGATAGCGTATGTATTTATGGAACCAAACAAGCTCTAAATTCCATTCAATATATACAAACTGATAGTATAAACATATTAGACTTACGCGATTCCGTCACTCAATCCGTTGCTTTACTCTTTCCATCTACTGTTAGAAGTACCACATCGCATTTGCAAGTCACATATCTTGCAGAGCAGTTCACGGATAAATCCTTTATTTTGCCTATCAAAGTAGATAGTGTGCCTATAGGGGAACATGTACGTATTTTTCCACCAACAACAAAAGTTATGGTACGTGTTGGTATGTCACATTATTCAAAAGTTACTCAAGAAGATTTTGTTGTAACATGTCAATATCCCAAACAAATAAGTGACGCTCTTAACATTGAAATACACACAAAAAATCCATATATCTCTAATATTCGTTGTCTTCCATCATCAGTGGAATACATTATTGAGCGCTAGTTATGAGAAAAATTCAAATGGTCGACCTGCAAACGCAGTATCAACATATCAAACACGAGATTGATTGCAGCATACAAGCTGTGATAGAATCTGCTAGTTTTATCAAGGGTCCAGCAGTAACCTCCTTTCAAGAACACCTCGCATCTTACACGGGAGCAAAACATGTGATTCCAGTAGGAAATGGAACCGATGCATTACAAATAGCTCTAATGGCATTAGGATTAAAGTCAGGTGATGAAATTATAACACCCACGTTTACATTCATCGCTACAGCAGAAGTTGTAGCATTGCTAGGACTAACGCCAGTAGTCGTGGATGTAGAATGGGAAACTATGAATATTTCCATAGAAGCTATTCGTAAAGCTATTACCCCTCGAACCAAAGCCATTGTTCCTGTTCACTTATTTGGACAATGTGCGAACATGGAGGAAATTATGAATATAGCAAAAGAGCACAACCTCTATGTGGTAGAAGATGCATGTCAAGCCATAGGCGCAACATATTCATTCTCAAATGGCTCAAGAAAACAAGCAGCCACAATAGGACACATAGGATGTACAAGCTTCTTCCCATCTAAAAATTTAGGTTGTTATGGTGACGGAGGTGCTATTTTTACCAACGATGACACTTTAGCAGCACAAATGCGTGCAATTGCGAATCATGGTATGGTCATTAGATATCATCACGATCAAATAGGAGTAAACTCTCGATTAGATAGTATACAGGCTGCTATTTTGGACGTTAAGTTAACACATTTGAACGAATATATTGCATCTAGACAACGTGCAGCAGCATATTACGACAATGCATTTGCAAATCACAAAAACATATTGACCCCTACAAGAAGCACGCAATCTACACATGTTTTTCACCAATACACATTGCGTTTGATAGATATTGACCGTGATGCTCTACGTACAGCATTAGCAGAAGTTGGTGTACCCGCTATGGTATACTATCCTATCCCATTACACATGCAAAAGGCATATAAAGATTCTCGTTATAAAGAAGGAGACTTCCCTGTAGCAGAACAACTAGCATCTTGCGTATTATCATTGCCAATGCATACAGAATTAGATGAAGAACAACTGACATATATTTCTAAGCAAGTCTTAGACGCAATTAATGCACAATTAAACCATTAAACCATAAACTAACATGGCAAATTCACTATCTCTTACGCAACAACAAAAACAGATGCTGAAGTTATCACCTGCACAGATACAGGTGATGCGTCTATTGGAATTGCCCACATGTGAATTATCTGCGCATATCAACGAGGAACTCCAAAACAATCCAGCATTAGAAGAAGGTGCAGATCAAAGCATTGAGAGAGAAGAAGATATTTATGACTCTGAAGAAGAGTATGATAATCCATTAAAAAATCTAGATGGTGATTTAGAGGATTATTCTGATGATGACGATAGTACGGAACGAATATCATCGTCTAATTCGTCAAGTCGTTCACGAGAGGAAATTCCATTCTCAATGGGAACTAGTTTTGCCGAATATCTCAAATCACAAATATATCTCACAAAAATGGATAAACCAGATCGCCACATTGCTAAGTTTGTTGTTGGCAATATAGACGAGAACGGATACCTGAAACGTACCGTAGAGGAATTAGTTGATGATTTGAGTTTTCGTGAAGGTCTTGTTGTTTCCGATGACAAAATGCAAGAAATAATTGATCAAATAAAGACCTTTGATCCTGCTGGTGTAGGCGCTAGCAACTTGCAAGAATGTTTACTTATTCAACTAAAACAAAAAACACCTAGTCCATCAGTACAAATAGCATTCCAAATTATCAGCAAATACTTTGATGCATTTTCAAAATTACATCATGATAGGATTAGACAGCGCTTGGGTATCACCGATGAGCAATTTGAAGCAGCAAAGGCAGAGATCCAACGTCTAAACCCAAAGCCAGGTAATGCATGGAGAGGAACAATTGCGGAACAAAACCAAGAGATTATCATACCAGATTTCATAGTTGAGCGCCAAGATGATAAACTTGTGGTATCTCTAAATAATAGTGATATTCCGCCGTTACATGTTTCCGTTGATTATAAAAACATGCTTGAGTCTTATGCACATACAACTTCAAAGCAGCGTCAAGAAGATGGAAAGGAGATTAAAAAGTATGTGGATTCTGCCCGCACCTTCATTGATGCGATACGTCAACGTAATGAGACTATGCTGCGCTCTATGCAAGCTTTGGTTAAGTTCCAACGTGAGTTTTTCCTACAAGGTGATAGTATGTACCTCAAACCTATGGTTCTAAAAGATATTGCAGATCCAACAGGATATGATGTTTCAACTATCTCTCGTGCATTTAGTGATAAATATATTGAAACTGAATTCGGTATTCTCCCTCTAAAATACTTCTTCTCCGAAGGTATGACTAATGAGGAAGGAGCTACTGTTTCTACGCGCGAGATAAAACAACGGTTACAAGAAATCATCAAGCAAGAAGATAAAAGCAATCCTCTAACTGATGACGAATTAGTAAAAGCGATGCACCAATCCGGTTATCCAATAGCACGCCGTACAGTAGCAAAATATCGTGATCAACTAAGTATCCCCGTTGCGAGACTAAGAAAAAAGATATAATAGATGCACAAATTACTACACATATTGTCACAAGCATGCAGCATTGTTTTGCATCCATTGCTTATGCCCTCTTATGGTATTATGCTACTATTTGCATACATATATCTATCGCAGCAAAACGAACCGACACAATTCGTATTGATGGTATATAGTGGGATTGCGTTAGCAGGAACCACACTCTTAACACTATTGATACCATCAGGTGTCATTATATTGATGTGGAAACTAAAACACATCGACAGCATGCATATAGAGAATTCAAAACAACGAACTGCGCCATATATTTACACGATTATGGCATATGCTGTATGGATTTATTTCTTACACTCCATCGTTCATCTCCCAAAAATAGTTGTACTTATCGCAATGGGTTCATGCTTAGCCATCGTAGTCGTCACTATTATCAACCTATGGTGGAAGATTTCTGCACATCTTACAGGTATAGGGGGGCTAATAGGTGGAATATGTGCTTATGCTCTGCATTCACACCATATGCCTTTAATGGCATTGACACTTCTTGCTATTGCATCACTAGTATTGATGTATGCAAGGTTATATCTCAATGCACATACACCACTACAAGTGACATGCGGAATGCTATTAGGAATACTTTGTACCTTTACTCCACCTATTTTGGTAACTAGCTATGCGTAATTTTATACTAATATTATCATGTCTGTTCACAAGTTGGAGTTTTGCTGCTATACAATTAAGTGATAGCGCAGAAATCTACTTGTTAACATGCACACAAGGAGAACAAGTATGGTCTAAGTATGGACATACAGGCATACGAGTGACAGATAGTTCCCAAAACATCGATATTGTATTTAACTATGGTGTTTTTGATTTGATGTCTGATGATTTTTATATCAAATTTTTGCGAGGTGAAACATACTATCAATTAGGTATTGAAAATTATAGACGTTTTATCAGTTTCTATAAAAGTATAGGTCGAACAATCTATTGGCAAGAACTCAATTTAAACACAGAACAGAAACAGAAAATTGTAGATGCATTGATGGTAAATTATCAACCTGAAAACAGATTCTATCTATACAATTTTGTTTTTGATAATTGTGCAACTCGGCCATACCATCTTATCAAAACGGCATTACAAGACAGCATAAAATCAGACTATGTAGGATATTGTGGTACGGATTTTCGTCAAGCAATTTCTCATTACACAGGTCGCCACTCTTGGGTTGATTTTGGAATCAATCTTATATTTGGTAAAGACGCAAACCAAGCAATGACGAATGAAGAACGTCTCTTCTTACCAGAAGAACTAATGCACTACATTTCACATGCCACGTTGTCCGATGGTACGCCATTGGTCAAAAACCAAGAAATTGCAACATTCACAACCTCCAACGTCGCATGGTATGCTACATGTTGGTTTGGTATTGCAATATTTGCACTCTTCATGTCACTACTTTCTGTCTACGATGCCAAGAGAAAACATATCAGTTGGTGGTTAGATGTCTTACTATTTATCATATATTTCATTTTGATTGCAATAGTGGTATTCATGGCATTCTTCTCATGCCATCCATTGATTGGATTTAATTGGCGAATAATATTATTACCTATCATACACATATGCTCAAGACTCGTTTATTTTGTACTACGCTAGTACTCATATTATTTTCTTGTATTACTCTCGCACAACCACGTCTGACCGTGGTAGTTGTAGTAGATGGTATGACTCATGAATGCCTAAAAGCATTGCAACCACATTGGAAATCAGGTGGATTGCGTTTATTATATGAAGAATCATATCAAACCGTCGCTTCATTTCCACACCAAGTGTACGGCGGCCAAGAGACTATGGCTACCCTTATGACAGGCACAACTCCAAACAACCATGGTATAATGTCAGATGCATACTATGATCGTTCTGATCGTGAGACACAAATACGCACTATACTATTCGACAAGAAAGTTTCAGGTATAGGCACAACCACGCAAATATCACCTCGCTCTATCATCTCTACAACTATTACTGATGAGTGGCGAATGATGCATGGAACAAGTTCTAAGATTTACGCCATTGGTTTGCATCCTCAAGCAACAGTATTAATGGCGGGACATGCAGCTAATGCATGTTGTTGGTTGGATAGTGCAACACAAAAATGGGTAACAACCTCGTTTTATCCAGAAGGTTTACCCACTGCTGCAGACAACATGAATATTAGTGGACGAATCAACACTTTGATAGCAGGAGATTGGAAACCAAGAATGAACATTGAACAATATCCAATGCCAGCAGGTGAAAACAACAAGACAGAATTTTCATATCACTATAAAGATGTATTGCTGCAATCGCCTATAGCTAATAGTATGGTTATTGAGCTAGCACTAAATCTCCAACAACAGCAAAAACTAGGAAAAGATCAGTCTCCAGATCTGCTTTTACTACAACTCAACACACTCTCTCCAAGCGCAGAATCAGATATTATTACCACCATTGAGCAAACAGACTTATACATGGGTATCAATCAAGATCTTGGATTCTTCATTGACCATTTAAACAAACATATCGGTAGAGATAACTATCAAATGCTCATTGTAGGTCGTCCAGTAAAAGGACACTCATTAGAGAATATGCGCATGGCAAATATACCTATCAAACATTTCAATCTCGATAGGGCAGCAGCACTCACTGGGGCTTATTTGATGGCAATCCACGGACATGAGCGATGGATAGAGGGGGCATATGGACCTTTTATATACCTAAACCGTATGCTCATTGAGAAGAAAGGGCTATCCTTAGAGACATTTGAGCGACAAGTAGCAAACTTCCTCATGGAATTTGAAGGAATTCAAGTTGCTTATCCAATTCATGAGGCAATGATTTCAGCAGAACGAGTCTCGGTATATCGAAAACATTCTGGAGATGTATATTTTCGCTTACTTGAAAACTGGTTACTTGACACCAATGAGGAACAAGGGTTTGATAGCGTAATACAAGCTCGTCCAGTTGTACCGGTGTTATATTGGTCTCATGCAGCTACCACATTCCCTACCGAAAAAATGGAGGCGACAGCTATAAAGTCACTTATTAGTCCTATGAAATAACTCCAACACATAGATTATTTAATTATAGACATTATGATATTCTACGAACTCAAAATTAGCTACACTCGCCAAAATGGCGAAGACAATCCAAAAGCAGTAAAAGAAACCTACCTCGTTGAAGGCTTAACAGCTGCAGATGTAGAAGAGCGTTTGCTAAGCGAGATGCAAAGATACATTTCTGGAGAATGGGAAACAAAAAGTTGCAAACAAGTTCAATTCTATGATCTAATTCCAAATCCCGAAGGTGATCAATGGTACAAAGCTCGCGTAGAGATGATTACCATTGAGGACAATGGAAAAGAGAAACGTAAGGCTGTCACTATCTACGTACAAGCAAGTAATATATCGGAAGCAAATAAATCATTGCATCAATCAGTTAGTCATTTGGATTGTGAAGTAATCAGCATTACTCGTTCTGCAATCCTAGAGGTATTCCGCGCTATCTAACATGCCCATTGCTTCACGCATAACAAACATCCGTAAAACACTCCCAAAAGGAGTTAATATGGTTTGTGTCAGTAAGTTTCACCCTGCTGATGCTATCATGCAAGCATATAATGCAAAGGAGCGAGATTTTGGAGAAAGTCGAGTACAAGAACTACTTTGTAAGTACGAGATTCTACCAAAAGATATTCGTTGGCATTTTATTGGACATTTACAAACTAATAAAGTTAAGCAGATTGTTCCATTTGTTTATATGATTCATTCTGTGGATAGTCTACGCTTGATGGAAATTATAAATAGAGAAGCAGAAAAAATACAACGACGAATAAAAGTATTATTAGAGGTACATGTTGCTAGAGAAGAGACGAAAACGGGGTTCACTCCACAAGAACTTCTTTTACTCAACTCACAACTATTAAATTTTAAAAATATCGAGATATGCGGTATTATGGGAATGGCGACAAACACCGAAAACCAAGAGGAGTGGCGCCGCTGCTTTCGAGAAATTCATAATCTCGCATATCAACTCTCACTAAACTATGTATCCCCTATTATCAGCATGGGTATGTCAGATGACTATCTCGTTGCCATTGAAGAAGGTAGCAATATGGTCCGAATAGGTTCCACTATCTTTGGAGAAAGACAATACTGAAAAAATAAATTATGACAATAATCCTTGATATGGGCGGAGTTCTAATGAACCATAACATGCCCGAATGTATAGCTCGCTTTACCGATATTTTAGGCGAAGTAGCTATGAAGCAAATACTTGGACTAGGTTCCAATGGCGAAGGTACTGCCGATAGTCTAATGGAGTTATACGAGCGTGGAGATATATCTACTGATACCTTTATAAAAGATATTATGCAACACGCTCAACGCTCCACAACACCAGAGGAGATTATCGACGCATGGAATACTATGCACGGCGGTATACCTAGCGAACGCTTACAATTAATTCAATCATGGAAAGATGCTGGTCATCGTCTATTCTTGCTAAGCAACAACAACGATTTGCATTGGCAACATATTCTCTCACTCTACGACATGTCTATATTTGAGTATTGCTTTGCATCTCATCTTATGCATAAGAGTAAACCCGACCCACGAATCTACCAAGAAGTTGACAAGCAACTGCATG
Organism: Paludibacteraceae bacterium; assembly: GCA_045613525.1. GTDB lineage: Bacteria > Bacteroidota > Bacteroidia > Bacteroidales > Paludibacteraceae > Colicola. Next base: position 27,724 of record JAZLBE010000100.1, read on the forward strand.
CATGGAACTGCGAGTTACCATTCCACTTTGTAGATGATATCGCCATCAACCGTGAGAAGGGAGAAGAGATTGGATGGAAAACCCACGAAACGATATACGAATTAAAGGTCTAAAAAATAAAAGGAGGTCTGAGACCTCCTTTTTTGATATCTTATTGATTACACCTTGTTTGAGTAGATTGAAGCGTTTCGCCAAGATTGAGAACCGTTTGGTGACATGCACCAGACTCATCATATAGCGTAGGCGCAAGACGCTGTAAACTCATATATATTTTCTCTGCCTCATGTAATGCACCTATGGATTCTTCTGAATGATCAACAGCCTTCCCTAAAAGTAGATTCATCATATCTACCGCACACCAAAACATTGCTAAACTAGTATATTTGCCATGATGAACCTTGTACATCGGCAGAATGGCATTATACGCCTCCTCTATCTTGCCCTCACGACGGAGTTCAAAGATTTCCTTAACAGTCATGGGTTTAGAGATTTAAATGTTTAGATGTTTTTTATCGACGACGTAATCCTTGCATTTGTTGCATCTTCTTCATCATCTTACTCGTTTGCTCAAATTGTTTGAGGAATCGATTGACTTCTACAATACTAGTTCCAGATCCCTTTGCAATACGATTTTTACGACTACCATTTAGCAATTGAGGATTACTACGCTCTTTAGGAGTCATTGATGAGATGATTGCCTCAATAGGTTTAAAAGCATCATCGCTTACCTCTACACCTTTTAATGCTTTATCCATTCCAGGAATCATGCCCATGAGTTCTTTCATTGAACCCATCTTTTTGATTTGTGCTAATTGGGATAAAAAGTCGTTGAAATCAAACTGATTTTTAGCAATACGCTTGCTGATACGACGAGCTTCTTCCTCGTCGTATTGTTCTTGTGCACGTTCTACGAGCGATACCACATCACCCATACCCAAGATACGATCAGCCATACGAGATGGATGGAAAACATCCAATGCATCCATCTTCTCGCCAGTACCAATAAACTTGATTGGTTTTTGCACCACAGAGCGGATACTGAGAGCAGCACCGCCACGTGCATCACCATCAAGCTTTGTCAATATAACTCCATCAAAATCAAGGCGATCGTTAAATTCCTTAGCGGTATTTACAGCATCCTGACCTGTCATCGCATCCACCACGAAGAGAGTTTCTTGCGGATTGATCGCTTGTTTGATAGCAGCAATCTCCTGCATCATCTGCTCGTCTACGGCTAGACGACCAGCAGTGTCGACGATCACTACCTCATAACCATATACTTTAGCCTCTTGTATGGCTTTTTGAGCCTTAACAACAGGGTTCGCCTCACCCTCGCCTGTATATACTTTGGCATTAATTTGCTCACCTAATACTCGGAGTTGCTCAATAGCAGCAGGACGGTACACATCGCATGCAACGAGCATCACTTTCTTATTCTTCTTTGTTTGGAGATAATTAGCAAGTTTCGCAGAGAAAGTAGTTTTACCAGAACCCTGCAAGCCGCTCATGAGAATAACAGATGGCGAACCTTTTAGGTTAATTTCAGCAGCATCACCACCCATCAATTCAGCTAACTCGTCATGTGTAATTTTTACCATGAGTTGTCCAGGACGAACAGCCGTCATGACATTTTGACCAAGAGCCTTAGCTTTTACTTGATCAGTAAACTGTTTAGCTGTCTTGTAGTTAACATCAGCCTCTAAGAGCGCCTTTCGGATATCTTTAACAGTTTCCGCAATATTGATTTCGGTGATACGACCTTCACCTTTAAGAATCTTAAACGAACGTTCTAATCTTTCTGATAAATTGTCAAACATAGTACTCCATTTTAATTTGACTGCAAAGGTACAACAAAAAAAGCAAATACGCAAGTAAAATAATAAAAAAAACTACTAGACTTATCATCCAGCAGTTTCTTGGTAGTGCTACGGGGAATCGAACCCCGGTTTACGGCGTGAGAGGCCGTTGTCCTAGGCCACTAGACGATAGCACCGTGACCCTATGTCATACTTCCTTTTCAAAAGCGAGTGCAAAGGTACTGCTTTTTTTTGACATGACCAAATATTTTTTAAAAAAAGTGTAAAAAAAGTGTATTTTTTTGTGTTTTTCGACATTTTTTGAATATTTTTAGGGTCAAAAATGCTAAAAAATCAAACTTATTACGAATTTGTATATGGTGTTTAGTATTATTTTATCAACAAAATGCATTTCATAAAGGAAACAAATCATTCTAAAACCACTATTTGCATGATTTATCATTATTTTCTACAAAATCATTTATACATAAAAGTATATTAATAGATAAAATCTATTCTTTTTGAAAATATTTTTTATTTTACTTGCGTATTTGCTTTTTTTGTAGTAACTTTGTGCGCTAATTTGGATAATAGGGTCAATAAAGATATGAAGACTAATTTCGGATATGTTCGCGTAGCAGCAGCTGTACCACACTTGCGTGTGGCAGATTGTTATTATAATGCAGCAGAGATTAAGAAACAAATCAATGAGGCATTGCAGGAAGGAGTAGAAGTTGTCTGTTTTCCTGAATTGAGTATTACGGGCTATACCTGTGCCGATTTATTTTTCACTCAACAACTTCAAAAAGATGCTCTATCTGCATTAGAAGAGGTATGCGCTTTTACTCGCAATTTGCCAATAATAGTGATTGTAGGTGCCCCGTTAAAGGTAGACAATAACTTATACAACTGCGCTTTCGTTATGACCGATGGTGATGTAGTAGGTATTGTCCCAAAAATCAACCTACCAAACACGGGAGAGTTCTATGAGAAACGTTGGTTCTCTTCTGGTCGCGACGTATTAGAGCATAATGTAAATAGCATTCGTCCGCGCATACCAACTATAGAATTATGGGGAAATGATATTCCATTCGGCATAGACATATTATTTGCCACTAGAAATTATAGTTTTGGTATAGAGATATGCGAAGATCTTTGGTCTCCCCTACCCGCAAGTACTCAATTGGCAATCCAAGGTGCAGAGATTATCTTCAACCCATCTAGTAGCAACTGTGTGACTGGTAAACATCAATTCCGTCAGCGTATGATTACACAACAATCCGCGCGTGTACACTGCGGATATGTGTATACATCATCAGGTATTGGCGAATCAACTACTGACATCGTATTTTCTGGAAGCACTTATATTGCAGAGAATGGCGAAATGCTAGACATGGGGGATCGTTTTCAGATGGATAGCAGCATGATCATCTCTGAAATTGATGTAGAGCGTTTACGAATCGACCGTCAACGCAACACCAACTTTACACATGATAAACATGGTCACTATCGTCATATACAAGTAGCCCCATTAGAAAATGAGGAACAATTAGGTGGACCGCTACATCGTCATTTTACAAAGACACCTTTCTTGCCTAAACGCCATAATAGAGAAGAATATTGTGAAGATGTTTTCAGTCTCCAATCTAATGGACTACTCCGTAGATGGCAACATACTCATGCAGAATCATTAGTCATTGGCATTTCAGGAGGATTAGATTCTACCTTAGCTCTATTGGTTTGTGTGTTAGCAGCTGATAAATTGGGTTATCGCCGCGAACAAGTTATAGGCGTCACAATGCCAGGTTTTGGAACTAGTGATCGTACGTATAACAATGCTATTGCACTTATGGAGTACTTAGGTATCAGTATTCACGAAATCTCTATCCGTGAGATGGCAACACAGCATTTACAAGACATTGGACACGACATTAACCAACACGATATAACTTATGAAAATGCCCAAGCTCGTATACGAACACTAGTGCTGATGGATCTAGCAAACAAATACAATGGTCTCGTAGTTGGTACGGGTGATATGAGCGAGTTAGCACTAGGTTGGGCAACCTATTGTGGCGACCAAATGTCTATGTACGGAGTAAATGCTGGTATACCTAAAACACTGGTTCGACACATGGTACAATATGCCGCAGAAAATATATTTGGGGAAGAGATTAAAAAGATCCTCTTGGACATTGTAGATACACCTGTATCACCTGAACTTCTACCAACCGATGAGAATGGCAATATCGCACAAATCACCGAAGATAAGGTAGGACCATATGAATTGCATGATTTCTTTATGTATTATTTCTTACGTTATGGTTTTACCCGTGAAAAAATTGCATATATGGCTGGTATAGCATTTGATGGCGTATATGAGCAGGATGTCATAGAACATTGGCTCAGCGTATTCATGCGTCGCTTTTTTACACAACAGTTCAAGCGTAGTTGCCTACCTGATGGTCCAAAAGTAGTAGGAGTCAGTCTCTCGCCACGCGGAGATTGGCGAATGCCAAGTGACATTGCTCTATATTGATATCCAAAAACATCAAACCAAAATAGAATATGAAAAAGTTTATTTATACATTAGTAGCAATTTTTATTGCTTTGGCTGCCCAAGCGCAGTTGGTAGAGCCCGTAAAATGGTCGGGCATAGTAGATGGAGATAGCGTTCGTCTAACCGCTAGTATTGAAGAAGGCTGGCACCTGAACATCATTGAACTCGGAGATGGATTCTACATGGATGAGTATGCTGGAACCTTCACAGAAACAGTTGCCTTGACAGATACTATTCGAGTACGTTTCAACGCATGTGATGACAAGATGTGCACAGCTCCTGAAACTTGGGAGTTTATAACAACAGAAGAAGGTATCCCAACCGAAGATCTAGGACAAGAAGGTGAAAAATCCATCTGGTGGGTATTTGTTATGGGTCTATTAGGTGGACTATTGGCCATCTTTACTCCTTGCGTTTGGCCAATCATTCCGATGACCGTATCATTCTTTATCAAACGTGGTGGCGCAGCCAAAGGCACAACCAACGCACAAGTGATACGTGACGCCATCATATATGGATTAAGCATTGTAATCATCTATGTAGGTTTAGGATTGTTGGTTACTTTGATTTTCGGAGCATCTGCTCTAAATGCATTGAGTACCAACGCAGTTGTTAATATTGTATTCTTCTTAATTTTGGTGTTGTTCGCTGCATCATTCTTTGGAGCATTCGAAATCACCCTACCTAGTTCATGGTCAACTGCCTTGAATAGCAAATCTAGTAATACTACAGGTTTCCTTAGTATCTTGCTCATGGCTTTTACTTTGGTAGTAGTATCATTCTCATGTACTGGTCCTATCATTGGCACCCTACTTGTGGAGGCAGCTGGTAAATCACTAATGGCTCCAGCAATGGGTATGCTTGGATTTGCATTAGCATTGGCATTGCCATTCTCGTTATTTGCGATGTTCCCATCAGTATTGAAAAAACTTCCTAAGTCAGGAGGTTGGATGAACACTTTCAAAGTAACCTTAGCTTTCTTAGAGTTGGCACTAGCATTGAAGTTCCTCAGCGTAGCAGATTTAGCTTATGGTTGGCACATCCTTGATCGCGAGGTATTTGTAGCCTTGTGGATCATTATATTTACCTTGTTAGGTATGTATCTCCTCGGATTGATTATCTTCCCACACGATGATGAAGATCATCGCAAAACAAGCGTACCTCGTCTATTCTTAGCCATTATATCACTTGCTTTTGCAATGTATATGGTTCCAGGTTTATGGGGTGCTCCATTGCGTGCCATCTCTGCCTTCGCACCACCAATGAGTACACAAGATTGGGCAATGAGTAATGGAGGTGCAGGAGTTCAACATGGCACAGAAGTTCAAGTATCTGGTGAATACAAGACAATGAGCATACATGAGGGACAAATTACCTTCACAGATTATGATGAAGGAATGGCTTATGCGAAAGAAAATAACATGCCTGTTTTTCTTGATTTTAACGGATTTGGTTGTGTTAATTGCCGCAAGATGGAAGCAGCAGTATTATCAAAACCAGAAGTAGCAGAACATATGCACAAGTATGTACTTATATCTCTCATTGTAGACGATAAAACTAAACTTGAAGAACCTATCATACTTGAAGAAAACGGCAAGACTACGACATTGAAAACCATTGGTGACAAATGGAGTCATATGCAACGCGTACAATATCAATCAAATGCACAACCATATTACGTACAATTGGATGCTGATGGCAATCGAATTGTAGAGAGTAGTTATGCGTACGATGAAGATATCGATAAATTCCTTAATTGGTTAAAATATTAAACTGATTTATGATGTTTCCTAGAAATAATCGATTTGAGGGCAAAGGAGAGAGGCGAGAAATCAAAGTAAAGGATTACGAGACTCGTCGTCCACCAGAGAAAGAAATGGTATTTGGTATTCGTGCCATCATTGAAGCAATAGACGCAGGTAAAACTTTGGACAAGATTCTCTTGCGTCGCGATATGACATCTACCATAGGTAAAGAGTTGCTCAAAAAATTAATGGGTACTACTACTCCTGTGCAAAAGGTACCCGTAGAGAAACTTAACCAATATACAGACAAGAATCATCAAGGTGCAATAGCATTCCTTAGTCCAATTGAGTTTTACGACATTGAGACACTAATCCCTACTCTTTATGAAGAAGGTAAGACTCCACTGCTTATGGTATTAGACGGAGTAACAGATGTACGTAATTTTGGAGCAATAGCCAGAACTTGTGCTTGTGCTGGCGCTGATGCTATTATCATTGGCACTCATGGCAGTGTTGCAATAAATGGTGATGCTGTAAAAACATCGGCAGGTGCACTATATCACTTACCTGTATGCAAAGTAGACAATTTACAAAACTGCTTGCAATATCTTCGCGATTCAGGTTTTAATGTAGTGGCTGCAACCGAGCATGCTACCTGCAATTATACAGAAGTTGATATGACAGCCCCTACAGTCATTGTGATGGGTAGCGAAGATAAAGGTATTTACGAAGCAAACTTGCGTATATGCTCGCATCAAGTACGCATTCCGATGTCGGGAGTTATTGAGAGTCTAAATGTCAGTGTGGCAGCTGGTATCATGTTATACGAAGCCGTTCGTCAACGCAATTAATTATTAATAGTAAGGTGGCATACCGCTAAAATACAAAGTTCAACGGAATGATTATAATATTTGACTTAGACGGTACACTAATCAATACAATAGAGGACTTAGGACAAGCATGTAACCACGCGTTATCGGTATGCGGTTTTCCTACACATAAAATTGAAGATTACCCTAGCCTTGTAGGAAATGGTGTTAATAAACTCATAGAACGTGCCCTACCTGCGGAGCATCGCAACGAGGAAACCGTACTACGATTACGTGAGCACTTTGTTCCATACTATGACGAACACAATTGTGACTTCACTCGTCCTTATGACGGTATTAATGAGTTACTACATACGCTAAAAAAACAAGGCCATTTCTTGGGAGTTGCTTCCAATAAGTATCAAGCTGCGACGGAGAAGATTGTTGCTCAATTATTTCCTAACATTTTTAATATAGTATTAGGTGAGCGCGTAGGAGTTGCACGAAAACCAGATCCACAAATAGTTATGGACATTTTGTCTAAAACAGAGCACGAGTTGGATGCTACATCATGTCTCTATATTGGAGATTCGCTTGTAGACGCAGAAACAGCTCGAGCAGCGAAAGCAACACTAGTACTCTGCACATGGGGATTTGGCAGTAGAGAAGAAATGGAAGGAGCAAAGCCAGATTATCTAGTTGATCATCCGAGTGAAATACTCAAAGCTTTAAGTTAATATATAGTAACTATATTTCAAACAAAAAGCGTGCTAGTTGGCACGCTTTTTGTTTATCCAAATATAGACCATCATAAGGTGGTCATAACCTATAAAACAAATAACTATGAAAAAGATCTTCTTAATTGCGATTGTGGCTAACATATTTATGAGCTGCAATGAGACAACAGTTAACAACTCCACCGTTAAATCGGTTGACCTTAATCGTTACTTGGGATATTGGTACGAAATCGCACGATACGACCATGCCTTTGAGCGAGGGTTAGACTATGTAATGGCACATTACACTCTCCGTGAAGATGGAAAAATCGATGTACTAAACACTGGCATAAAAAATGGCCGTGCTGAAGATGCAAAAGCAATAGCAAAAACTACCGATATACCTGGTTTACTGCGTGTATCGTTCTTTGGTCCTTTCTTTAGCGATTACCGCATACTAATGTTAGATGATAACTATCAATATGCATTGGTTGGAGGTAGTAACAAAAATTTCCTATGGATTCTATCACGTACTCCAAAATTAGATGACGCAACATTAGCACTTATCTTAGCCGAAGCCGAATCCCGAGGTTATGATACCAAGCAATTCATTTGGGTAAAGCAATAACCTATTATTTTGAGTTACAAAATGATTATGAAGCACATTGCAATTAGCAATTAGATACTAAAAAAATCGCCCACTTCTAAAAGTGAGCGATTTTTTATATATTACAGTAAACCAATTACTTGCTGAGCGCAAGTGCAACGTTTACAGCGCAAGCTACTGTACAACCTACCATTGGGTTGTTACCGATACCCAAGAAGCCCATCATCTCAACGTGAGCAGGTACAGAAGAAGAACCTGCGAATTGAGCGTCAGAGTGCATACGGCCCAAAGTATCAGTCATACCATAAGAAGCAGGACCTGCAGCCATGTTATCTGGGTGCAAGGTACGACCTGTACCACCACCTGAAGCTACAGAGAAGTATGGCTTACCAGCCAATACGCGCTCTTTCTTATAAGTACCAGCTACTGGGTGTTGGAAACGAGTTGGGTTGGTAGAGTTACCTGTGATAGATACATCTACGTTCTCGTGCCAGAGGATAGCTACACCCTCGCGTACATCGTCAGCACCATAGCAGTTCACCTTAGCACGTGGACCGTTGCTATATGCTTTGGTCTTCACGATATTCAACTCGCCAGTAGCGTAGTCAAATTGTGTTTGTACGTATGTGAAACCATTGATACGGCTGATGATCATAGCAGCATCTTTGCCAAGACCGTTGAGGATGATGCGGAGAGGTTTTTGACGAACCTTGTTAGCCATCTCAGCAATCTTGATAGCACCCTCAGCTGCAGCGAAAGACTCGTGGCCTGCCAAGAAAGCGAAGCACTCAGTCTCCTCGCGGAGCAGACGAGCTGCCAAGTTACCGTGACCAAGACCTACAAGACGGTCATCAGCTACAGAACCAGGGATACAGAAAGCTTGCAAACCGATACCGATAGCCTCAGCAGCATCAGCAGCGTTGGTGCAACCCTTCTTGATAGCGATAGCGGTACCTACAACGTAAGCCCACTTAGCGTTCTCGAAGCAAATCATTTGGGTCTCCTCGCAAGTCATGTAAGGATCCAAACCGTATTGCTCGCAAATTTGATTAGCCTCTTCGATAGAAGCAATACCATGTGCGTTAAGCGCAGCGAGTACTTGTTTCTCGCGGCGATCTTGTGATTCGAATTGAACTGGACGGATCATAGTTTTACTCCTTTCTTATTATTCATGACGTGGATCAATAAATTTAACTGCGCCTTGCTCCTCGGTTGTACGGCCATAAGTACCGGTAACCTTCTTCAAAGCTTCCTCTGCTGGAACACCCTTCTTGATAGCATCCATGAATTTGCCCATGTGAACGAACTCATAGCCGCAAGTCTCGTTGTCAGCATCCAAGTATTGCTTGGTGATATAACCCTCGGTGAGTTGGAGGTAGCGTGAGCCCTTAGCCTTGGTAGCGAA
>JAZLBE010000101.1:0-4273 GCA_045613525.1 Paludibacteraceae bacterium
ATTATTGCTTGCGTTGTACTGCAAATACTTACCTACACTATTGCCTAAGTTTCTGATTGTTGCTTCTCCATCATTAGCTATCGTGATATCCCAATAACCATAATTGCCATAGGTATTTTCATCATATAGATTGTCCCAAAGGGCTAGACGATTTTTAGTTTTGCCACCATTTGCCACCAAGTAGGCTCCACCATAGCGGATACTATCCTCAATGTAAAACGCTATATCTCCATTCAACTCACTACGATGTAAAGTATAGGTTGCCTCTTCATTCGGAGAGACTTGTATACGATCATCTGAGTATTTACCAGGAATGGCATGAATATTATTCTGCGATACCGATTCATCAAAGTAGCCCATAATCTTTGATACCTCTGGATGATGTACACCTATGATAATCTGGTCATTATCCTGCAATTGCTCTACCGCAGTCACTAACTGATAGGTGTCGGTTGTAAAAGGCGACGAACCAGCATTACTGCTGCGTATAGTCAGGGTGTTGATATTGATTGAATTCTCTGTACAAGTCACCCAAAAGCGTATCTTACCTGTTTGTGGAATATCTATCTGCAAAGTGGTATCACGATTGTATTGTCCCTGACTCTTGGGTGGACGATTAATCACCAGTTCATAGGCTGGGTTCTCGCCTACTTGTACAAAGATTGACCCTTTACCTTTAGAAGCGTTTTGGCAAAAATTGATGTCAATCATTCGTACATCTTCAAATACGACTACAGAAGTAGCACCTGCACCAGAAGTACTGGTCTTAACACTGACACCACGACTATAAATTCGTCCTGAGGCATCCGTATAACCTTGTGAATATTCGTATGCTTCTTTGTCAGATATCCAACCATCGTTTTTTCCATCGCAGACAGTAGCATCTACCTTACTTTTCCAATCTTTAGATGTGAAAGTATAGGTAGTTACACCTGCAAACAAAACATTGGACAACAGCGCTAAAATAATTGTTACAAAATTTCTAGTCATAATTATAAAATTATAATATGTTGCAAAGGTACAACAAATTTCCGAAATATACAAGCAAAAAACAAAGAAACCCGAAGATTTCTCTTCGGGCTTCCGAAAATGGCGGTTACCTAATGTTCATCTCCATTCAGCGGTTCAATGCAAGAAAAGTGCATTCTTCATAATGCCACTGATAGGAGAATGGAGTTATTATGGTTGGGGGAGGAAAGGCCAAAATACTGGATGCTCATGGATATATTTAGCAGTCGCTATACCCCAAAAAGAGGACATATTTAGGGCGTTTGGATCTTGATCTTGCCACAAACCCATATAACATATACCTTCCAATGGAGCTGTATAAATAGCATAGCCACCTTCTACCGCGCTTGTAAGTGCCGCGTTCACAGAGGCCGCCAAGTACTCATCATGAACGGTGAAAGTATCCTCTGTGTTTGGTGAGTAAACCATACCCTTCCACTCTTTAGAAACGGCATCTTCAGAAAGAAGTGAATAGAGTTGATTACTCACTTCGTTGAAAATCGCCACTTGATTAGGTCTTTCAGTAGTAGCAGCAGATGCCCAATTTTGAATAAGCCCCAATTGATTATTTTCATATTCTAGTTTGAGCACAATGGCAATCCGTTTCTTATTAGTCAGGAGATTATTTATATACTCATCAAAAACTGAATCATTTCCTGCATAATCTGCATAAAAATCCGAGGGATAAGTATAGCAAGCGCCCTGTATCGTAGCATCTACTTGACCATCAGACGATGGCATATATGGATAACTCAGCGTTCTAACAAATCCCAATGCCTTTAATTGTTTATCTACGGTCAAGGAGTCTTTTCCTAACATGGATGGTGCTTTTGCCATTGTAGAAAGTAATACTTTTTTGTCCTTATTAGGAGTATTTGGACGATTTTGAGGTTCGCATCCTATAAATGTGAATAGGACTGCTAATGTAAACATTGATAGAACAGACTTTTTCATAATCCTAACATTTAAAAGTTAATACTATTTTTTCACGACGTGATGGTTTGGAAATTCCGCTGCAAAGTTACAATAATACAACGAAGCGTGCAATAGTTTATAGTATTTGTTAGCATACGGGGGGGTATTGCATTGATTATCAATACAATACAGCATCATTTGTTAGCGTGTTATAAAAAAGCGCTACTATTCGTTTAGGGGTAAATTACGTAAGAAATCAAGTAAATCAGCAGACGTTGTACCTATTTTTTTCGCTATTCGTTGCTTAAAAACACGGATACCATGTTTGTCATAACATAGATATTCTGCTATATCTATATCCGACATATATGAGTAAACAAGACGAATTGTACAAAAGATCTTCTCACGTTCTGACAATGGAAGTGTATCCAACTTACACATCCATATATGTAGCCAAGGACTAAGATCTCTTTTCAAAGTCTTGTATTCTTTCCAGCGCTTGTGTGGAGCATGATATTTATCTACGATATCAGATAATTTTTCTCTAAATTGACGGTAATACAACTCTTGAGATAAAAGAGCGTCTTGATTTTCTACGTGTACAGATAGTCTATCTATCTGCTCACTTGCTATGTGGTTGCGGTGGCGATACACAACTGCACCTACAAATAAGATGATGCAAACCAATAGTATAGTAGCCAGCATAATCCACACCCACCGCCATGGGTGAGGATCTTTTAAGTATTCTTCTAACAACGGGAGTGCTTCTGCATCTTTAATCATACAATCACGTAATAACTTTTGAGCATCAGTGCGTGCGTGAGAGTAAGTGCTTAATAGTTGCGCATCATTCTTTTCTTTGGCATCACGCATCAAACAATAGTATGCATTTGAAATATAGTTCGGATTATTGGATATGAGAATTAATTTACGAGCATAATGCATTGTACTATCTATTGAAATGTCTCCCCAATAATATGCTTGCATCTTTTTCAAATAACTAAAACATCGTTCTTCCTCGGTCTGCCAATATTCCAATCCACGATTGAAATATACCAAAGCTGAATCATATTGCAGTTGTTCGTAGTGGTATAGTCCGCATGTTTCGTAATAACGTGCTTGATACGAACTATCCAGCTGATGAGATTTTGCAATTTGCAAAAGACTATCCGCTATTAAGAATTGATGTAGGTTGATACGATGATAAGCTACTGTTAATAGCATTTGCGAATATCTCCATTCATTACCACTTTCCTTGAAATCGTTGCTTGCACGTTCGTAGAAAATCAATGCTAAACTATCATTATTATTCTGAGCACAAATGTATGCCATATTACTATTTACACGTCCACGATAGATAGGGTCATCTATCTGTAATCGATCGGCTTCAATATAGCACCCAGCAGCTTCTATAATCTGATTAGACAAACTATAGTTTCGCCCCATATAATAATACGCTTTGCCGAGGGTATTGCTCTTGAATAGTCGCCCGAACGGATTGTCCAATGTACGAATAGTCTTTCCAAGTACAGCTGTATCGCTATATATCACATGCTCTGTTTGATCTATGCTATCAGCCATAGCTATCACTCTCTCCGCCTCATGCCAAGAACTGCAAGAGGAAAAACAGAGTAATAATACAATAAATACAATCAGGATTAGTACTCTTTGCCAAAAATCTAATATGTAACGATTACAAATCAACATCTATCACAATATCATCGTTTATTTTTGCAAAGGTACTACTTTTTGTTGATATTTGCAAATATTAAATGCAAAAAGTGTAAAGTATAAAGGGGAGGATATAAACAAAGAGTGCCTAAGTTGTTACTTAGACTCTCTGAAAATGGCGGCTACCTGTCGCGTTCGGCAATCTCGTGCATTGACTGTCGCCAAGCGACATTGGGCACTCGCTCCCCACTCGCTCTCCCCACAAAACCAGTTTTGCGGGGACCCCGATAGTATGAAGGAGAGTAGGTAGCATCTGCATATAAGTGGAGTTTAGGAGTTTAGAAGTTTAGAAGTTTAGGAGTTAATATAAACAAAGAAGCCCGAAGATTTCTCTTCGAGCTTCTGAAAATGGCGGCTACCTGTCGCGGTTGGAAATCTCGTGCATTGACTGTCGCCTTGCGACATTAGGCACTCGTTCCCCACTCGCTCTCCCCACAAAACTAGTTTTGCGGGGACCCCAATGATAAGGAGAGTAGGTAGCATCACCATATAAACAAAGAACCCCTCATCTTATAGATGAAGGGTTCTGAAAATGGCGGCTACCTACTCTCCCACAAACGCAGTACCATCGGCGTTGCTGAGCTTAACGACCCTGTTCGGAATGGGAAGGGGTGGGACC
>JAZLBE010000102.1:0-7198 GCA_045613525.1 Paludibacteraceae bacterium
ATTTGGCTACCTGGCAAGAATGCCTCTGTACCCAATACATCAACGATCATACCGCCCTTAGTGCGGCACTTGATGTAACCCTTAACTACCTCGTTGTTATCAAGAGCCTCGTTAACGCGATCCCAGCTACGAGCAGCGCGAGCCTCTTTGTGTGAAAGTACGAGTTGACCATTCTTGTCCTCTTGGCTCTCTACATATACCTCTACGGTATCACCCACTTTAAGATCTGGGTTGTAGCGGAACTCAGCAGCAGGAACGATACCGTCTGACTTAAAGCCAACGCTAACTACTACTTCACGCTTGTTGATTGACATTACAGTACCCTCTACTACCTCTTGATCTTTGATTGCACTGAGGGTAGCGTCATACTTACCAACGATTTCTTCATTTTGTTTGCCTAGAGCTTCATTCTCAAATGCATCCCAGTCGAAGTTCTGGAGTGAAAAATTTTCTGCCATAATTTAGCAAATTTGTGGAAAGCCTATACATCACCTTTTCGCATATGTGCCTCAAAGGGACTTCACCTTCCGTTAAAAAGTTAAACATTATTTTTCGCTTTTTTCTCGTGCGAGTTGCGAACTTTAGCATACGCACAAGTGCGCATACCCGCAAAAAAGCGTGCAAAGGTACTACAAAAAATGCACATACGCAAGAAAACGAGCATTTTTTTTTGAAAAAAGATAGATTTATCTATCGGCAATGCTATTTCACTGCCCATCGTGAGTTTACTCACAGGTGGGTAGTGGAATGTATTGCAAGAGGTGCCAACCGTATTTTCAAAAAAAAACGTGAATAGTTTAGAAACAAGCTTTCAAAATATTCAACACATCTTCTACTGTCAGCTGTTTGTAGCCACCACCTAGGATCGTAGACTCTGCTATCAGAGGCAACATTTCCTCTGTGGTTCCTACCTCACGCAAGGTACTAGGAATACCCAACTCCTTTATGAAAGCCTCCAAGCGATTGATACCCTCTTGTGCTATCGCTTCATCACCTTGTCCATGATCCTCTACACCCCAGATATGCTTAGCATAACGCACAAATTTGTGCAATCCCTCACGATAAATATAGCGATAGTATGCAGGTGAGATAATCGCTAGTCCTATACCATGTGCGCAGTCGGTATACGCACCCACTTGATGCTCTATCATATGCACCTCCCAGTCTTGCGTTTTGCTTAGACCAAGCACCTTGTTCAGACCCATCGTTGCACACCACATGATGTTGCTGCGTGCCTCGTAGTCTTCTGGATTAACCAGCGCCTTGCGCGATGCTGAAATCAGCGAGAGCATCAGTCCTTCTAGCAGGTAGTCGCTGGTGCAATCATCCTCGCCAGAAAAGTACTGCTCCATGAGGTGTGAGAAGATATCAAAGATACCACTAATCATCTGATACTGAGGAACAGAATAGGTGTATTCAGGATTGAGAATAGAGAACTTAGGGCTCGCTATCGATAGTGGAAATACGCGACCTATTTTGAGGTTTGTTTCCTCGTTGGTGATAACCGAACCGCCGTTCATCTCGCTACCCGTTCCTGCCATCGTCAAGATACTTGCTACAGGCACAACAGGATTGTTCACAGGCTCTTGATCTACATAATAACGTTGCCACACATCGCCTTCGGCGTATGCACAACAAGCAATACCTTTGGCGCAGTCTATCACCGAGCCACCGCCCACAGCTAGGATAAGGTCGATCTTGTGCTCACGAACGAGGCGAGCGCCTTCGAGTAGCTGCGTATAACGAGGATTGGCATTGATACCAGGCAGTTCGACCACAGTCTTGCCTTCGGCTTGTAAGATATTGATTACTTGGTCATAAAGACCTATTTTCTTGATGGCTGCTTTGCCGTAGATGAGTAGGATGTTTGGTCCATACTCACGGAGCTCAGCAGCAAGTTTATTCAGGGCTTTTTTGCCAAAATGAATCCGCGTAGGATTCTGATATGAGAAATCGTATAACATGGTATGAAGTATGAGTGATGAGGCGATCAGGCGATGAGGTTATAAGGCGATGAGGTTATAAGGCGATGAGGTTATTATGATTTTTTCAATGTAATGACCGTGATTTCAGCAGGTACACCAACGCGAACGGGTAAAGTGCAACCAATGCCCGTATTGATATAGAGGGATTGACCATCCATCTCGTACCATCCTTCGGATTCGGTAAACATGAGTGAAGACAACGGATAGCCTAAGATTCGCATTTGTCCAGCATGAGTATGTCCGCTAAGTATCAGAGGGATATCCGTATTGGGCACTACCTCTGCTCGCCAATGCGAAGGATCGTGAGAGAGGAGGATCTTGAAAGGCGATGAGGCGAGAAGGCGAGAAGGCAAAAGCATAGATTTAGGCAAGTCTGCACGATAAACGGTCTGAATTCCTTGTCCTTGACACGAGGCGTTATCCACGCCTATTATTTGTAACGCATCGCTATCTCGGGTAATGACAACAGACTGATTGCGGAGCAATTTCCAACCTAGTGTATCGCGTTGATAAGTAGCTAACTGCTCTACTTTTTCTTCTTTCTGTTTAGAAGAAAGTCCATGATGATAGAGTGCAAAATCATGGTTTCCCAACACGCTTGTTACACCATCCGTAGCTCGCAATTGGCGTAGTATATTGGTGAAGGGCATTGCCTCTTCCACACCGAAGCCTACAAAGTCACCCGTGAAGCAGATGAGGTCGGGGTGCTGGGCATTGATTGTATCAATCACGCGCTGCAAAAACGCAGGTGAGTCCGCTAGTGACGACAAATGCAAATCGCTGATATGCACAATCTTATACCCGTCAAATGCAGCAGGAACTTTGTCCGATGTATAGGTGGAATGTTGTACGCGTAACTGAAAACGTCCAAAGCGATAGCCATAGAACATGATCGCCAAGAATAGTACTACAATACCTAATCCCGTATATGCAAACGGAGCAAATGGCATGCGATGACGGCATACTCGCGCCACCACCCAACACACGAACCATACCACTGCCACGCAGAGGAATAGGAAAACAGATATGAAAGTGATAAAACTCGCAAACATAATACACTTTAATATGCTGCAAAGGTACAGTTTTTTTTTGATATATGCAAGAAAACTTCAAAATAGACTATGCATCTATGCAACAAAGCAACAAAGCAAGAGTTTGTTAAAATTCACGCCCGAGCGTATGAGAGTTTTAAGAAATAGATGGTAAGATACATAGAGATAAAAAAGGGCGATACCGAAGTATCACCCTGAATATAGGTTATTTCGCTGATTTTCTGCGATTGCACTCTTGGCAAAGCATTTGGCAGTTTTCTTTGACTGTGCGCCCGCCTTTTGACCATGGAGTGATATGATCCGCTTCCATGAACTCAATATCAAAATGCTTTTGGCAGTGAGGGCATATACCTTGCTGCTGCTCATAGACTTCGCGACGAGTGTTCTCATCAAAAGCGCGGATATTTAGATGGTGCTCTTTGCGGTCTAATACGTATGGATAGATGCCTTTTTTGTTAGTTACATCGCTATCGCGCATCAGACGGCTGATTTCTTCTTCAAGGGCAGCAACATCCAATAGTTGGGTATGAAATTTGTCATACAACGGTCCCCAATCTTGTCCTTTCATCTCTTTGCGCTTTTTCGGGAAAGTGCTTTTAACCCAATTGATTACGCTGGCAAAGTAGAGCCAAAGCTCGTTGGCGTTGGCATCGTGTTGATGCTTGCTCATATAGTCGTTGATTTGCCCTTTGCTGATCCAATCGATAGCCGTTTCTAAATAATCTTGACGAATACAACTGCCATTGAGATAGTCGCTTGCCAGCTTGTATGCCACGCAGCCATTTTTACTAAAACATACTTTGGCAGAGGTCACCCACGAGCCGCTATAAACAGCATTGCGCAATTCTTGGGCTGTGAGTTTTTCGCCTGCGATATTGATAGTCTCAAACCAAGATAGTTTCTCGCTCTCTGTGCCGGTGCAGATATAGACCATTAGTTTGTAGTTTAAAAATGCCTCTCTTTTGTCCGCAGGTAGACTATGAAAATAGGACATCTCATAGCTAAAATCGCCGTTAACATATTGGCAGATAGAGATGGTACGTTGCTGACCATCAATCACTTCGTATGTGCCATCGCCTTTGTCAGCCCAGTACATCACATTGAGCGGGAAGTTCTTGTTGACGGTCGTAATGACGGCATCGCGTTGCTTGTCTTTATACACAAACTCACGCTGATAAGGAGGACGCACATCCAGTTTGCCACCATAAGCCACTACGCCATTCTCGGCATTGTCTTGATACCCGTTTGCAAGTTCACGGATAGTGATTTCTTTTAAGATAATATCCATAGTATTAGTGTTTTATCGTTTTTTTGCGGATGAGGATACGAGCGTAAGTTGCCTTTCCATTAACAATAGTTGCACCCAAACCACCTCCATATTTGATATTTGGATTAAATTTCAATTCTTCTAAAATTTCTTTCGGGGCATTAGCATAAGTATTTCCACATGCCATCCATAGTATTTCAAATTGAGTAGGATTGTATTTGTCTAGAAAAGTAATAGGGACACCCATAACGCCATCGTAATCAAAAGGAATATCAGTTACTTTGTCTACATTTATTGCATCGTAGTTATCGTATGTAGGGTATTCTTCAGGAGTATAATGCTTGTACAAAATTAATTCTTCATGACGCTTCTTTATATCAAGATTTGTATACCATGCAATAGCAGGGGTTTTTACATAGTTTTGGTCAGGATCGTATCCTTTTGATTTTACAAACTTTCGATTAGCTTCCAAAAGGTTAGGATATGTTGTTTTAAATATCATGGAGATATTAAATCCATAACCTATCCATATTTTATTATCTTTTATAAGAGGAAAGATTTCTTTAAATGTTATGGCATTCATGTTACCTAGTACAATAAATTTTTTATCATATTTATGCAATAATGCCATGTACTCTCTAAATAAAGAGAACGGAGGATTAGTTACAACAATATCAGCTTGTTTAAGTAATTCTACACACTCTTCACTGCGGAAGTCTCCATTCCCTTTAAGAATAGAAATTACGTTTTTGTCATTTTGCAACAAGTATTGTATATCAGACAAATTGACTGCGCCATCTCCATTAACGTCTGATACTTCAGTTATTTCTACTTTATACGCAACTTTCTTCGGGTCATCTATGCTATCTCCAAAATCTAAAAGCAACTCGTTGCCCGAAACAGGCGAACCATTGTAACAAGTAGCGATTAGTTTCTTTAGGCCTAATCGATTAAAGTTCAATGCAAAATATTTGAAGAAATTACTTTCGTAAGGATCGTCGCAATTACAGAATACTACTTTCTCCTTAAAGTGTTCTGTGTAGTGTCGTAACTCTTTTTCAATGTCTGTTAATTGAGTATAAAACTCATCCTTTTTTGCTTCTCTAGCTTGCGTTAGATCTTTGCGTGCCATGGATTGATAGTTTTAGAGCAGAACTATCAATCATCAACGGATACAAAAAAGGTGTGAACATCTCTGTTCGCGTTCACGGAGGAGCCTAGGAAGAACCGCCGCCTACAACCTATACAGAGAGTCCACACCGTAATGTGAACTATTAGGTTGTAGTGGGTTCTGCCAATAAAAAAGGCTTAACCGTGAAGCATTATCCGTTTCGTTTAAGAATCAGTTTCCTAGGCTTTTTCTTTTTGAACGCGAAAAATAGTAATGCTATGTTAACAAATTATGTATTGATCGGTAACGCTTTACCAAATCGACGGCAAAGGTACGCAAAATAATTGACACTTGCAAATATTCAACAAAAATAGTTAAGAATCTGATGCATTGATGCAACGATGCAACGAAAAATAAAAATACATACCCGCGCGTACGTGAAGTTTAGAAAATAGATGTCCGGTTGTCCAGATGTCCCGAATAGTCTATCTATGCCGTTTGGACGTTTTGACAACGAAAAATAAAAATACACACTCGCGCATACGTGAAGTTTAAGAAACAGATGTCAAGACGTCCAAACGGCAGACTCTGGAAACACAATTTTCTCCTAACAACCTAACGACCTTACATCAAAATACAAAACTTCACGCCCGCGCATACGTGAAGTTCAAGAAACAGATGATAGGTTGTAAGGTTGTACGAAATACCAAAAAACAAAATTAACAAAAAACTCAAAAAAGTTCTGCCAAACGGTGTAGTTTGGCACAGTTATTGTATAACAATAAAGTAGATAAAAACACAACAAACCTAAGCATTTATTTCCTGCCAAATTGACACTAAAAAAGTGACATAAGCAAAGATCGCTGTAAGATACGACAATAGCCCTATGAAATGTGCTGAATCATATGGTTATTGTGCGTGTATTGTGCGTGTATTGTGCGTGAATAGTGCGTAATTGGCAAGATGTTTCATAAGAAAAATTAGTACTACTGTCACTAAAAAACTAGGAACATTTATTAAAAACAAAAATTAGAAAAAATTAAACCCAAAAATTAACTAAAATCATATTCCTAACACTTAATTATTTATGTCACAAACTACATTTATTTCGCCAGTGGAGAACATAACTGGCAAGTTATCATCTAGTCCTGATGGTCGTGTGACCGTCACTCGTCGCAAATGCTATGGCAGAGATGCCAAAGGCAGACCAATTTATGGTCCATCTGAGACCTACATCTACCATTGTCACGAGGGTAAATGGTCGGAAGCTGCAACGAAAAATCGAGAGCTATTTCAGCAGGCGCAATTGCTTGCAAAACAGGAACTTAGCGATCCGGTGCGAGTGGCATACTGGCAACCGATTTTTGAGCAGCAATTTCTACATCCGAAACAAGGCGAAAAGCGGTACACTACGCTACGCGGTTTTGTCATAGCACAGTTGCATAAAAAATTACGCGGTTGAGTGTTGAATAATACACTTTTGAATAGGAGTCGTTACCCCATTAAGTACTATTTCCCTCTATTATAAGGGGGAATAATATGTACTTAATACAGGGGCAATACACGACTCCGATCAAAACCCCAAAATTAAGCAGAAAACCATTCATACATTTGTCATTTACAAGTGGCAAAACAGGAATTAACTAATAATTAACAATTATTATTTGCACGATTCAAAAAAAAGTTGTACCTTCGAACATCTGCCTTGGCTTGCCCATTTCCCACGCTTTTAGCCATAGCCAATTCCCTCGTAGCTACGTTCGCGGAATGCAGCCCATACTTC